>JBAXCX010000022.1:0-28331 GCA_037141255.1 Actinomycetes bacterium | reverse complement strand
ACGATACCGTCGGAGCGGCGCAGCGTGCCGAAGACCATTGGGCAGCCCGACATCGTGACGGTCGTGACGTCGAAGCCAAGCTCGTTGCCTGCTCGAGTGACGCCCTCCGCCCACATCTCGGCGTGCGAGTCGCCGATGAGCACGATGCGGCCTCGGGCATTTGGCACTCGGGAGGTGCACGCCGGCCTGTCGAGCGCTCCCGGGCTGGAGAACCGCTCGTTGCACCCACGGACTGTGGGCAGGTGGAACGCTTGCGTAGCGCGCAGATCTCCAATCGGCCAGGCACGATCGATGACCAGTGCCACCCCGGCGCTTACCAACGTGATCGTGACGCAGGTGACGGCCAGCACTGCGGCCCGGCGACCTCGCCAGCGCCCGTCGCTCCGGAATGGGTCTTCCAGCACGCGCTTGGCGCCGAGTGCGAGCGCCAGAGCCAGCGCTGCTGCCACCGCCGGCGCCCAGGTCGCACTCGTGTTCGCAGCGGCGAAGACGATGAGAGGCCAGTGAAAGAGGTACCAGCCGTAGGCAACATCGCCGACAGCCACGAGCCATCGTGTTGAGAGCAGGCGGTCGACCGGACCGCTGCGATCCGTCTGCGCAGGCCGTGGCAGAAGCACCAGAGCTGCACCGGCCACGGGGAGCACCATGGCCACAGGAGAGAGCCACGACTTCGCGCCATACAGTGCGGCGGCGGCGAGGATGGCGATAAGCCCCACTACCCCGGCCGTGGAACTCTGCCCCGGCCGCAGGCGGCGTAGTGCAGGTGCGGATAGAGCGAGCAGGCATCCGGCAAGAAACTCCCACGCGCGTGTGGGCGCCGCATAAAAGGCGAGCGCCTGAGGGGAGGACACGCCGAGGGCACTGACGAGCCGGCTGAAGCCGCCGCGCAAGAGTACCGAGTAGAGCGCGTAGGACGCAGCCGCTGCGGCCGCAACTATGGCAAGCAGGCCAGTGGGGACAGCCGCGCGAACGGGGACAGCCGGGTCAGCCCTGGGAGAGATACTTACCGTGGGAGTGCGTGATCGACGCCGCGCCAGCACGAAGGCTCCCCCAAGAATCACGAACGGCAGAACCAGATAAAATTGCTCCTCCACCGACAGCGACCATGTTTGCAGCAGGGCATTCGCGTCTGGCGCTAGGGCGAAGTAGTCGTTGGACTGTCTCGCCAAGAAGGTGTTCGCGTTGAGCAGCGCTGCTGCGGCCGCCGTCTTAGATGTTGTGGCTGACGCGCCAAGCGGGCTGAGCGCAAGAACTCCCAGCAGGGCCGTAGCCGATAGCGTCACGGTCAGCATCGGCAGCAGGCGCCTCACCCGCCTTGCGAAGAAATCTCCGACGGGCAAGCGCCCGACAGCCTGCACGCGATCACGCAGGTGTTGGGTGATGACCAAGCCAGAGATAACGAAGAAGACATCGACACCGACGTAGCCGCCAGGGATCCAGCGATTGACGTGAAACCCAACCACGAGCAGCACGGCTACGCCGCGAAGACCCTGAATGTCTCGCCGAAATCCAGACCCCGGGTCCATGCGAGGCATTGAGTCTGTGCTTGCGAGGGCCACCCCTGCATTCAAGCGGGTCCTCCTTGGGGTGCACTGAAGAGGTCTGGCCTGCGATTGCAGGTCATTCGCCTATTCGATCCTCAACCCGGAGATCGCACGGCTGATGACTAGTTGCTGGATCTGCTCAGTACCCTCGAAGATGTCAAAGATCTTTGCATCACGGTGCCAGCGCTCCACGGGGTACTCACGGGTGTAGCCGTAACCGCCGAGAATCTGAATGGCTCGCTCAGTCACCCACACCGCTGTGCGTCCGGCCATGAGCTTGGACATTGAGCCCTCGGCGTTGACAAACCCTCCGCCGTTACCCGACAACCAAGCTGCGCGGTAGACCATCAATCGAGCGGCCTCAATCTGCGTGGCCATATCGGCCAGCATGAACGCAATCGACTGATTCATGATGATGGGCTTGCCGAATGCTGTGCGCTCCTGGGCGTACTGAAGTGCGTACTCATAGGCCGCTCTCGCCACACCAACTGCCTGAGCACCCACGGCTGGGCGTGTGGCCTCGAAGGTTGCCATCGCCGGCTGCTTGCCCGAATGGATCGTTGGGTTCTTCAGTGCCTCATGAGCCCGAGCGATTTTTTCATCCAGCTTGTCTTTGCCGCCGAGCAGGTTTGCTCCAGGGATCTTCACATCGTCAAGCACAACCTCAGAGGTGTGCGAGGCGCGAATGCCGTGCTTCTTGTACTTCTGGCCCATGGACAATCCGGGAGTACCGGGCCCAACAATAAAGCTGGCCTGGCCGCGACCCTTGAGCGCGGGGTCAACCGTTGCAACCACAACGTGCACATCGGCAATTCCGCCGTTCGTGATCCATGCTTTGGTTCCGTTTAGAGTCCATTCGTCTTTGGCCTCGTCGTATACCGCACGGGTCCGAAGCGAAGAAACATCTGAGCCTGCGTCGGGCTCAGAAACGCAGAAGGCTCCCAGCGCAATCTTCTCGGGGGTGCCGTAGCACTGTGGCACCCATTCGAGTGTTTGCTCCATAGTTCCGTTACCGGCAATGCCGGCGGCCGCAAGGCTAGAACCAAAGATGGCCAAGCCAATGCCTGCGTCACCCCAGAACAGTTCCTCAAGTGCAACTGGCATGGTCAGGCCAGTTGGGTCCCCGAGCATTGCCTGAGAGATGAATTCGAATCCATACAAACCAATGTCAGCAGCCTGCTGAACGATTGGCCACGGGAACTCTTCACGCTCGTCCCACTCTTCAGCTGCGGGCCGCACCACGTTCTCGGCAAAGTCATGGACCCACTTCTGGATCTGCAGTTGGTCCTCATTCAAGGTCATCGAGAATTCACTCATGCGCTGCGTTCCTTTCGCTTCATACTCTCGTGCTGTTCGGTGGTGTCAGGTTCAGTTCGTGAGATCTACCTACTCAGAACTTACTGTTCCGTAGGTTACCCATGGGTAACCTAGCACTTCACGGGGGATTACCAAACCGTACGGACCAAATAGCTGAACTACAACAACAATCTCTACAACTGGGTTGAATTGCTCACATCTGAGCGATTGCGTCCGATTGTGTCAGCAGGAGGCACGATGCTCGCCGAGCAGAACACCGGAAACTCAGTACATCAACTCCGAATCTTGTCGGGCTTGAACCAGCGTGAGGCCGCGCGCCGGATTGGCATTTCTCGCTCTACGTTGCGCTCTTGGGAGGCTCACCGTACGATCCCAGATGCCTCCCAACTTGTCTCCGCAGTTGCGGCACTCGGCGATGATCTGCAAGACGTGATGGTCGCCCGTACCGACCTGATCGACCCTCAGCACCTTGGAGTGCTCCGGGTTGGAGATGAACAAATTCTCGTTGCTGACTACCTTGGCCCAGACACCACTCCGCAGCAGTTCAACATTGACCTCATCCAGAGCTACCTCGCTGCAGTGCGCAGGCAGCGAGGCCTCAGGCCCGAGGAAAAGGTACACCTTCGTGCCCATGACCTTTCGGCCCTAGCCGTGGTACTTGACCTGACCGACAAGGAGCTTCAAGAACTGTTGACCACCGAGTTCAACCTGAGCGATGAGTCCGCACGCCACGCAGTGCGCGGCCTGCTCGCAGCTGGACTTGTTGCCCTCGCTGCAAGCGGCGCTCTGCAAAGTTCTTGGCTGGCGCAACCTGGACCCGCAACCCAGCACCCCTCTCATCACCGAGCAAACTTCTGGGCCGGCAAGTTGGGACCCACAATTCGCGGACCCGCGTTCTGGATAGGTCGCGGCCTACCATCCGAACTTACGGTCTGGAAGGCGGCGTCAGCCACGGAGCAAGGCGCGCACAGCGAGTTCATTGAGCTCGACCCCGAGTATGCAATCGAAGTCGAGATTGCGATGACTGCCACAACTCTGAACAACTCAATAGATCAGTTCGCTGCCTAACTGCTGCGACTAGTTGTTCAGTGAATTCCTGCTCAAGCTTTTCGGCTTCATGTCGATACGGCTGACGTCGAGATCCTGCCAGGTAGGCAGGCCGTCGATATTGGAGCATGAACTCAAACCGCGGCCAGTTGCAACTGCGCAACACGATTCAAATCCTGTCTATTTCGATCGCATTGCTGGTGTTCAGCGCAGCCTGCACGCCGATCGCCGGACCGCTACTTGGCCAGGTTTCTCCCTCAAGCGGCCTCTCCGCTCAGGCAGTGACCACGGTACGAATTGCCACAACAACGACGGCGAAGCCACGCACGACAACTACCACCACTCGCCCACCGACCACCACAACCACCACCACACGCCCACCCACCACCACAACCACCACCACACGCCCACCCACCACCACGACCACCACCACGCCACGGACCTCTGGCCCGCTCTCCTTGACAGCCTCATTCCATCAAACTCAGACCACAGCAACACTTGGTGGCTGCGCAGTGTTCCCCCCAGACCACTACATGAACGCCACGAACGTTGATTCGCTGCCCGTTCGCTCGGAGTCCACCGCTTGGCTCAATAGCATCGGCGGCTCTGCTACCAATCTGGTTGCACCAAGTTCAACTATCTGGGAAGGCTCCCGACCAGGGACTCCCATGAACATCGTGGATTCACGAGTCACAGGCTTTAAGCCAGTCACGTTCGGCCACGACTGGTCCGCAAAGTCATACCTCGGCCCGTACCCAGTTCCCGCTGCACCTCTGCTGCAAGGAGCGCCAAACCCAGCCGGCGCTTGGGACAAGCGACTCATGGTGGTGGACTCGGCGGAGTGCATGGCCTACGAACTCATCCAATACTCACAGGTCTGGAACGGCACCTCCTTTAATCGCAATGCACTTGCCGGAGCTCGCTACCCACTGAACTCTAACGACATGCCGCTCGGCACCACGAACGCACCCAACATGCCCATGATTGGTCAGTATGTGTTGAACTCCGAGGTGAAGTCCGGAACGATCCCCCACGTGATGGCGTTCTGCTCCCAGAACACTCGAATTAGCACCACCTCACAGTGGCCAGCACGAAAGAGCGACGGTTTGAATACAGCAACCGATGCAATGCCAATGGGCACCTGGATCAGACTGGGCAATAACATCGACCCGGCCTCGTTCACGGGTGGCACCCGAGTCATTGTTGAGGCGCTCCAAACCCGAGGCGCGATTCTGACCGACAGCTGCGCACATCAGTTCAGCCTTCTGGCAGAGAACAGCGCCGACTGGAACAACGCTGACATGGCGCAACTCACACGCCTGACACCGTCAGACTTCCAAGTCGTTGACTCCACACAGATGAAGGTCTCAGATACCAGCTACGCCGTCCGTTAACACGGCCTAAGTCAGGTGCCAGGGGTGGGCTCAGAGGGCAGGGGTTATGCCAACCGGACTTGAGTTCCGGTTGGCGAATCCTCTGCTAACCAACCAGCTGCTTGAATCTGATCTCGTAACAGATCCGCGGCAGCCCAATCTTTGGCCGCACGCGCAGCGTCTCGCTGAGCGGCGAGGCCCAAGATCTCTGCTGGAATCGGCGTGGCCTGACCAAACACCGGCAAGCCAACAGCTTCAAGAATCTGTAGCCATGCCGCTACGAGCGGGGCAGCAGTCTGATCCAAATCTCCAGCATCGAGGACCCGGTTGATCTCGGTGACGAGACCGAAAATCTGCGCAAACGTTGCAGGAGTGTCAAGGTCATTATCCATCTGCTCTCGAAACGCATCCATGACCTGTAGGTCGGCCGGGGCCGGCGCAACGACTGCCGTTGTTAGGCGTCGAGCGAGCGAATCCAAGCGATCTAAGGCGTTCTCGGCCGCGGTAATCGTTGCGTCAGTCACCTCGACTGGCGATCGATAATGCGAACCGAGCACCACCAAGCGATACGCACGCGGATCATGGGCCTCGATCAAGTCGACCAACGTGGTAAAATTGTTCAGCGACTTCGACATCTTTTCGCCGCCGACCTCGACGAAGCCGTTGTGCATCCAGTGTTGAGCAAACGACCGGCCCAAGGCCACTGCTTGTGCACGTTCATTCTCATGATGCGGGAATGCCAAATCCATGCCGCCGCCATGAAGGTCAAACCCGTCGCCCAGCAGGTCCAAGCTCATCACAACACATTCGGTATGCCAACCAGGTCGCCCAGCGCCCCAGGGTGAGTCCCAAGCGGGCTCATTCGGCTTGGCAAACTTCCACAACACAAAGTCGGCGGGGTGGTGCTTGTGCCCTTCCCCCACAATCACGCGATCACCGCCGCCAGCGAGCATCTCATCGAGGGACTGGCGCGCAAGCAAGCCATAGCCGTCAACCTGATCCACCGACAGGTACACGCCATCGGGTGTCGTGTAGGCAGCATCGATTTGAATCAGATCTGCAATGAGTTGCACCATCTGCTCGACGTACTGCGTGGCGTGGGGGTCACGGTCTGGCCGCAGCACGCCAATTGCATCCATCGCCGAGTACCAGACCTGCTCGTACTCTTGGGCAACCTCGGTCCAGTCTCGCCCTTCTTGCGCCGCTCGCTGAAGGATCTTGTCGTCTATATCGGTGATGTTGGAAACGTACGTGACTTGGTTCCCCGACCACACCAAATAGCGGCGCAGAATATCGAATACGAGCGAGAACCGACCGTGGCCAAGGTGTGGTGGGCCATACACGGTCGGACCACATACATACATCGAGACTTTTCCGGCTTCTCTCGTTTCCAAAGGAGTTACCGCGGCAAGCGCAGTGTCGTACAACCGGATCATGGACCGGCATCCTACCGTCCGCCGCGATACTCCCTCCCAACCCGTCCTGTTCTGCAAGCGACCCATCCCACCCCGTTCCGTTTTGCGAGGGACCCCCTATGGGGGGTGAGGCGCAGGACAGAACAAGGGTCTTCGGGCACAGCGCAGGACAGAACGCAGGGTTTTGGGTTGGGTGCCGGGCGGGTGGGTTTTCCTGCACTCTCCGTAGGCTTAGGCCTGTGAAGTCATCTAGAGGCAGTTCGCTCCTGACGAACGACGCAGTTCGACTCAGTTTGAGTGTCTCTGCTCCGGTGCTCGTCTCGGCTTTTCTGGTCCTCGCAAGCGGTGCCTCCGGGGTTCCGGCCGCACTGCTACTGCTAGTCGGTATTTTGGTTTCGATCGCAGCGACCCACACGTTCATCTTGCAACCGCTGATCGACTCCCGGAAAACAGCTCAAAAGCGACAGTTCTGCGCTGAGCAGGAACTACTCGATCATCGGACGGATCAGGAATTTCGCGAACGACTCGAACGAGCGTTACTCGCAGCCGAGGCTGAGCCCGGCGCGCTCCGGACTGGACTGAGAGCCGTCGCCGAGTTGATGCCAGATACAGAAGTGTCATTGTTGCTAAGCGTTCCAGACGAACCCCGCGTTGGCTGGCAGATCCGCATGAGTGGCGGTTCGTTGGAACAGGCCGTGCCATTACCTCACACACCATCATGTACTGCGTTATCAAGTTCAGTAATCGCTGTATCGGCAAGTTCGACAGCACTGGATGCCTGCGGCCACCTACATGATCCCGGTGGAGAGACTTCAGCCATTTGCATTCCCCTACACCTTGGTGATCGAACACTCGGTTCGGTTTGTATCACGTGCGCTCCTGGTGAGATCGCCAACGCAAAGACAATGAGCCGCGCAGCCTGGGCTGTAGAAAGAACGGGAATCAGAGTCGCCGAGCAGAGACTGCAGCGAGGACCGTCTGGAGCCGGCACGACCGATCCAATTACTGCCTTGCCCGGCGCCCAAGCTCTGCGGCATCAGCTCAGGGACTTGGTTCGCACGCTGGCACCGTTTTGCGTTGGCATCATCTCGATTGATTCCTTCGCCGGAGTCGCTCGCAATCGGAGCGTCGAGCAACGCAATGACTCGCTTCGCCTCATGGCTGACGTGTTGTGCACCACGCTGCGCCCCGAGGATCTCATCTGCCGACTCGACGGACCGCGCTTTGCTGTCGTGCTTGCTGATTGCTCAGCAATCCAAGCAACCGCTGCACTCGAACGTGCAAGAGAATCGCTGGCGTTACTTCTGGTCTCTCAAGAGAATCACCCCTTTACCTTCTCGGCGGGGCTTGTGGAGTCCCATCGCGCAACCTCGCTTGATCAGATTGTTGAACTCGCCGAAACCGCTACTGCGCAAGCGCAAGCAGAAGGTGGCAATCGCGTTGTTCTTGCCAGCGAGCCGAGCGTCCAACCAAGCCCAGGGACGCTGAACTAACCGATCAAGTCGATGGGTTCGCGCCCATCCATGATTCGCTGCACGCGATCGAGCGCACCCCAGGCCACCTCGGGCTGAGGCAGCACCCAAAACCGATTCTCTGCAACGGCTTGCACGAGAGCTTCTGCCACGGTGTCGGAATCAGCCCCCGCATCGTTACCAGCACGAACGGACTGGGCCACAACGAGCGCCTCGCCAAGAAGGTGTTCCGTCTCGATTCCCGCAGCCGCTCGGGAATTCGCAGCCATCGGGGTGCGAATATTTCCGGGGCAGATCACCGAGCTATGCACCGCTGGAGCTACCCGGTTCAACTCATGGTGCAGCGATTCCATAAGCCCCACAACGGCATGTTTGCTTGCCACGTAGGGAGAGAGTGCGGGCGTCGCCACCAGGCCGGCACCTGATGCAGTAGCAACCATATGGCCGAACCCTTGCTCGATCATGGTCGGCACCGCTGCCCTCACACCGTGCAACACTCCCCAAAAGTTCACCTGCATCTGCAGTTCCCACTGTTCCAAGGGGATCTCCCAACACAGCCCCGGAAGGTAGACGCCAGCGTTCAGAACACTCAGCTTGAGTTCGCCCATACTCGTTGCGGCCCTCACCAATTCTTCGTGGTGAGCAACCAGGCCAACATCACCCACGACAACTTCAACCACGGTTTCCTCGGGCAAAATCTCGACTGTTCGCTCAAGCAATACTGCATCGCGATCTGCGAGAACGAGCGACATTCCCTCGAGACCAAGCCGTCTCGCAATTGCTGACCCGATGCCGCCGCCGGCCCCTGTGAGGATTGCAACTCCGCTATTCAATTCCATGACTGCGGACCGTAGTGTGCATGGCCGGTAGATTATGTGAAGTATGTTGAGCACTTCACCCACCCCCAGACCTAATCGTTGCGTTCCGGCCAAGCCTTCACTCGATGGCCTTGAGGAGCGATGGAGCAACATCTGGGAGGCGGAGGGCACCTACAACTTTGACCGGTCTGCTCCCCGAGCGAACGTGTTTTCGATCGATACTCCCCCACCAACGGTCTCTGGATCTCTGCACGTCGGGCACGTTTTTAGCTACACCCACACCGATATCATCGCTCGCTATCAGCGCATGGCCGGACGTGAAGTTTTCTACCCCATGGGCTGGGACGACAACGGCCTGCCCACTGAGCGGCGAGTAGAGAACTACTTCGGAGTGCTCTGTGAGCCAACTTTGCCTTACGACCCCACCTTTGCTCCACCAGAAAATGCGGCCTCGGAACGCCGCGAGTTTCAACCAACATCAAGACAGAATTTTATTGAACTCTGCGAGCAACTGCTGGTGATTGACGAGGCCGCTTTTGAGACGCTGTTTCGTCAGCTTGGTCTGTCTGTTGATTGGTCGATGACCTATTCCACGATCAGTACGACCTCGCGTCGGGCTTCACAGCGAGCATTTCTGCGTAATTTGGCTCGCGGAGAGGCCTACTCAATGGAAGCACCCTCGCTCTGGGACGTCACCTTTCAGACTGCTGTTGCTCAGGCTGAACTCGAAGACCGCGAACGCCCGGGCGCGTACCACCAACTTGCCTTTCACCCCTCGGAAGCTGCGGCTGGAAACCCCGACGTGCTCATCGACACCACCCGGCCAGAATTGGTTGTGAGTTGTGTTGCCCTCGTTGCACACCCCAGCGATGAGCGGTACCAGGCACTCTTCGGATCTACGGTGACCACTCCTGTATTTGGCGTTGAAGTTCCCATTCTCGCCCATGAACTAGCTGAACCAGACAAGGGAACTGGCGTAGCCATGATCTGCACGTTTGGCGACACCACTGACGTGACGTGGTGGCGAGAACTGAACCTGCCGGCGCGGGCTGTGATTGGCAGAGATGGCCGCTTTGCCGCCGAGTCACCGCCTTGGCTGACCACCGACGCGGCACGCGAGTCTTATTCTCGAATCGCTCGCAAAGCAGCCGGTGGCGCACGCGAACAGATGGTGCAGATGCTCCGCGAGTCTGGCGAACTTCTCGGAGATGTTCGACCAATTCAGCACCCAGTGAAGTTCTACGAAAAAGGCGATAAGCCCCTCGAGATTGTTACCTCACGGCAGTGGTACATCCGAAACGGCGGACGCTCCGAGGAACTCAAAGCCCAACTGCTTTCGGTTGGCACCGAGTTGACTTGGCACCCCGAGTACATGCGGCACCGCTACGAGAACTGGGTGGGCGGGCTCAATGGTGACTGGTTGGTCTCTCGGCAGCGTTACTTCGGCGTGCCGTTCCCGCTCTGGTACCACCTCGATGCAGACGCCGTTGCCATCTATGACAACCCCATCACAGCCACCGAGGCTGAACTCCCCGTTGACCCTCAGTCTCAGTGCCCCGCAGGTTTCACCGAGAGTCAGCGTGGCGTTCCAGGAGGATTCATCGGCGATCCCGATGTGATGGACACCTGGGCCACCTCCTCGCTCACTCCGCAGATCAGCTGCCAATGGGAGGAGGATGCCGACCTCTTCAGTCGCACCTTCCCGTTGGATATGCGCCCGCAGGGACACGACATCATCCGGACTTGGTTATTCTCGACCGTGTTACGCAGCGAGTACGAACACGGCTCCCTCCCGTGGTCGAATGTTGCGCTCTCGGGTTGGATCTTGGACCCGGATCGCAAGAAGATGTCGAAGTCAAAGGGCAATGTGGTCGTGCCAACCCATCTGCTCGAGGCGCATGGCGCCGACGGGGTGCGCTACTGGTCGGGCTCTGCACGACCAGGCACCGACACGACTTTTGATGAGGCGCAGATGAAGGTTGGACGGCGACTCTCCATCAAGTTGCTCAATGCATCGAAGTTTGCGCTGTCCTTTGGTGTCAGCGCGAGCGACTCGGAGGCCACGCAGACTCAACAGCCCGTCGAAACTGCGGCGATTACCGAACCCCTGGATCGAGCCATGGTTGCGAGTTTGGCCAAACTCGTCGCCGATGCAACGGCCGCTTTTGAATCCTTCGACTATGCGCGAGCGTTGGAGCGAACCGAGCAATTCTTCTGGCCATTCTGTGATGACTACCTTGAGCTCGTGAAGGGTCGCGCATACGGAACCGAAGGCGAAGAATTAAGTGCTGCGACTCAGTCAGCTCGAGCCTCGCTAGCACTCGCGCTGTCAACCCTGCACCGACTCTTTGCCCCCTTCTTGCCCTTCACTACCGAAGAAGTGTGGTCATGGTGGATGCAGGGCTCTGTTCATCGCTCAGCCTGGCCTGACTCAGCTGAACTGCAGCAGATTGCTGCCGATGGAAATCCGGCTGCTCTCGAGATAGCGGCGCAAGTGCTGTCTGAGCTTCGAGGTGCGAAATCCGCAGCGAAAGTCCGCATGGGATCACCAATTCAACAGGCCACTGTTCGCGATACCGCTGAACGTTTGGCTTTGTTCGCAACGGTGTCGGCTGACGTGGCCGATGCCGGCAAAGTGCAAGAGTTGCTCACCGATTCTGCAGACAGCTTGTTGGTGCAGACTCAGATTGAAACTCCCACGCCGCAGACCTAGCCAACCTGTGCGCGGGTCCGATCTTGTGCCGGTGCTCTTGGCTACGCTCGCGATTGAGTCGAGACTTCCGACTAGTCAGAGATCGAGATATCTCTCAGCCGACCCTGTTTTCGGTCCACCATCTCGACGAGCACCCGGTAGAAGTAGGCCGGGTCGTCGACATCTTCAATTGAACGAAATCCCGATTCATCGTTCGCTGATTCGATACAGATGGTGGCGGTCCGCGCCCACCACTGCAGCAGGGATTCCGTTCGCGTAATATCGGTGATTTTTTTCCACGGAATGAACTCAGCTCGCCGGTTCAAGACTCCGCTCACACGAAGCACCCGCAAGTCGGTCACGACGTACCTCGTGAACCAAGCCTGAAGCGCCCGGGCCGCCACAAAGGCAACAAATCCTGCTGCGGCAATGACTGCTAGCCCCGCGAGCAGCACCTGACCAAGCAGCACAACCACTCCGAGTCCAAACAAAACCAGAATCAACCAAAGAATCTGATTCAGCAAGAATCCGCGCACGGAGCGAGTCTCTTCGAGCACGACTCGCTCCCCCGGAACGAGATATGCATCCACAATGGTGTCTGGATGCCACCCGCGCGAGGCGCGTTGGCTCGACTGCCCCGCCCCCGGACGTGCAGGCCGAGCACCTTGGCGCGACGGTCGCGAACCCGGTCGATGACCCGTGTCGGTCATCGACCCAGATTGCCGAGGAACTCTGCCACTTTGCTCAACACTTCTTGTGCAAAGGTGCCAGCGTTGCCGAGAACCGTTCCAAAGTCGTGGGCTGCAGTGGCTGGACTGCGCCACATGGCCAACACCATGAATCCACCAGCAAGTAGCAGGATTGGCATCAGTATTTTGCTCATCTGAACTCCTCCACATTTCCGCTAGCCAAAGCTAACGACAGTTGTGCAGAGGCTGGCCTAACCCCGTACGCGCAAACCAAACGAGGAACTCCGTCCGCAAAGCAAAGGTATCAGCGCGTTAGGTTGGGTCGGTGGACCCTCAACTCGAGGGCTCATCGCGAGTTGGGCTCGTCTCGGTTGGATTCTCTGTTTGCAAGTCGGCTTGGGCAACAGGTTGGCTTCGCAAGGTGAGTTGACTCACCGAAGCCTGCACAATTCCTGCAGACTCGAATTGAGCCAATACCCGCTTGCGGTACTCCCGCTCAACAGCAAACTGACTAGACGGCTCGGTGTCTTGATGCACACGGAGCGTCACGCCTGTTGGATCCATCGAATAGACCCCGAGCACATGCGGTGGGTCTTCAGCTAAGTGCGGCGCCCATTGCGGATCTTCTCGCATCTCAAGGCCCACTTGTTCGAGCAACTGACAGGCCAGGTCCACATCTGTCTGGGGAGTCACGACCACGTCGATGACCGCCCGGGACCAGTTTTGTGTTCTGTTGCCAACTCGAGCGACTTCACCATTGTCTACATGCCAAACAATTCCGTTGATGTCACGCAACCGAGTGGACCTGAGCGTGATGCGCTCGACGACCCCGATTGCGGGTGCACCCGCGTCAATATTGTCGCCAACGCCATAGCGGTCCTCAACAACGATGAACCATCCGGCCAACATGTCTCGAACCAGATTCTGAGCGCCGAACCCCAAGGCAATTCCGATGACGCCTGCACTCGCTAGGAGCGCAGCCAGACTCACGCCAAGCTCACTCAATATGGCCGCCGAGGCACCGAGAACAACCACTGCGGTAGCGATGCTCCGAGCCACAGTCGAGACGGCTTCGCCTCGAGCGGCTAAGCGGCCAGCGGATTCCTCTCTGCGAAAACTATTCGGCATCGCGTCGCCAATTTGGTCCGCCTTGACCATCATTCGGTCGCCGCTTCGTTGTATCAGTCGGCGCAGAATCCTGTTGGCAATCCAAGCCAGGAGAACAATGACGGCCAGCGTCAGCGGCTTCTCAGAAATCCAGCCCACAATGGCGGCAAGGCGCTCATTTCCGGTCGCTTCAAGCACAGAAGTGCAAGCCCAGCCACGCCCATCGCAGTAGACCGCGGGGTCGCTCACGCTAAACCACTCACTGCTAACCGATCGCCTGTTAACCGATCGGTCTGAGTACCAGATTGCATTTCGTTCATCGACTAGAGAGTAGTCAGTAGTCAGCTACGTGAATTCTCTGCAGTGGCATCCGCGCATCAGTGATACCGAAGTTCTAACATTGCCACTCTCAGTGGCTTTTCCGGTCACAGAAACACGCAAGGATCCGCTTCGTGAGACGAAAAGCACGCCGCCGGGCAGAACAACTTGAGCAGTTCGCTGCAGGGGAACTTGCGGCGCGCTCGGCAGCGATCGACGCTGCCGCTGCTGCTGCAGCTGCGCTGTTACAACAACAGACAGAAGCTCTAGAACGCACGCGCGATTCGTATGACGCTGCGCTAGCAGCCTCAGGAGTTGTGCTCTTTCAACAGGTTGAGGAAGGGTCCGACAGCTTTCACCTCTCGCGCTCGATGCGACAGGTCTTCGGCTGGGATCCAGAGGTATTTCTCAATCCAGGCATTCTTCGCGGCATGGTGCACCCCGATGACCTCGAAGCCTTCGCTGCTCTACTACCTGTTTGCAGTGAGCAGAACCTGCTTAATCGGCCTCAGCCCATACCCGGCACCACCATCCCCTCGGCGGCCACGAACCTCGCACCGAATCACGCCGCCGGTTTGAGATCAGTTATTGACCTGACGGTTGGATCACCCGTATCCACAGAGGCACCGGTTCGTCCGATTCCCATCGATGCAACCTCACGGCCAGCCACACACAACAGCAGCGAAGCATCTGTGCGGTTCCGTTCCGCTCATGGCTCATGGAACAGAGTGCTGGTTCGGATTTCAAACTTCACCGGCGAACCAGGGTTGAGCTCAGCCACTTCCTGCTTACAAGGATCCTTGGTCGATGTCACCAATGGTGAGTCTGATCGCACTGCACTCAGCAGGTTTGCCGAGCTCGTTCAGAACGACCCTTCCGGCTGTTTAGTTCTTGAATTCATCGACCCGGCAGACCCGACTTCGCTCACGATTCGAGCCGCCAACCCCGCTGCTCAACGGATGCTCGACATTGAGCCTGCATGCGTAGACGGAACCACCATAGACATGGTATTCGCTGAGCCCTCCGCACAACTCATTCGATCTGCCCTGTTCAACGTGTATCACACGGGTGCGTCGATGACCGCTGAGCGACTCGCATTCTCAGAGGTTCCCGGCACGTTCCTCGACCTGCGAGTTGACCGTTTGAGCGACGGCAGCATCGGCATGACAGTCGATGACGTCACCGGAACGGTTGCAGTGGAGGATCGACTCCGCCGACAAGCCTCTCACGATGCACTCACTGGCCTGCCGAACCGAACGCTCCTTGAGGAGCGACTTGCAGCAGCTAGCGACTCGGCTGTCATTTCCGCACCTGTTGCACTCATTCTGATCGACGTGGACAAACTTCGCGAAGTGAACGAATCATTCGGGCTGAATTTCGGCGATCAGCTCCTCGTTGATCTTGGACGCAGACTTGTCCAAGAAGTGCGAGGCGCCGCGATCGTATCTCGCCTTGGCGGTGGGCAGTTCGGCGTGCTCACCCTGCCGTGTTCGAGCGAAGCCGAAGCACTTGAGCGCGCGTCTGCTGCGAGTAGTTGCCTCGCTCGACCCTTCGACATTTCTGGCCACATCATTCATTGCGAGGCCAGCATTGGCGTAGCTCTCGCTCCCGGCGACGCAGAGGATTGGCGGATGATGCTCCGCAACGCCAGCTTTGCGTTGCAAGAGCACAAGAAGCGCTCCTTAGATCAGCAAAGTTCAGCCGATTACTCCGTATTTCGCCGAACAGCCGAGCCCAGTTCCATCCGAAGGCTTGCGCTGCTGAGCGAACTCCGGCAGAGCCTGGCGAATAATGATCTGGAACTTCGCTACGTGCCGCAGATTGACCTGCGCTCCGGCCGCGTCATCAAGCTCGAGGCGGTCCTTCACTGGCAGCGAGGGAAAGACTCCTCCGACATGCCGACAGACTTCTTGGAGATGGCCGAGCAGTCAGGCCTGATTCAGCCGCTGACTAGGTGGATCCTCGGGGAAGCTGCGAGAACAGCAACGACCATTTCTGGGCGAGTTGGCTCCCCCCTCAATTCGCATGAGACTCCGCTGATCATCACGACTAATTTGTCCTTCAGGAATCTCTTCGACCCCGATCTCTTTAGCTTCGTTCAGACCTTGATTCGTTCTGGTGAACTCCTCCCGGACCTTGTAGAGGTTGAGGTTAGTGAGACCGAACTAATGGATGACCCTGGGCGCTCCCAAGACGTGCTCATGCAGCTCTCTGAGCTCGGCCTGAGGTTTGTGGTTGATGACTTCGGAACGGGTTACACCTCGCTTGCAACCATGCAGCATTTGCCGGTGGTGGGTCTGAAGATCGACCGGAGCTACGTCAGCACGATCTCGAGTGTTCCTGCCGACGCAGCGATTGTGCGGTCCACTATTGAGCTCTCTCACGAGCTGGGCTTGAGCGTCTGCGCCGACGGTGTGGGCGACCCGGCAACTCTGGCTCGGCTCGCTGAATTCGGTTGTGACACTGCTCAAGGGTCTCACCTGTCTGGACCGGTAACCCTTGACCTACTGCCAGCGCGAATCTCTGAGCTTGAAAGCGCCGTACGCGGCTGGATGGGCACTGCAGACAATGCTCACGCGTAGTTCTCCTCCCGATCGATAACAACAAACTCAGACCAGGTTCGCCGGTGGCTGCTTCTAGCTCAGTGGGGATTCAGATTGGCCGATCAGGGTCGACTTTGCCTTCGCCAACATCGCCGGTAACGGCAACCACGCCGTCTTTGGGGCAATGGAATCCATCCACATCATCGCCTGTACCGCCGAGCTTGGGGTAGAGCCGAGTGAACTTGCCCCCCTTGACGATCAACAACATGTTGCACGAACTCGCCGCGGCCTCAGCACTGCTACCGGGATTTTGTGGTGAGTGCAGTCCTCCTCCCGTCCAATCCTCAACGGCAGCGGCCTTTTCCAGAATGCAGGTTCGGTCAAGCACACCTTTGTTCTTGGCTCCGCATTCATTTGCCGCAGTCGTAAACAAGAGCCAAGCCGAAAGACTCTGAATCCCGAGCGCACCCATCTCTCCGCCTGGCTGATACTTCTTGTTCATATCGATGTACTGCGCAATGGCCGGCCACTTGTCTGCCTCCTCAAGCGAATGCAGACCCATTCGCACTACCGAACCCTCCGCAGCAGCGCCCGCACCATCGAGCAGCTTCTGGTCATACATGTTGGTCTCGAGCAACGGGGTGCCTGTCCAGCCCTGCTCGCGAGCCTTGACCAAGAAGCTGTCCAGATTGTCGACTTCGCCAACAAACGTCATCGCCTTCGCGCCCGTACCAATCACCCGCTGCACATAGGGAGTCCAGTCCGTCACACCAGCGGGCGGGTAGACAATTTCACCAACATTTTTCATCCCCTCAACCGTCGCCGCCGCATCGGCGTACTTCACCTTGACTACCTGAAGAGAGGGAAGTTCTCCCCAAACCACAGCCCAGTTTGCTGCGGCTTCGGGGTAGAGCTTGGTGAAATCCTGAAACCAAGTACTTGCAGCAGTCCTACCAGGGTTAGGGACGGGCTGAACTTGACCGTTTGAATCTGCTTTCTCGACCGAGACTGCAAAACCCGGAATGTCGATCATGCCGCACTGGTGGAAATCGCTCCCGGCTTTCCCAGAGAACTCCAAGGCATCTTGCACCAGGCCGCCGCCGACCATGGCAAACACCTGAGCACAGGCTTTGGTCATGGCTGCTTCCACGTTGAACACCCCAGCGTCGATATCGACAATCTCGATGGGAAGCCCGCCGATTCCACCACGATCGTTGCACCATCCTGCGAATGCAACCGAGGAGTCATACAGAACTTTGTCTAGGCCCGGGCGAATCTCGGCCGAGCGATCGTTCGCCACTCCGATGTACAACTTGTCGGTGCCGAGTCCGGCTTCAGATGGGTTCACGCTGAATTCTCCAGGCCCGCACAGGTCACCCGACAAGTCACCGAAGCTTGCGTTGGAAACTGTATTTCCCCCACTTGCAGCTGTGGTCGAAGACCCGACCGGCTCGGAATCCTTGCCCGAGCTGCTGCCGTTGGCCCCGCAAGCCCCAGCTAGGAGCGCCAATACACAAGCGACAACCAGAACTGCACGTTTCACAGTGACCCCCTCGGGCTCGGCGTTCCTCGACAGAGAAACACCACTGTGACTTTAGCCACAGTGGTGGAACCAAGTTGGTCGGCTCCGCGTGTCTAGTCAGCGAGCGATGCGAGCAGTTCTGCTGATGCCCACTTGTAATCAGGCTTACCATTTGGCCCACGCAGCACCTCACCCACAATGAGAACTCGCTTCGGGCACTTGTAGCCCGCCAAGCGCGACTTGGTGAACTCAATGAGCGCAGCAGGTGTCGGTAACTCCTCCTCGAGCACTCCTTCTCGCAAGGAAACCACAGCCTGAACTGACTGTCCCCACTTCTCATCTGCCATGCCCACAACATTCGCGTCTCGCACCAGTGAGTTCAGCTTGAGGACTTCTTCAACCTCTTCTGGGTAGACCTTCTCCCCAGCAGTGTTGATACATGCTGAGCCTCGGCCGAGAAGTTGGATAGTCCCGTCAGACTCGACTGTTGCAAAATCTCCTGGCACTGACCAGATCTGACCGTTCAAATTTCGGAAGGTTGCAGCAGTCTTCACTGGGTCGCGGAAATATCCGATGGGGATCGGACCACCTACAGCGAGCAAGCCACGTTGGCCCGAACCAGGCACAACATCTTGGCCGTCATCGTCAATCACGCGGGCATGTTCGCCGAGCGTAAAGCGCGCTGTCTGTGCCGGCTGATTTCGCTTCGCCACCGAGTTAGCAAAGCCCACGCCCTCTGATGATCCAAGGGTGTCGGCCAACGTCGCCCCACACCATTCAAGAATCTGGTCCTTGGTTTGCTGGGACCACATGACTCCAGAGGAGAGAATGACTTTGAGAGAAGAGATGTCATAGGGCGTTCCGGCTGCTTGGGCCTTCTCGAGGGCGGCCAAAATGGGCTTGGCGAAAGCATCTCCAACAATGGTGAGTTGAGTCACCGCGTTGTTCTGTACTGCCTCACATAACTCATCGCCGTTGAAGGAATGCGAGTCCAAAGTGACCACACAACCGCCAACGCTGAGCACTGCAAGAGAGGCAATTGCCGAGGTGCCGTGCATCAGTGGAGCAGCGGGCAAAAAGCGCACCGCCTTGGATCGTTCATGAAAGCGCCGAACGCCAACCGCAACCTGCTCTGCAGTCTCTGGGATTCGGCAGTCGACAACAGCAAAGGTGGTCTTGGCGGTTCCCAACAGACTGCGGTGTGGCCACATGACACCCTTGGGGTTTCCAGTTGTTCCGCCGGTGTACAGCAGCCACAGGTCATCACCACTGCGCGAAATCGCAGGCATTGGTGCAGTCTGCTCAATCACTTTTTCGTAGTCACTCGCCCACTCAGGAACGCTATGTTCTTCGGTGGCCCCGACGCAGACAAAGGTTGTCAACAAGGGCAGGCTTGCCCGCACCGCATTCAGCCGATCCGAAAACTCCGCTGCAAACACAACCGCTTCTGCCTGAGAATTCTCGAACAGGTACTGCAGTTCGTCTTCGAGGTAGCGGTAGTTCACGTTCAGCGTGGCGGCCCGCAACTTAAAGGCACCGAATGTGGACTCAATGTACTCCGGCCCGTTGTACATATAGAGCGCCAGGTTCGACCCCGGACCAAGGCCCGAAGCCACGAGGTACGCCGCTAGACGAGCAGCACGGTCCTCGAACTCAGCCCAGGTCCGAGTCAGGGTTGTGTGGATGAGTGCAGGCGCAGACGGAACAGCGGCGGCCACTGCCTCCCATACCGTTGCCAAGTTCATCCCATCAGAATCTGGTTGGACTTCCTGCATTTGACCGCTACCTAACTGTTTGATCTGCCATGTGGATCGGCATGTTCGATTTGCAATGTTCTACACCCGCAGCGGGTACTACGGTCTCAGGTCAATGCGCCGCACTCTCGGTCGGCACAACGAACTAGGGATTCATCATGGCTGCTCTTCGGGTTCAATCGGCATCAGAGGCCGCTGCGTTCTTAACTCCAACCGACGATCTAGCAGTGGGGCTCGGACCTGCGCACCCGAATGCATTCCTGCATGCGCTCGGCGAGCGAACAGATTGGGTTGATCTGCAAGTCTCTGGAGCGCTACTGACTGACTTGTACGCAGTGTTCATGCAACCCAGCGTCCACTTCCGTAGCGGTTTCTTTGGCCCTGCCGAGCGTATGCTGCGCGATGCAGGAGCTGACATCCAGTATGTGCCGGCAGACTTTCGTAGATTCGGCCCGATCCTTGAATCGCTCAATCCGCGGGTGCTTGCAACTGCCGCGTCTGCGCCTGACGCAGACGGATACTGCAGCTTCTCGCTCCATGCAGGGGCAACGATTGATGCCTTTCATCAAGCAGGAGCTGACCCTGATCGCCTCTTGATTGTGGAGCACTCGCCGCTCTATCCGCGCACCTTTGGGATCATGCCAGATCATCCTCACCGGCTACACCTTGATGAGATCGACGTGATCTTCGAGAGCCTAGCTGCTCCGGTTGACTTAGCCGAGCCACCCTCAGATGAGATCGACTTGGCCATTGCAACACATGCCCGGCAATTCATTCACGATGGAGCAACGCTGCAGACTGGCATTGGTGCCATCCCCTCGCTGATTGCATCGCAGCTGTGCGATGCACCCGGTGGAGGCTACGGGGTGCATTCAGAGATGTTCACTACCGGGCTGATGCGCCTGCATCAGGCTGGCAAAGTCTCGAACATGAACAAGGGTGAATTTGAGGGATTCTCGGTCACGACCTTTGCTGCTGGTACTCCAGAGTTGTACACATGGCTCGATGGAAATGAAGAGGTTCGCTTTCTTCCTGTTGCGATCGTGAACTCCACTGACGTCATCTCCAATAACGCCAACTTTATTTCGATCAACGGCGCAACAGCCGTGGACTTGCTCGGCCAAGTTGCTGCCGACACCATCAACGGCCGGCAGTACTCCGGGACGGGTGGCCATGAGGATTTTCTCGCAGGTGCGGGATTGCAAAACGATGACCGATCCCTGTTGTGCTTGCGTTCCTCAACCATGATCGATGGGGTTCGCACCTCAAGAATCTTGAGCACTGCAGGTCCCCATATGACGGTGACTACCCCGCGACATCAAGTCGACACAATCATCACAGAATTCGGTGCAGCAGAACTCAAAGGCCGCACAGTGCATGAGCGTGCCGTGGCACTTGCAGAGATTGCCCACCCGGATTTCCACGAGGAACTTCTCGAGGCGGCAGCACAACTGCGCTAGCCGGGCAACTTCGCTACCCGGGGAGCTGGGCTAGCCGGGCAACAGGGCCCAAGCCGCTCGGAGGTTTCGCACCAAGAACTCCTGGTCATCCGTGGAGGGATCAAAGTAGCGGCACCAGACTGAAACCCGGTACTTGCCTGCGCCCAATCGGTATGCGCTCAGCGTGTCGGGTCCACAAGACGCAGTGCCCAAGCCGCGCTGAGCAGCATCAAGGTATACATAGGTGTCCCGGCCGGGCCCAGCGGACAGGTCACTTGAATGCAACGCGGCCCACAGTTCGCAATCCTTGTGATGCCTCGCAGCAAACCCCGGCCACTGAAGACTGCGCGAACCCGGAAGGCGGTTCGGTTCCGCCACCATCAGCAGCCCACTCAGCGGTAGTCCCGCTGTGGTCGAACTAGTGGATTCCTGGGACAGAGCGAGCCACCGCAACCCACCTCGATGACCGTGCTCCTGCGGGACTGCATAGTCCTCGTACTGCTCAGTGACCGTTGACTTCCAATGCCCAACTCCAACAGCGGCAGAGCGATCGGAATAGTTCTCTCCCGGTCCGTTTCCAACCCATTCCAGGTTCTCCCAAGACGTAGCCGGCCAGTCTTTTGCCGATGCGTTTAACGAGGCCGAAGGTGTTGCTGGCAGCACGAGTTCCACGCCCACTCGGAGTGGGTCACGCAGACCCTCAGGAAGCCTGAACTCGACAGACAGCTGTGTCCAACCATCGCTGCGGACTCTGGCCTGACGTTTGATCTTGACTGCCTCTGCAACACCTGGGGCAATGAGGTCTCCGGAGGTGGTCAATATTGTGTCGGTACCCACCTGGCGAGTCCGTTCAGCGTCGGGTTTCCAGACACACTGGTCAACTCCTTGCACCTCTACCCACCGATGTAGGCCTCCAACAAGGCCACGCATCCAACCCTGCTTCAGGCCGTCATTATCTGTCAGCGCGCGAAAGATCGTTGGCTTCCACTCGAGGTGAGCAATCGGCGTGGGGGCGAGCTCCGACGGGACCTGCTCAGACGCATCCAGCTTGGATCGACGGCTCCGGTTTGGCTGTGCAGCAACAAGTTGCGGCTGTGCGCTCGGTAAGAACCTGGAATGCGAATTCGCGGACAATTCGAGTTGGTCTCGGCCAACCTCGTATCCAGCGGGCGCCCAGGCTGTTCTGCCCGCCTGAGTCCAAATCACGTTCAGATGCAGTTCGGTCCCGAGAGGCAGTTTTGCTGTAACCGATGCAAACACTGCAACGCGAACCACTGCAGAACCCCGAGGCAAAATCCTCGGCAGTTCCAGAGCTCCGGAGTCGATAACTTCGCCATTGGCCAACAACTGCCAGCGCGCCCGAAGGTCCTCAAGACCAGAAAACCAACGACCGTTCGTCACCTGAACACGTAAGGACCCAGAGGGCGAACGAGCCCAGGCCGCTTTGGCGGGCCGGCCAACATGTCGCACCTCGGCTAGAGCCGGGTGAGCCTGTCGGTCAGCAGAGACCAAGCCATCGCAGATGAAGTTGTTATCAGTGGGCTGATCGCCAAAGTCTCCGCCGTACCCCCAGCTGACTGAACCATCGGGTCCTCGCAGGATTGCACCAGCGCTGTCGGTTCTACGCAGGCCATGATCAAGCCATTCCCAAATAAACCCACCCTGCAAACCGTGGGTGGACTCAAACGCATTCCAGTAATCAGCTAGGGATCCGTTGGAGTTGCCCATTGCGTGGGAGTACTCACACAGAATCAGTGGTCGCCGAGAATCTCTGCCCGAGGCTGCCCAAGCCAGAATCTCGTCAATGGATGAGTACATGGGACAGACAATGTCCGTGGCCGGTGCATGTGCAAGAAGGTCATGCATCAACTGCCCCTCGTACTGCACCGGACGCGTGGGGTCATACCTGCGGAGCCATGCCGCTGCAGCCTCATGAACTGCACCGTCACCAGCCTCGTTTCCGAGTGACCAGATGATGATGCTTGCGTGGTGGGCATCACGCTCGGCCATGCGTTGCACACGCTGCAGAATCGAGGCAGTAAACCGGGGGTCGTGGCACAAGGATCGCTGCCGACCATGGGACTCAACATTGGCCTCGTCAACCAGGTACAGCCCGAGTTCATCGCAGAGTTCTGCAAGATGTTCGTCATGGGGGTAGTGCGCAGCGCGCACAGCATTCAGGTTGTGCGCCTTCATCATCTGAAGGTCCTGACGAGTCCGCTCTGCCGGAACGGCCCGTCCACGATCAGGGTCATGCTCGTGGAGGTTGACCCCGTGCAGCAGCACGGGCTGGCCGTTGATCAGCAATTCATTCTCGGCAATTTCCACCGACCGGAACCCGACCTTGGAATCGTGAACCTGCACCACTTCTCCAGAAGGGTTACGCAGCACGACAAGGCTTCGGTAGAGCTGAGGTGACTCATGTGACCAAGCCCGAACCTTTGGCACCTCAAGCTCGCAACGCACAAGTCCGGGCTCAACAAACATCGCGCCGATCAATTGCGAGGCTTCGTTAGAGCCGTCCCAGGCTGGCACTGCTTGGGGCTGAGTAGTTGCCCTGATCCGTTCCGACTGCCCTAGGTCTTGAACGCTCAGTTCAAGAGTCCATCCAGGCTCCCGTATGGCTGGCCCAGCAAGAAGCAGTTCAGCCTGCAGAGTTCCGGTTCGCTGCTGCTTGGCGGCGAACTCTGCAGTTGTAGCCGCTCCCCCCTTGACGCGCTTCAATGCCGGGGGCAACAAACTTGGCAGGAGCTTGACCTGTTGCAGATAGCTAACCGGTGTTGAGTAGAGACGGACTGATCGTTGAATGCCGCCGTGCCACCACTGGTCCTGATCCTCAAGCCAGGTCTGCGCTGACCACTTCGTCACGACCAAGGCCAGTTGAACACTGCGGCCAGCGCGCAGGAATCTCGTCAGATCAAACTCGCTCGGTAGCCGGCTATCTGAGCCGCCGCCCACAAACTCTCCGTTGACAAAGACTTGCAGCACCGATTCCGCAGCCCCGACGCGCAACACAAAACGGCGGCCCTGCCAGTCTTTTGGAACACTCAACTTGCGCCGATACAACCCAGTCGGGTTGTTCGCTGGCACAGCCGGCGGGTCGGCATCAAAGGGCATGATCACGTTGGTGTAGTGAGGGGGATCAAAGGAGTGCAGGCCATCACCGATGCTTGAGTTAGCGCCCTGCAGGGTCCACGCGCCGGGAACCTTGATGGAGTCCCACTGAGCTGCAGCGCCACCCCCTATCAGCATCTCTGGGGTCAACTCTTCTGGCTTGCCAAGAAGTCTGAACTGCCAGGTGCCATCTAGGTTCAGTTCCCAAGCCGAGGATTCTGCATCGGAATCGTCAGCAATTGCCTCTTGCACTGTGTCGTGCAATCTCCCCGATGAACGCATAGGGAGTCGATTCACCGAGGTCACTTGTGGGTCGTGAATCAGCGCCGCGCAGAGAGGCGATATTGGCACTGGGGAATTCCGCAGCGGCGACACATCAGTCCCCTAGCGCAGCTTCAGCCAGCTTCGCCGCGGAGCACGGTGAGAGCCTTGTCTGCATGGATATCCATATTGAGCTCAGATCCGATCGCCGCAAGGATCTGGCCGTCAACTCCGATGACAAACGTTGCACGCTTATTCATGATGGGTCCTGGTCGCTTGACACCAAAGCCAGAAGCAACCGAGCGGTCGGGGTCAGAGAGCAGCGGATATCCAAGGCCGTGTTTGTCATCAAAAGCCGCTTGCTTGTCAACGGTGTCTGCCGAAATTCCAACACGCTGGGCGTGCAGCTCTGCAAACTCTTCGGCAAGATCACGAAAATGGCAGGACTCTTTCGTGCACCCGGTTGTCATTGCCTTTGGATAAAAAAACAACACGACGGGACCGTTATTGAGCAGGTTTGACAAGGTCACCTTTGCCCCGGACTGATCGAGCAATGAAAACTCAGGGGCGGTATCGCCGGTATTCAACATTTCGTCTCCTTGGTTATGCGCTAGTAGATCAGGTCTCAGCTCTGGTTCAGCAGCAGGGACTCGCTCAGAGTCACGAGAACCTCTGGCTCAAGGCCCTGCTCAAGCAGGTACTTCTCACAGCTGCCAAACTCATCGTCAAGCCAAGCGAGCGTCCGCAGCATGGTCTCGGGCTGCGCAGACCAAATGCCAGTCTCTAAATCCCGGTCGGTGACCTCTCCCCCCGGCAACCCAAAAGACCAAAGCCACTGCACTTGCACTGCCGTCGCAGCGCTTGACTTCGCGTAGTCCGACGCAATGGAGCGATCCTCGACCCCGAGAATCGAGAGCAACACCGCAGTCAGAAGGCCAGTCCGATCCTTTCCTATTGCGCAGTGATACGCAACAGCGCCGGGGGCGTACGGGCCCGAGACATCAACCACCTCGGCGATTGACCTGAGCGCTCCGGAAAAGCGTGTGCCGAAGGAACCAAGAATCTCGCAGTACCGGCTGAACAACAGATCTTCTGGCTCAATATCGGCCTCACTGTGCCAAGCGAAGGCGGGATCGATAACAGGATGGTGTTCTACTGCAATGCCCTCAACCTGGATCTCGCCAGACTTCTCTCGCTCAAGGTCATCGCGCAGGTCAAGCACCCGCAAGATGCCGAGGTCACGCATGGCGTCAGCGGAGCCTCGTACCCGCTGCAACGCATCGGCACGAAGCAGACGCCCCGAGATAATTCGCTGCCCCGTGCGATTTGAGATCCCGCCCAGATCGCGGGTATTAAAAATTCCGTCTCGTGCGAGAGTGGCCCGAAGCTGTGGTGTTGGCATGGTGCGAAATGGACTCGGTTCGAATGGGTCGGGCGTGAGGAGGGGCAGCTGCTGTGTCTAGGCGAGCGAGACGACCAGGCCGAGACCTTCTGGGGTAACGCGAAGGTCGTCGATCAGCACGGGAATGGTGTCGTCACTGTCGGGTATCACGGGCAGCTCAATGCGAGCCGGAAAGCGAACCCGCATCGGCGTGAGCGATACCAGCTCACCAAGCTTGCGCGATATCTGATTGAAGATGCCGGGCATGGCCGAGGGAAGTTCCAGCCAGGCGGCCTGCACCGAGAGTTCAAGACGGCCCCGCAACAACCGAGTGCGAACCTCGGTACGAACAGCAGAACGTAAGTCGGGGAACGTATCGGGAAGCACTCGGGCATTCCGAAGCCGTCCCCCCACCTGCTGTTCCCCCAGTTCTAGGTCGAGTTCGAAGGGCAGCGGCAGGTTTCCAGCTGCACGCAGAATCAACATTTGTGTCAGCGCGTCAACCACCGAACTCGCCAGCCCAAGACCTACCCGCTTGCCAGCGATCGGAACGGGCAATGCGTTGCCATGTACCTCGGAGCGCGCTACAAAGCCGATGGAGAGCAGACCAGAGGACACGCTGACCTGAGCAGCGCCGTTGGCGACACCAATTTGGGAAAGAATCTTTCCGACTGATTCGTCAAACTCTTTCCCTACTAGCCCGACATGTTCGCCAAGCGTGTCAAAGAGTCCATCACCAAGGGCTCCGAACAACATGCCAAACATCCCGAGCGCACCAGCCCAGCTAGCTGGATCAATCCCCTCAGGAATGGGCGCATCAGGGTTGGTCTGCAAGGAAACTAACTCTGCGGATTTTAAATTGAGTCCGATCGCCACCGTTGAATCAGCCTGCAATTCAATGAACGGCTCGACGAGTGCCTCAACTCGCACAGGGATCGGCGCCGGAGCAACTGGCATGCCACCCATTGCAGCGGCAGACACGCCAATCTCCACATCGGTGAGATCGCCATCAAAGTCAGCGGCGCGAGTGGAAACATCGCCATCTGCGAACACAATGACTCGAACCTTGCTGGCATCTTCTGCGCGCAGGTCGAACTGCGCGCCCGTAATGGTGAGCGCTAGGCGGACCGCAATCTCACCCATGCCCGGCAAGGCAATCATGGTTTCGAGCGGTTCAATCGGAATACCCGCTCCAACAACAAAGAGCACTAGGTCATTGAGCATCTCCTCGGTCACAGAAACACAAACTGCAGAGCGATTCCGAGATGCGGCTGCAGAAACTGGCTTGGCCTTCTTCTTCGAACGAGGGGCCTCATTCGTAACTACAGATTTTTTTGTGGCCGCCTTCTTGCTGGCCGCCTTCTTTTTGGGAGCCTTCTTCGGTGTGGCCTTCTTCTCCGCCTTGGCCGTCTTCTGGCTGGCCTCTTTCTTGGCAGTTGGGGTCACGTTGGCAGCTCCCGTCGTTGCGCTGATGTCATCTGCAGTATCAATCTCTTCGCCCATGAGGTCATGGTTTAGTCCATGCTGAGCCATCGCGGCACGCTGGGGTCGGCATACTTTGTTGGTGGAAGATGATCCTGGAAGTTCAGAACAGCTTCCCGAGTCCCCACGGGAGCAAGAAAACCCGGGGCAGCCGGGGCAAGATTTGACCCAAACCGTGCTCAATGCGGCGATCGAAGCCGAATATCAAACCGGGGTTCATGAACAGTCCCTTACTGCTGCCCGACGTCACGTGGGTATACGAATCGCCCGAATGATCGCAGGGTTCGTCGTGATCGGCATCGGTCTTGCCGCGATACCACTTCCTGGGCCGGGTTGGCTCCTGATTATTATTGGCTTATCACTGCTGCCGTTCGCTTGGGCCGAGCGCACCATCCGACTGATTCGCCGCAACATCCCCGGCATCCCAGAAGACGGGAAGATCTCGCCAATAGCCTGGGCAGTCATGGGTGCTCTCCTGCTCACCACGACCGTCGTGAGCGTGCTGTTCGGAGCCGAAATAACAAACTGGGTTCTGAGCCTCTGGGACAACTAACTCTGTGCGGAGCATGTTCTTAGTGTGCCTGTCGTTTTTGCCTATGGCGATCAGCCGACAACACCGGCGAGGCTAGTCACCATGACTACAGCGAAACGCCAGCCACCAGCGCGGCCCGCTAAAAGCCGTGATACTCACCGGAAAACCTTTATGGTTGCTGCTGAGGCGGGGCTGGACAGCTCCGGTATCAGGGAGAACTCGTGAAACAGAAACCTTACCTAAAGGCAGTAGTAGCAGTGGTCTTAGCAATCGGCTTCGTGGTCAACATGTACTTGGGGCTGCGGTAGTGGCGATTTCGGTCTGACTGCCGCAGCACCCAACCCCACCCAAGAGCATCACTCCGAGTAGCAATAACCCTAGATATTTTCACTTAGGGAGAAATGCAAAAAAGTCGTGGTCATGGCTCGACTGGGTGGGGTTGAAAAAATTTGGAAGGCCCCGACGTTGTGTCGGGGCCTTCGCTTAGTTAGTGGGTGTGCGGATCAGCCTG
>JBAXCX010000021.1:0-28956 GCA_037141255.1 Actinomycetes bacterium | reverse complement strand
GTTCGCTTCTTCGGCTGAGGAGCTCCTTCGTCTTGATCATAGAGATTGATTTCTGAGTCGGCCTCAGCCTCAGAGGACTGCTCCGCTGAGCCCAAATTAAAAAGGTCCGCAGCCCAGTCCGTCACCGACCTTGCCGCAGGCCGGGCGCCTCGAAGCAGGCCTTGGGCCATATAGCTCAGTGACCAACCGGTTATCAGGCTCACAGCGAAGATTCCCAAAAGGACAAACACCACAAGCGCGCCCCAGCGCCCGACAAACATCGAAATTGCACCGAGAAGCGCTCCAAGTAGGCCTCCTCCATCAGTAAACGCGCCGAGACCCCCGTCGGCGATTGTTGCTTCATCAGCAAAGAGCAAGTCGAGCATGGCAGCTAGCACGAATACTGCTAGCAACACACCGATGGCTTGAACGGATTTACTCGGGACAGGACGAGCGGTGACGAAGCTCTCGTCATCAAGATCGGCCTCCTCATCCACATCTGCGGAGTTTTCCGATGACACATGCGCGCTCCTGATGAGCAGAACCCCACCGAGAACGAGCGCTGGCGGAAGCAACACACGAAGCAGACCCACTAGTCCGCCAGCGAACGCGTTCGGCCAGTTTGCAGCACCGCTCGCTTTGCCGCTGTAGATACTGACTCCAAGCAGGACTGCTGCAACGAAACAGACCAGACCCCAGATGTCTCGACCGTGACCGTCGATCAGACTGTGCCAAGCGCCGGCGCCGCTAGCTGAAGCGTCCTTCTTCTTGCTGGCCTGGGCCTTCTTCCGGGCTGCTGTAGAGGAGGCCGAGGAGGCTGCAGCAGTCTTCGACTTGTTTGAAGCAGCGGAGCGCGAACCTGCGGAGTTGCGCTTCTTTGAAGGAGATTTCTGAGAGGTGGCCACGGTGCTTCAAGAGTACTCAGACTCACTGACAGTCTCGCGGCACTCCGCTCAGCAACTCAGATCACACCTCAAGCACGATCGGCACAATCATGGGTCGTCGGCGTGTGGAATTCGCCACAAACCCGCCTGATGCTCGGCGTACAGCACGCTGCAAACCTGCAAGATCCGCGCCATCAAGGAGCGCTTTATCGACTGAATCCATGACCCGCTTCGAGAGTTCAGCGAGCAGATCACCTGCCTCGGGCTCGTGTATCCAACCGCGAGTCGCAATTTCAGGCCCCGAAACCAAACGCTTCTTCTTGCGGTCCACACACACGGTGACTGCCACGACACCATCATCGGCAAGAATCCTGCGGTCGCGCAGCACACTACTTCCGATGTCGCCAACGGTTCCGTGCACATAGACGTACTCCGAGGGAACCGTGCCCACTGCCCGCAGGCCATCGTCATCGAGGATCAGACGATCTCCATCCTCCGCGATCAAGATGTGATCCTCGGGGGTACCCATAACCTGCGCCAGACGACTGTGAGCAATCAAGTGGTGATACTCGCCGTGAACGGGCACGAACCAATCCGGCTTTGCGATGGAGTGATAGAGCTTGAGTTCTTCAGACTTGGCATGGCCAGTTGCGTGAACATCAGATAACCCAGAGTGGATGACCTCTGCGCCGAGACGGAACAAGTTGTCGATCACCTTCGTGACGGCATTCTCGTTTCCAGGAATAGGGTGCGAGGAGAAAATCACCGTGTCATCGGGAGTGATCTTGAGCCAACGGTTCTCATTCGCGGACAGAAGGGTCAGCGCCGACATTGGCTCGCCCTGCGATCCTGTTGACAGCACCAGGACCTGACCCGGCTCGTAGCGATCCACTTTCTCAATATCGATCAACGAGGTATCGGGGATCGTGAGCAGGCCCATCTCTCGGGCCATCGTGATATTTCGCTTCATCGAGCGCCCAACGGGCGCAATCACCCGGTTAAAGGAGATCGCCGCATCTGCGAGTTGCTGAATGCGATGAATATGACTCGCAAAGCAAGCCGTAATGACTCGCCGACCTTCTTGTTCGTGCATCAAGTTGTAGAGCACCTTGCCCACGCTGGTCTCTGAACGAGAGTGACCGGGCTGATCAGCATTGGTAGAATCCGCAAGCAGCAGACGAATGCCCTCTCCGTCTGCGAGTGCTCCGATTCGAGAAAGATTGGTCAACCTGCCGTCAACCGGGGTGAGGTCAATCTTGAAATCCCCGGTATGCAGAATCGTTCCCTGTGGCGTATACAACGCAGTGGCAACCCCTTGGGGGACTGAGTGGGTTGCTGGAATGAACTCGGCTTCGAACGGGCCGATTTCCCACCGCTCGCCGTCAGCTACGACCACGAGTTCCGTCTGTTTCATCAGACCAGCTTCTTCGATACGTCCCGATGCCAATCCAAGCGTGAATTCCGTACCAAACAAAGGAAAACTTGCCTCGCGCAGAAGGTACGAAAGTCCACCAATATGGTCCTCATGGCCATGGGTCAGAACGCAGCCAACAATGTCCTCAGAGCGCTCGATGAGCCAAGTGAAATCAGGCAGTACAAGATCCACTCCCAACATATCGGTATCGGGAAACATCAGCCCGCAGTCAATGAGCAGGAGCGACCCCTCGAGTTCGAGAACTGCGCAATTTCTTCCGATCTCTCCGAGACCGCCAAGAAAGGTGATGTGTACGGGTGGAGCCATTAGTTGAGGTCCTTGAGCACCTGTCGGGCGCGATCTGCGAGCCCATCAGGTGCAGGTCCCATCGGCGGACGACAGTCGCCCACCTTGAGACCCAATACTCGAAGCAGGGTTTTCGTCGGAATTGGATTCGGCGCATCATCGCCTGACTCGTAGTCATACGAGGCAATGAGACCTGCGTTAATCCGTCGAGCGGCATCAAAGTCACCCTTGGCGCAGGCATCGATCATCTCTCCAAGCTGACGTCCCACCCAATGTGAAGCGACCGAGATCACCCCAACGGCACCCACGGCAAGGAGCGGAAGGGTCAGGGCGTCGTCTCCGCAATACACCTCGAACTGCGAGGGTGCCTGAGCGATGAGGCGCGCTGTCTCGGCAGGATCTCCTGCTGCATCCTTGAGTGCAACGATATTTGGCACCTCTCGGGCTAGCCGAAGCACCGTGTCGGTACTGATCTTTCGGCCAGTTCTGGCTGGGATGTCGTAGAGCACCACGGGCAAATCGGTGGACGCTGCAATCGCCCTAAAGTGAGCCTCGAGGCCCGCCTGAGAGGGGCGGTTGTAATAGGGCGCGACCGACAGAATCCCATCCACCCCAATCTCACTGGCCCGCCTAGTTTGCTCAACTGCACTCACCGTTGAGTTCGAGCCTGCTCCCGCAAGAACAGGAACGGAAACTGCATCGCGAACCGTCCGAAAGAGCACCAACTCCTCGGACTCGGTCAGAGTTGGACTCTCTCCAGTTGTTCCGCTTAAGACCAAGCCATCTGAGCCTGTTGCAACGAGCCACTGGGCAAGATCAACAGCCGCATCTAGATCAAGGTCTCCTCGATCATCAAACGGTGTCACCATCGCGGTGATCACCTGGCCGAATCTGGGACTCATCATTACTCCTCTAACTCTGCAGGTATGTCTGGTGCAGCGTCGTATTCCACTCGTTCATCCGAACGGCGGCGACCGAGTGTCGCCAATAAATCCTCGTGTAGCTCGAACCACACTGTGTGATAGGAGTCGATTCTCGGCCCAGCCAACCACTCGGTCTGGCCGATCCGTATTCTCTCATGTGCAGAGCCGAGACGAGAACTGTACCCCTCGAATCGGGCGAGATCGGCTGCGAGTTGCGCAACGAGTGGTTCTGCTTGCCGTTGGAGTCGCTCCAGCCTCAGCAATACGGCATCATCTCGGAGCGTATCTTGATGATCATTCAAAACTTCTTCGCCGTCGATCAGTTGCACCTGCCAATCCGTGCAGATCGAGAGCAGCTCGCCGTTGAGGGCGAGAAACTGCTGATAGGCGGCATCCACGCGGTGCTGTTGCCCACTTTGGCGAAGTTCGTCTGCCAGTAGCTGCTCACCTATCTCGCGACCAGCGGCGGTCAACATCCATCCGGCAAGACGGCCCTCGTACTGCCGAGCCAATCCTGCCTCAAACAGACCCTCCAGCGTGCTGCGCACCGAAGTTCGGTCTAGGTCGAACCGCTCAGCCACCTGCACCTCTGTAGCTGGACCGCGTAGCCTCAGAGCGTGAAGCACGAAGAGTTCTACCGAGGCGTCCATAGTGTTGACACTAGCCAACTCGAAGTTGCCGCCCGTAGGAGTGATTCCTCAGCTCCAAGCTGCAGTGCGGCTCGCTCAGGTAGAGCGAACGTCGCTTTCGAGCAGCGCAAACCCCTCAAGCTCCGATGCCGTATCGGCCCAATCCTCAAACTGAATCACGCCGATCTCTTCAAAGCGATGCCGCAGCCACTTGTCATTTCGGTCCAGCAGTCCGAGCTTCTTGCAGTTCGGCACCACCTTCGAGAACAGCATCATCTGGAACATCTGCCGAGTTGGCGTACGCATCACGAGTTCCACAGCGTCCTTGACGGGAACCCCCATACGCTCCCAAACCTCTTGCTGCAAGAAACGGTCACGCATGCGCACTGCGGCCTCAAATGCAAACTGCTGACGCTCGAAGATCTCGGCATCTGACAGCCCCGCATAGAACTCCTGAAGCGACAGCACGCCGAAGGCAACGTGGCGGGCCTCATCGCTCATGACGTAACGGAGCAACTTCTTGAGTAGCGGCTCGGTGGTGAGTTGGTGAATAAAGCCGAAAGCCGCCAGCGCGAGCCCCTCAACCATGATCTGCATGCCCAAGTAAGTCATGTCCCAGCGACTGTCTTGCACAATGTCGTCCAACAGCATCTTCAGATGAGCGTTCACGGGGTAGTGACCAGAGAGCTTGGTATCTAGGTATTTCGCAAACACCTCAACGTGGCGCGCCTCATCCATCACCTGGGTTGACGCGTAGTACTTGGCATCAATCCACGGAACAGTCTCGACAATCTTTGCGGTGCAGATCAAGGCACCTTGTTCTCCGTGCATGAACTGCGACAGCGTCCAGTTCTGACTCTCGATGCCCACTTGAATCCACTCTTTGTCAGTCCACTTCTCGAACGGAGTCCCGGCAACGTCAAACTCCAATAAGCCCCCGTTCATGTCAGCGTTAGCAAGAACGACCATCTCTTGGTCCACCTCGGTCTCCCAAGGCAGGTCTTTCTCTCCGTCCCACATGGAGTGCTTCGCTTTCTCGTACAACTTCTCCAAGCTTGGACGCGCACCTTTTTCGTAGTCCCAGGTAAAGATCGCATCGGAGTTGTCCTGAACCACAGAGATCGCTGCATCTCGGTCGGTGTTGGTAATTGCCAGAATCGCTTCAATGTCGTTGACATCCTCCCGGCCAATCATCTCTTGGTTTGTGCGCTCTTCTGCTATCGACATTTTGACTCCTGAATGCTTATGGTGGATGGGGTGCTACGTGATCTATTTGGCCGCTGATGGTTGTTGTGATTGGTGAATTGCGAAACCTCTCTAGGAATCAACTTGGCCAGAGGTGAATCCCAGGCAAAACAAAGATTTGGACTAATCGACGGGCATCTTCTTCTTTACACAGATCAAACTCGGTTGACGGCTCAGTGAGGTAGGACACCACTAGGCGAGAGACCCACATGCCCACGGCGAAGGCTTCCGCTTCGGCCATGAACCGGCCAAGGACTGGCCTCATGACTTGCGCGGCAGTGATGAACAGAACATCAAGACGCTCAAAGGAGATCAGTTGCTCAAGCATCGCTCGCTCGTGATCTCGCATAAAAGCTAAGGCGCGATGTTGGTCCAAGAACTGCGAAGCATGATGAATTGCCAACGTCACGCAATCTTCAACCCGATCCACCCTTTCGAGTTGAACGGTGAGCACCGCAAGCAGTTCTTGGATTTCACCAAGCACTGCAGCCTGCATGATCGAATTCATCCCACCCGGGAAGAGTCGATAGACGGTGGCACGCGACACGCCAGCCTCTTTAGCGACATCTTCCATGGTGGTCTTCTTCAGGCCCCATCGACCAACACAGCTCAACAGCGCAGAGGTAATTCGTGAGGCTGAGGAATTCGCTGAAGCAGCAGGAATTGTGGGCTTGAGTTCTTCATCAAGCAACGCGAGCTTCACCATCGCGACTCCGGTCTCCGACACCTTCACACCTCCTCGAATAATCTAGCTAGCGATCGCATTTAGTCAGACTGTTACAATAAGACCATATTCGTCTTATCGACAATGCTCTAGCGGTATGACTTCAGTCACAACCGATTGCGGCTCAGTACCGAGCACTCAGCATCGCTAGCAGGCAAGCTTGAGCGCATAGTGCAGCACATTCTCGGGGGAAACATGAGACCAAACACCAAGCGCTCCATCAGCATCCTGCGTGTTCCTGTCGATGATTCTTGTGTATCAATCGTTGGAGCCTCAGCTGCAGCAGCGCTCCGCTCAGCGGGCATGAGTGAATCGCGTGCAAACGAAGCTCGTTGCGTGATCGAAGCTCTTTGTCTCGACGCAATGCATCGCAGCCACGAATCTCCCGAGGATGATCCTTGGATCGAACTCATTGCCGAGACCTCCTCCGGAGGTGTCGATCTGCGCCTGCATGATCGAGGCCTTCCCATTGGACCAAACCGAACAGCTATTCGTCGAGCGAAACAATTAGCAGCGGCGGGTTGCGTGGATCACCTGAGTGTGGTGGGTGTCTCGCCGAACGGTCCTACTGCCAAGGTTTTCGTCGCGTTTCCACCCGATACACTCGCTCCATTCTCGGATGAGCCCTCAACTTTCGACAACATCGATCCCGCGCCAGAGGACGCGGTGATCACCCTGAGGCGGATGGTTCCGGGGGATGCCGAGGCCTATGCGCGCTTGGCCTTTCGTTGTTATGGCTACGACTACAAGCTCTCTGCCTATGACCCCGTCCACATGGACGAAAACCTACGAGACGGGACCTGCCTAGCAGGAATCGCAGAGAACGAACAGGGTGAGACAATTGGTCACGTCGCCTACAACCGGATTCGTCCTGGCGGATCAGTGGTCCACGCTGGCGCCGGCATGGTTGACCCCCGCTATCGCAAACGTGGGCTTCTGGGACGTCTCGGCATGAGCGTGCATGAGATGATCGCTGGCGAGAATCTGGTCGGCATCATCAGCGAGCCGGTCATGGTCCACACGGTGACGCAGCAGCAAGCCCACCTGATCGGTTATGACACCGGAATCTTTTTGAACTGGTCGAATCCGCGGCGCGTCTCCGGGTTTGAAGATACCAATCCAAGCGGTCGAGTCTCGGTGCTCTGTACGTTTATTCCACTCGCCGAGATTCCTCACCGAGACATCTATCCGCCACCCTCAGCCATTGCTTACTTATCCGAGGTCATCAGATCGAGTCACTTGGCGCGCAGGATTCACGAGCCCGCTCCGGTGGCGGAAACCAAAACGAAAAGCGCCGTGGCGTCAGCAACCGATCCAGGAACTGGTGTTGCCAAGCTTGAAGTTACCCATGCCGGCCCAGACCTGATCGAGCGCATCATTGAGTTGCTTGACGATGCGCTCGCTGCAGGGAGCCCCGTGGTGATCTTGGACTTGCCCCTCAACAAGGCAGCAGTTGGCTGGTTTGCTGCGGGCGTGGAGGAACTTGGCTTCGTGTTCGCGGCACTCCTACCCGAGTGTGGAGAGGACGGAGACATCCTTCGCCTGCAGTACGTGGTCGACCTTGACCATGACATCAGTGATTGGAAAATCGACTTGCCTTGCACCGTTGAGCTCGTGTCGAGTGTGGTCCACGAGATTCACGCGTGGCATGAGGAGCAGTCGTCTAGTCGTCTGAAGCGAATTCAGCAATGGCGAGAAGATGCGCTCGGCCAACTCGAGTAGCAATCCGCATACTCAGGCGAGCGACAGAGGAGCTCTTCCTCGGAAGGCTCCTGATCCTTATGAGGAAGAATCAATGAGCACGCCTGCGAGAAACTGCGATCGAATCACTTGATGAGCCGCTTGGTCGTCGGTCAGATCCAGTCCAGTTGGACTCGACATCCAAGACAGAGTCATTCGCATCAGGTAGTCAGCTCCCATCTCTGGCGTCATACCCGAACGCATCCTGCCTGCACGCTGCTCTTTGATCAGCAGGTCGCGCATGTAATCACGAATCACTCCGTGCACCAGCGGCTCTGAGGGCTGAACTGCCTCAACGAGTTCCAGCATCTCGGTATCCATGATGTTCGCAAGGATCTGACTCTTCTGCATGAGTTTCCTTCCGATCACCAGACCCGCAACGAGTTGATCCTCAAGGGTAGGCAAATTCTCGACTGCTTCAGCAAGGCGAGCCCAAAAACGAGCGATCTCCCAAGTGGTCGTCTCTTGCACGAGTTGCGGCCGCCCACCTGGGAAGTATCGGTAGATGGTCGTTCGCGACACCCCAGCTCTCGTAGCTACGTCCTCCACCGAGAAGCCCCCGACGCTGCTTTGCTCTGCGCAGCTGACGGCAGCTTGCATGATTCGAGTCCGCGTGTCCTCAATCTCGGGGCTCATGGGCTGAGCTCCCCTTCTGCGTTCGGGCCTAATCCTGCCGCCCATGGAATCTCATCGCTGTCACCGCCGCGCAGGCTGGGATCTGCGGGAGTCTGATCACCCTTGGCCTTGTTGCGAGCGACCATGCGCAACACCAGCGGGTAACCACACAGCGCAATGAGCGCAAAGATCCACCACTGCATCATGTACGAGAAGTTCTGCGAGGGGTCCTTCGTCTGTAGCTCAATCACAGCTGGGGAGCCATCTGCCTGTTCGGGATTCTGCCCATCCAAGAGCACCCAAGCTGGCTCAATCTTGTAGGGCAACTGCGCTTCAAAACGGTCAAGGTCAACACGTGACAAAGCAGTCAGCGTTCCACTCTTTGGGTCCGTCGAACCAAAAGAGCCTCGCTGCTGGGTTAGTTGTAGGTTCCCCGTCACTGTGACGTTGCCTGTCGGCGCCTCAGAACCCGGAAAAGGAGGTTTTTCACCGTTTGTCTGCAAGGGAATCCATCCGCGCACCACAGGCACTGCGGTGCCATCCGCCTGGACTAGTGGTGTGAGAACCCAAGCCCCCGGTGCTCCCCCACGCGAGCGATTGAGAATAGAAACCTCATGCGCCGAGTCATACTTGCCAGCAACTTTGACTCGGCGATAGCGCGCCTTTTCGGGCACCTTCGATGGAGCAGTCCCAGAATCGGAGATCACCTCGTTCAACGAGACGGGAGCGGCTCGGGCAATCGTTTGCAGTTGCTGGGACTTATACCGCTCTTCGAAGTAGCGCGAACGCTGCCAAAATCCCAGTGCAATGAGCAGCACTACCAAGGCCGCAATCAGCACATGGCTGAGCAGCCAAAGTGGCCGACGCAAAAACCCATACATGTTTGTACCCTAGGCGGCTCGGACGGCAGGTTCGTAAGCGGCCTCGGACTGCCCACGCTTGCGTGCTCACTCGGGGAACACCCCTACGTCACTCAGGACTCGTTATCGGTAGGGAGCGCGTGATCAGCGAACTGCTCGCGCAGATCCTTCTTTGAGAACTTGCCAACGCTGGTTTTTGGGACCTCATCGATGAACACGACTTCGTCCGGCAGCCACCAACTTGCCACTCGGCCACTCAGAAACTCCAGAACCTCTGCTTGAGTCAAGGTCATCTCGGGCCGAATGACTACAGCGGCGAATGGTCGCTCACCCCACTTGGGGTGCGGCAAGCCAATAACTGCTGCCTCAGCTACTGCTGGGTGAGCCATGATCTCATTTTCGAGCTCCACCGAAGAGATCCACTCCCCGCCCGACTTCACTACGTCTTTCGTACGATCCACAATGCGGACATACCCATCAGCAGTCATCACAGCAACGTCGCCTGTTCGCAACCAACCGTCCGGGGTGAATGAGTCCGCCGAGCGGCCATCGTTGTAGTAGCCCGACGCAATCCAAGGACCAGCAGCCTGCAATTCCCCTCGGGTTGATCCATCCCAAGGAAGCTCCGCGCCAGTCTCTTGATCAACAATTCGCAGTTCCACGCCCAGAACAGCCGGACCCTGTGAAGCTCGAAGGTCTGCCAGTTCATCCTCGGGAAGGTCTGCCAACCAAGAACGAGTAATAGCTACCGATGCAATCGGGCTGGTCTCAGTCATTCCCCATGCCTGCAGGATGGGCAGACCAAGCTGCTCCCGATATGCCTCGGACAATGCTTTGGGTACGGCCGAACCACCACATGGAATTGTTCGTAGCGCGCTGGTATCTCTGCCTTTGAGCTCGGGCAACACCCCCATCCAGATTGTCGGAACTCCTGCAGGAACAGTTACACGCTGCACAACGATCAGATCTGCCAACGCAGCGGGAGTCATGCGCGGCCCCGGCAAAACAAGGTTGGCGCCTGTGGCAACTCCTGCGTGTGCAAGCCCCCAAGCATTTGCATGGAACATGGGCACCACTGGCATGACTGTGTCCGACTCGCAGACTCCAATGCTGTCTGCCTGCAGCACAGAGAGGGTATGCAGATAGGTGCTGCGATGGGTGTAGATCACACCCTTAGGGTTTCCCGTTGTACCCGAGGTGTAACACATCGCAGCTGCGGCGTTTTCATCACCGAGGAAGAACTCAGCCGGCTCAGCCGCATCAAGCAACTCCTCGTAATTCAACACGCTGACACCCTCGGGGTTTGGGGCTTCGCCGCCATCATCCATGACTACGAGATGCCGTACGGTCCGAAAGCTCGGAAGCAGCGGCGTGAGGAGGCCGAGAAGAGAACGGTCCACAAAGATCACATCGTCTTCTGCGTGGTTGACGATGTAGGTGAGTTGTTCTGGGAATAGTCGGATGTTCAGCGTGTGCAGAACGCGCCCGCTGCAAGGCGCGGCAAAGTACAGCTCCAAATGTCTCGCTGAGTTCCAGGCGAAGGTTGCAACTCGAGCTTCTGGCGCAACCTCCAGCGAGTCGAGCACGCTCACCAGCTTTCGAGTTCGCTCTGCCCACTCGCCGTACGTCCTTTGCTCAACACCACTGGCAGTTCCGGACACGATCAGCTTGGAGGGGGTATAGCGCTCTGCACGCTCGACAAAGTGGTTGAGCCTGAGCGGCCGGTCTTGCATTGTTCCTTGCATCAGATCTCCCCTAGCCGCTTAGTCCAGACATCGGGCGGCACTCAATCGTAGACAACCCAGCGGCAAGGCCTCATCTGTTGGGGCGCAAACGATGAGTTTGCTAAATGACAGATATGGTTCAGGCATCCGTATTGCTCGTGGACTAGGCATTCACCCTTGCTGCTCCACCGTCTCTGACTCTGCTTCCTGACTGTGCCTCCTGACTGATTGCATCTTGACTGATTCCGAACTGCCCAACGAACCGACTGCAGCAGATGCCAGCGCCCTAGAGGCCTCGTCCGCTGAGCACCCCGTTCATCCCCGATGGCTCCTGCCATTGCTCGGGACTGGCATTGCGGTGCTGTTAGTCGCAGCCAATATTGGAAACGTTATTTGGGTTCGCTGGAGCAACCCCGTTACCGGCCACCCCCTCTGGCTACTCGCGCTGAATTCCTCGAACCGCTACCTGCTGATTACCTCGATCATCACGTCATGGCCACCCTACGTAGCCATAGCCATGGCTCGCCTGCTCGCACCAGATCCGCTGTTTTACATCCTCGGATACGCCTACCGAGGACGTGCACTTGGTTGGGCAAGAAACGTCTTCCCCGGCATGGATGGCTTCTTCGATCAGTTCGAACAAGACCGCAGCGGATTTAAGCGCATCCTTGATGTAGCAGTGCTCATCGCACCCAATAACCCAGTCTGTTTGCTTGCCGGTGTGGCAGCGATGCCAATCCGAAGGTTCCTTGCCCTGAACCTGATCGGAACCCTCGGACGAATTATCTTGATGCGCTGCCTGGGTCTTATCTTTGAGGATCAAATCCGGGATCTGCTTGACGTAGTTGCCCGTTACCAGCGTTGGCTGACCTTGGGGTCCCTTGCACTCGTCATCGGGTACTTGATCTATCAAACTGTCGGCAGACGCGGAATCGTCGGTGGCCTCGAGAACCTTGAAGAAGAACTCGGCGACGAGTAACTCCCGTCTTAGAGATCGAGCAATGCATCAAGGCCAAGCGTTACACCTGGCCTCGAGGCGACCTGCTTAACAGCCAAGAGCACTCCGGGCATAAAGCTGCTGCGGTCTAGTGAATCGTGGCGAATCGACAAGGTCTGTCCGGTTGTGCCAAGCAGGACTTCCTGATGAGCAACAAGGCCGCGCATGCGCACCGAGTGCACTCGGATTCCCGAGGGTCCCTCTGCACCACGAGCACCTTCGATTACTTGTTGCTCCGTTGGGTCCTCTGTCCAATCCGAGGATGCCTCTGCCATCTTTGCAACCGTCAACATGGCAGTGCCTGATGGCGAATCGATCTTGGACTCGTGATGAAACTCAATGACTTCTGCGGAGTCAAAGTAGGGCGCCGCAATAGCTGCAAAATGCATCATCAGAACTGCCCCGATGGCAAAGTTCGGCGCGATCACACAATTTGAACTTGTAAATCCGTCCTCGAACCCAGCTAGTTCCTCAGCAGAGAAGCCCGTTGTCCCAACCACGGCGTGCACTCCGTGACTCGCTAGCCAACTCAGATTCTCAACAGATGCTGCACGGCTAGAGAAATCAACGACTACTTGAGCGCCAGTTCGCTCAAATGAAACAGCCTCTCCAGAGATCTTCAGATCAGACTCAATCCCGGTGACTGTTCTCAGGTCAATTCCCCGGAAATTGGGATCTACTGCCGACACCAATTCAAGTTCGGGATCTGCTTGAACAGCCTGACAGACGGTGGACCCCATACGTCCGCCAGCACCAAAAACTCCCACGTTGATACTCATGGATTCATTCTACGACTCAAGGGTGTGCCCATCGGCGAACAGTCAGTTGCCTTCGAATAGGTCGCGACGTGGCTCATCTAGGTACTCGGGTTCGAGTCCTCGATCAAACGCACGAATGGCCTCGGGCAAGTTGTTGGTGAATCCGGCCATGAGTTGGTTCCGGTCCTCAAACTCAATTGCCGCAGCAAGGCTCGAGATCTCTTGTTCCACCCAGAGTGACTGCTTGGTGGCTTCGAGGCCGTAATGCGAGAACTTTGCCATAGCCTGTGCCATCTGAATTGCCTCGCCAAGCAACTCTTCATCTGGGACAACCCTCGAGACCAGTCCCATGCGAAGTGCCTCGGCCGCATCAACACGTCGGCCCGTCAGAAGTAAGTCATTGGAGTTAGCGCCGCCAATCAAGCGGGGCAGGATCCAACCAGCGCCCATCTCTGCCGAGGTCAACCCGTTGACGATTCCGGTTGCGTTGAACTCAGCTGACTCAGATGCAATACGCAGATCTGCACCCAAAGCCACGCACATGCCCCCACCGAAGGCTGGACCATTCACTGCTGCGATCACCGGCTGCGGGATGGAGCGGAGCCGGCGCGTGATCTGCGAATAGATGCTCATGGAACGAGTTGCGATCCGATGAACAGAGAGGTTGTCAATGTTTGGGATGATTCCGTAGTCCTTCAGATCGAGCCCAGAACAGAACGCTCGGCCTGTTCCAGTCAGAATGACGATGCGTACCAGATTGTCAGCCCCAAGCTGCGCTAACGCCTCATCGAGTTCAACTGCAAGGTCGATCGACAGAGCATTCAAACGTTCGGGGCGGTTCAGGCGCAGGACTCGGATTGATTCATCAACATGATCCACTGCTACAAGACCCATCGGACCCTCTCTGACTGTTGTGCGAGTTCAAGGTCACCGATTTCTGGTGCTTGTTGTGGCCCATCTCGCCCTCACTAGGTTGAGCGTCGTACCGTAGCCCCCATGAACACCAATCCCCTAGGTCCAGTTCCCCCACCGGATGCCATCAGCATTGGTGTCGAGCTTGGTTCCACGGAACTGAACTTGGATGATGTACTGCTTATTCGTGTGTCTGGACCTGACACGTCTGGGATCACCACTGAGCTCATGATTACCTTGAGTGAAGTCGATGCTCAGATCCAAGATCTTGAGCAAGTGCTACTGCGCGGCCACCTGACCTTGGCTGCAGTCATTGATACCCCGCTACACCCCAACGCTCTTGTCCAGGCTCTGGATCAGTTCGCACAGCAATTCAAGCTGAATATTCAGGTGGATTCAGTGCCATCGGTCTCTACCGAAAAGGGTGCAGTAGAGGCAGTCACTGTCTTAGGCCACGAACTTGAGACTGCGTTATCTCCCCAAGAACTCGGAGCTGTGGCAGCAGGGATCGCAGCCGCGGGCGGGAACATCGATCGAATTGTTCGGCTTGCCCGTTACCCCGTCTACGCCTATGAGTTCCGCGCTTCTGGTGCTAGGCCAGAGGTGCTTCGGCGACTGCTTGGTGAGGTTGCGAGCGCCCGCCGCCTAGACATTGCAGTCCAACCCGAGGGTATTGAGCGCCGAGCAAAGCGCCTGGTGGTACTTGATGTTGATTCCACGCTGATTCAGGACGAGGTGATTGAACTCTTAGCAAGCGAAGCAGGTTGCTTGGATCAGGTTCAAGAACTCACGGCTCAGGCTATGTCAGGGGAACTCGACTTTGAGTTGGCTCTGCGCCAACGAGTCATGTTGCTCAAAGGACTCGACCAGTCAGCGCTGGATCGAGCCAAGGCCGCCATGCGGCTGACGCCCGGGGCACGAACATTTGTCCGCACACTCAAGCGACTTGGTTACAGCGTTGGGATTGTTTCTGGCGGCTTTACACATTTCACTGATGGTTTAGCTGCGGAGTTAGATCTGGACCACGCCGAGGCAAACCAGCTTGAGATACAAGACGGAAAGCTCACGGGGCAGGTGCTTGGCAGAGTGGTGGATCGTGCACGTAAGGCCGAGCTGCTCAGGCTGTTTGCTCAGGAAGAAGGCATTCCGGTTAGCCAAGCTGTGGCCGTGGGCGACGGGGCGAACGACCTAGACATGCTTGGCGCTGCTGGTCTTGGTATTGCGTTCAACGCCAAACCTGTGGTGCAGCTCGCTGCTGACACAACAGTGAACGTTCCCTATTTAGATGCGATTCTCTTTATTCTGGGAGTGACTCGCGATGAGGTCGAACGAGCTGACCTGGACTCAGAAGACCCCGATAAGTAATCCCCAGATCTCCCAAGGCTAGACGAGATGCTCAAGGCCTTCGATAGCTGTCCCCAACTGGCCCTCTTCAGCGCCTTGCGAAGCGGGTCCCACTGCTGCCAAGACTGTCCCAGAACCGAGCACTCGTTGAGCCGCAGCTAGCACCTGCTCTTGGGTAACGGCGTCGATCGAACCGAGATGCTCATCAAGGGGCGTCACGCTGCCTCGCAGCGTCTCAGAGATGCCGAGCCGGGCACCCCTTGCCCCAGAGTCTTCGATTCCTAGCAACACACCGCCCCGGATCGATCGCTTTGCCCGAGACAACTCCTCGGCAGTTATACCAACGCTGCAGAGGTCCTCTACTAACTCAGTCACTACTGCAATGAGTTGCGCAGCTTTGGAGGGACTCGTGGCGCACTGAACAGAGAGCGCACCAGCATCGCTGAACTGAGAAACTCCAGAAGAGATGGAGTAAGTAAGGCCACGTTCTTCTCGCACTTGTTGAAACAGACGACTCGAGGGACCTGTTCCGAACACGTGGTTCAACAGCGCCAGAGCGAACCTGTCAGTGTCGTTCACGCCACCGCATCTCCAGCCGAAAGCCAAGTGCACCAACTCCCCCGACCTGGTCTCTGTCAGCACAGACTCAACCTGTTCGTTGGGTGCAATCCGTTGCGGTGCACTGCCGGCACGATGCTCAGGAAACGCAGCCTCAACCGCAGCAACGAGTACCGAGTGATCGACATCGCCTGCGCCAGTTACAACCAGGTTGTGGCTCTGGTACCAATCCTCAAAGAAACCCGCTATCTGATCACGCCGGATTGTTTCTACGGTGCTACTCGTCCCGAGCACCTCTCGTCCAAGGGGATGGCCCGGAAAAAGTGATTCAAAGAGGCGAACACCCACTAGATCTTCTGGGTCGTCCTCGGCTGCTGCAAGCTCTTCAAGGATGACTTCACGCTCACCCTCAACGTCATCTTCAGCTAAGCCAGGGTGTGACACAACGTCCAAAAGAACGTCGACAGCTAGATCAGATTCACTCGAAGGAACCCGCGCAAAGAACGCAGTGTATTCACTAGCCGTATAGGCGTTCATGTCCCCGCCAACACCATCGATTGCAATGGCGATATCGACGGCGCTGCGGCGAGCAGTCCCCTGAAACAGAAGGTGCTCAAGGAAATGCGAAGCACCGGCTATCTCTGCTGGCTCGTCCCTACCTCCGACGCCAACCCACACTGCAAAAGTGGCGGAGTGCGTGTGCGGCACAGAATCAGTCAGGACCCTGACGCCGTTCGATAGAACTGTCTTTTCAACGTTTGCAGCGAGGAGCGAATTGCTCGCTCCTCGCTGCGTCCGTTCAGTATTCATCAACTAATCCCGAATAATCGAACAAGAAAAGCTGCGTTGAGATTTTAGGACTCATCGACGACGGCGTTGGCCGCCTCGACCACCGCCAGTTCCGCCGCCGCTTCCTCTTCCGCCACTGCGGACTGGGTTCGGCCCCAGGTCGCCGAAGGTTTCAGACAACTCAGCATCGAACGAGTCAGCGAAGCTCACCTCAATCCTTTCAGAAGAGGAAGCTTCTTCGTTGCCTTGTGCATCAGCAGAGTTGCCTTGTGAATCAGCAGAGCTGCCTTGTGAATCAGCAGAACCGGCTGCTTCATCAGCCGATGCCGAAGAGACGGAGCTTGCTGTGGAGTGAGCAGCGCTCGTCGCGCTGCCCTCACTCGCTTTTGGGGACTCATCTCCTGCTAACGCTAGAGAAATCTTTCCGTTCGGATCGATGTCTTCAACGCGCACAGCAACAGCGTCGCCTAGGTCAACGACATCCTCAACCCGGTCAATGCGCTTTCCGCCACCGAGCTTGGAGATATGTAGCAGACCGTCTCGGCCAGGCAGGATGTTGACGAAGGCACCGAACTTGGTGATGTTCACCACTCGACCTTCGTAGATTGCGCCAACTTCTGCAGTAGGCGGATCGAGGATGAGCTTGATCTGACGCTCGGCTTCGAGCATGACGGCAGCATCAACTGCAGCAATCGAAACCACGCCGACCATACCGTCGTCATCAACGCTGATGTTTGCCCCGGTCTCAGCCTGAATGGCGTTGATGACCTTGCCCTTTGGACCAATAACTTCACCGATCTTGTCAATCGGAATCTCGAAGCTAATGATCTTTGGAGCAGTCGCAGCGACCTCGTCACGTGGGGCCGCAATCGCAGCCGCCATGACCTCGAGAATCTGCAAACGAGCCTCTTTCGCCTGATTGAGTGCTCCTGCAAGAACGTCAGCTGGGATGCCGTCAATCTTGGTATCAAGCTGCAAAGCCGTAATGAACTCAGAGGTTCCGGCAACTTTGAAGTCCATGTCGCCGTAGGCGTCCTCGGCTCCGAGAATGTCAGTCAGCGTGACGTACTTGTCATCTGCATAGATCAGGCCCATCGCGATTCCAGCTACGGGAGCCTTGATCGGAACGCCGGCATCCATGAGGGAAAGCGTTGACGCACAGACTGAAGCCATCGAGGAGGAACCGTTTGAACCAAGCACCTCAGAGACCAAGCGAATGGTGTAGGGGAACTCTTCAAGTGAAGGAATCACGGGGAACACGGCGCGCTCTGCAAGCGCACCGTGGCCGATTTCACGACGCTTTGGACCACGCATAAATCCAGGCTCTCCAGTAGAGAACGGTGGGAAGTTGTAGTGGTGCAGGTAGCGCTTGCGAGTAATCGGATCGATTCCGTCGATCATTTGGTCCATCTTGGCCATGCCAAGCGTGGCCACGTTCAGGACTTGGGTTTCTCCACGCTGGAACAAACCAGTTCCGTGAGCGGTTGGAATGACGTCAACCTCGGCCGAGAGCGCACGCAGATCGCTCAGTCCACGACCGTCGATTCGAGCACCCTCGTTGACGATGCGCGAACGCACTGTTGACTTAGCCAGCGAACGGAAAGCGTTCTTGGTCTGCTTGTTGGCATTCGCTGCTGCGTCATCCGAAGAGACACCATTGGCTATTGCTGCTTCCACGAGTCCAGGAACGATTCGCTCGAGCAGGTCGTCACGCAAGGCAGATTCAGCAGCGGTGCGATCCGCCTTATCAGCGATCTGCATGATCTCGACGATCTGCTTGCCGCCAAGGGACTCAACCTGAGCATAAATCTCGGCGCTGTAATCAACCTGAGGGTTGTAGTGCATCACGGCCTTTGGCCCGTCTGCTGCAAGAACTTCCTCGGCAAGCTTGCGCTGCAATGCAATGACCTCTGAGATCCAACGCTTTGACTCGTTCAAGGCATCAGCAAGCGCTGCCTCGTCAACCTTGGGTGCGCCATTTTCGTAGTAACCCCAAGCGCCCTCGGTACCTCCAGCCTCGACCATCATCACAGCAACGTCGCCATTGTCGAGTTCCCGACCAGCTACCACAATCTCGAAGGTTGACTCATCGCCCTCTTCATAGGTTGGGTGCGCAATCCAGGTGCCATCGATTGAATAGGCCAACCGCACGGCGCCAACTGGGCCGTCAAATGGAATGTCCGAGATCATCAACGCAGCAGAGGCACCGTTGATAGCAAGGACGTCGTAGGGGTTCTTCTGATCTGCACCAAACACAGTTCCCACAACATGGACCTCATTACGGAAGTCAGATGGGAACGAAGGCCGCAGCGGCCGATCGATGAGTCGGCAGGTCAGAATGGCTGACTCAGGTGCACGACCTTCGCGACGGAAGAATGACCCCGGAATCTTTCCAGCGGCATACATGCGCTCTTCGATATCTACTGTCAGCGGGAAGAAATCAATGCCCTCTCGAACATGCCCTGCTGCAGTTGCAGTCATCAGGATTCTGGTGTTACCCATGCCGGCGAGTACTGCTCCGCCCGCAAGACCGGCAAGCTTGCCAGTCTCGAATGAAATTGTCTTGTTCTCGTCATCACCAACTGGTGCTTCGACGCGAATGAATGTGGCCACGTGGCCCTCCTTCGATCCCCCTCGGGATCGTCTAGGTGCGACAAGGCCAGTTCCCAGTGGTCGACTCCCGAGGCATTCACAGCCAGCGCGAATCTGCTCAGCCGGGTTGCTCAGAGGTCGGCAACCGGTAACTGACCGGCTCGCCGCACTTCTTTTATTGTTGTTTGTTCCAACAGACTACCCGCGCCCAGCACCCCGAACGCGAATCGAAAGCTCAGCGGCGGAGACCGAGCTCAGCGATAATGCTGCGGTAGCGATCAATATCGTTGGTCTTCAGGTAATCGAGGAACCGGCGACGGCGACCTACGAGCATCAAGAGCCCACGACGAGAGTGGTGGTCCTTCTTGTGCTTCTTGAGGTGCTCTGTCAGGTGATCGATCCGATCAGTCAGAAGCGCAATCTGCACCTCGGCTGATCCGGTATCTGCAGAGTTCTTACCAAATTTGGTAATGGTCTCGGCCTTCGGGGGAAGGTTGGTGGCCTGACGGTTACTCATCATTTCTCTTTCTTGGGTTACTTACCCGGCTCCAAAGATCGTTGACGGCACTTTCAAGAATTGAATCTTTGGTGCTGCTTCGTATCCCGGAGCGGTACGACTATTCAGCCGAAGAATGCAGAGTGTAGAGGCAGCGGCACCTCCCCGTAAAACGAGCGCGCCCCGCAGGCTTAGCGCTCGGTGTGCCAGGTGTATTTCGGACGGCGATGTCGTCCCACCACTTTCGATGGCTGGCCCGAGGGAGACAACGAGAAGATTCGCGCATCAGGCATATAGCAAACCCTCTCAACATCCTGAATCGTCGGGTATTTCCGACGCAATCCGGCAGAACGCAGGGAAGAACGGATGCTCTCTCCAAGCTCGGCAGCAAGCAACTCGGCAATCACCGCAGGCAAGGTCTCTGGATCTCTCAGAATCCATGAATGCCCGCCACCCTCAATCGTGACGAGCACGCCCTCGGTACGGCGTGCCGTGTCTCGTGCTGTTCGATGCGGTACACCAAGGTCTCGCGATCCATGCAAGACAAACACCGGAACATTATTTTCTAACAAGGCGTCCAAGGCGTATCGGCTTGAACGACTCCGCAGAATCGTCCACATCGGGCCAAGCAAGCGCCAAGGCTGAATCATGTGGCCTGCCACCGTTGGAACCAGCAGTCGAAAAAGTTTGGTTGCCTGTACAGGATCGCTGAAAGTTGGCATCACAGTCAGTGAGTCCACCAGGAGCAGACCACTCAGCACTCCAAGCAATGGTGGAGCAACCCGAAAAAGCTGCACCATCATGTCCCAGGTGTCACCGACAATTGCATCGATGAGAACCACCCCGATCACGCGTTCCGGCCGAGTAGCCGCCATGCGGGTTATGAGTTGCCCACCCATTGAGTGGCCCGCAACCACAAAGCGGTCAATTCCGAGCTCATCAATGACTCGACCCAGCAGGTCCGCGTAGTCATTCAAGCTTTGCCCAGACAGCGGTAGTCCCTGCGTGGCGCCATGGCCAGCAGTATCGATAGCAATCACTCTAAATCCCATCTTGACCAGACGGGACAGGGACTGCGCATACAAGAACCCCTCCACCGAGAACCCATGGACCACGACGAGTGGCACACCCTTGCCGGCAACGGTGACCCCAACTCGGTGACCGTCATCCAGAGTGATCTCATGGCGAGCCAAGCGGGGAACTTCAATCGCTTCAGGAGCAAGCGGCTCATTGAGCACCGGCCCTTCGATGGGGTCAAAGATTTCGCTCTCGAGACTCTCACTCTCGTCAATCTCGTTCACACCCACCCCGCACGCCTCTGATCGCAATGTTCACCAATTGCCATAGCCGCCATACCAAGTACCGTAACCGCAAACACACCAAAAACTGTGCTCTGCAGCACCCTTGGTTTACTCCCCCTTCGCTGAGGCCGATGTGCTGCGGTAACCAAGAATACCGCGAGCTTTCTCGCAATCAATGCGCAACTGCTCGGTCAGTTCCGCCACGGATGCAAACTTTGCGTCCGCTCGCAGACGATGGTCGAATCTGACGGCAACATGCTCCCCGTATAGATCGCCAGCAAAATCCAGAACGTGTACTTCAAGCAGCGTCATTGCTTGGTCCTCATAAAAAGTTGGACGCTTGCCCACGTAGATCGCAGCTGGGAGCGCTGCGTTACCCAATCCGCCCTCTGCGGGTGTTAACGATTTGTCCTGTCGCTCAATCCAACCCGCATAGATCCCATCCGCTGGCATCAGCATCTCATCTGGGATTGCCACGTTTGCTGTTGGGAATCCGAGAGTCCGTCCGCGCTGATCCCCAACGACAACCGTGCCTCGCATCTCGTGTGAGCGGCCAAGCATGAGGTTGGCATCTACGAGTCGACCCTCGTGAAGTGCTCGGCGAATTGCTGTTGAGGACACCTGCGCATCATCTCGAGCAGCCTGACCATCTAGGCCAACCAGCTTGTGACCGAGCACCGAGAACCCGAGAGTTTGACCCATCTGGTTGAGCAAATCAACGTTGCCGCGACGCTGAAATCCAAAGTGGAAGTCCTCCCCGACGACTACTTCCCTTGCGTTCAAGCAGCGATGCAAGACGGAGTCCACAAAGTCCTCCGCAGACTCAGATGCCCTCTCCGAATCGAACCGCACGACGAGTGCGTAGTCCACCCCGGTTTCAGCTAGTAATTCTAATTTCTGGTCCAAGTCTGTCAAAAGTAATGGCGCAGAATCTGGACGAATGACTTGAGCAGGGTGCCGATCAAAGGTGACCACCGCTGAACGCTGCCCTGCTGCCTTGGAGCGCCTGCGAACCTCTGCAATCACTGCCTGATGCCCTAAATGAACCCCGTCATAGGCGCCGATAGTGACAACGGATCCCTCAGGAGGAGTTGGGCATGCATCAGTATCACGAAGAACTCTCACAGCCCCACGCTACTCAGCGACCTCGTTCGACAGCACTATCGAAGGCTTGCATCTTGTTTCCCGGAACGGTTCGTACACAGCGAGCAGCGCAGAGCTTGCGCTGAGAACAGCCCATGGTCCTACACCAGTAGCTCCAATTTGTTCCTGTTCAAGCACGCGTCCATGACGAACAAAAACCTCGATCTGCTCATCCACCTGCAGGTGCTGTAGTTGCCGAACGCCCTCAACGGGCGGTAGTAACACTGCAGCATCTATCGGCTGAGCCTCTGCAATCTGGTACGGGCCAACTGAACTGCGCCGGAGTGCACTCAGGTGTGCGCCCCCGCCTAGGGCCTTACCAAGATCAGCCGCAAGCGAGCGCACATAGGTACCTGAGGAACACTCCACGGTGGCCGTCCACACAAGCGGATCAGCGGTAGGAACTAGATCAAACTGCGAGACCGTTGCGGGCCGAGGTTTGCGCTCAACCTCGATTCCCTCTCGAGCAAGTTGGTGAAGACGCCGACCGTCGACTCGTAAAGCAGAGACCATCGGAGGAACCTGAAGAATCTCTCCGGTCAGGCCCTTCGCTGCGTCATGCACCTGTGCTGGCAGTAGTCCCGACATGTCATAAGTGGCGGTTACTTCACCATCAGCATCGAGGGAATCGGTCTCCACCCCGAACCTGATGGTGGCCTCATAAGTTTTAGAAACTCCAGTGATGAAGGTCAACAACTTTGTTGCTGCACCAACACCAAGAACCAAAACTCCAGTAGCCATTGGATCCAACGTGCCGGCGTGGCCAACACGTGGAGTATCAAGCAACTTGCGGACCGCTGAGACCACATCGTGGCTAGTCATCCCTGCCGGCTTATCCACAATGCAGATTCCGACCGGATCACCTGGCCGGTTACCGCGAGAGCGGCTCACTCGGAGTGAGTCCCGTCATCTCCTGACAGTTCGGCTTGGGCCTCGGGCTGTTCTGGTTTGGTCGAGACGTCCGGGGATTCCGAGTCAAGCGGCTCTCGATCATCGAGCTCGCCACGGTCACTCATGCCGCGCAAAATCTCATCAATACGCAAGGCCGAGCTCAAGACCAGATCGGGCCGGAACTGGATCTGTGGTGTCTTTCGCGTGCGAACTTCTCGGTTCACCAGCTTTTGTATGGGCCAGCGCAATTCATCAAGAGCCTCGGCTACTTCTTCTGAGCGTCCCTCTTCCTCGGCCGACATTGCAGAATAAAAAACATCAGCGTGCTCTAAGGAACCGTCAACTTTGACTGCAGTAATGGTGACCATCTCGAGTCGCTCGTCTCCGATTCTCTCGAGTTCGGAAGCAACGATCTCTCGCATGAGTTCGCCAATCCGGTCGGTGCGACTGAACTGTCGGGGAGCGGATGACCTCTGTCTTGCCATGCACTATTCGTACCACGCCTCGTGGCCCGACATCTGTTCGGGCTCGCGACGCACGCATCGCCGGTGCCGTGATACTCACAGATTTCTGAGGATTCCACTGGCTTTTGTCTAGTAACGCCGCCGGTATCTGCTCATTCAAGGCAGACTATTGATGCATGTCTGAAGTGACTAGGCCTCGTAAACGTTCTGCGACTGGGCATCAAAGAGCCACCCGATTGACATTTGCCCTCGTGGGCTTGGTTGCCGCGGCTGGTGCCGTTGCAGCGGTAGTTCTGTTTGATAACGCACCCTCGATGTGGCCCGTTATGGATGCCATTTATAGCGGCGCCCTCGTGGCACTGTGTTCACTAGCCGCATCGAGGGCCCGAAGGTGGACCCTGCTGTGGGCGGGGCTAGTAGCTACTGCAGCTACCCAGACCCCTGTTCAGTATCTGGCGCTCATCGCTGCCGCTGCTGCTGCTGGAATGCTGCTGTTTAGATTTCGCAATCGAGCACTTGGTGCAGCCATTGGAGCACTTTGTGGACTTGCCGTACTCGGCCTCTCGAGACCAACCCTGTCGGGGGCAACGGCGGCTGTTGCGGCATTCGCAGTCCTTCCCCTTCTCGTCTCCGGCTACCTTCGGTCTAGACCTCCGAACCGGCGCTTAGTCCTCGCTGCTGGAGCTTTACTGCTGATCGTTGCACTGTGGGGAGTTGCCGCTGCAGCCTTCGTGGGACTCACACAGCGCTCGGCTATTGAATCCTCAGTTGCACGGACGAGAGATGCAGTCTCAATCGCTTCTTCAAGCAAACCTGAGAATTCAACCGCTGCGTTCTCAGAGGCGAGCAAAAGTTTTGCCGAGATCGAATCCACGCTGAATTCCTGGTGGCTGAGACCCGCTCGTGCGACCCCCTTGATCGGGCCAAATCTGGAGTTGATCCGATCAGCGGCTCAATCGGGAGCAGATCTGAATCTTGTGGGGAGCACCCTGAGTACCTCTGTCTCGAAGGATGCTCTGCGGTCCCCAACCGGCGGAGTGAATCTGACGGAGGTTGAAGCGATTCAACGCCCGGTCAGCAAAGCAGCAGATCAGGTAGGCGCCGCCCTTCGCTCCCTGAGGAGCAGTAAGTCGCAATGTCTCCTGCCCCCGCTCAACACGGCTTTGAATGACCTGACAAACGAACTCCACAAGGCAAATGAGACTGCTCAAACTGCCGAGATGAGCGTTCAACGCCTGCCTAGTCTGCTTGGGGGAGACGGTACACGCAGGTACGTCATGTTGCTCGGAAACCCAGCAGAGTCCCGAGACCTGGGCGGCCACATTGGCAACTGGGCTGAAATCAACGCAGTAAACGGAAAACTCAACTTGGTCAAGGTGGGTCAGCCCTACGACCTTGCTAGCCCTGCCACCTCGCCCCCGCTCAACCTGCGGCCCGGTGCTTACCCGCCCTCGCTTCTGGAACTTCGTCCGCAGTACTTCCCCCAGAATTGGGGCGGTTCTCCCGACTTTCCCACCGTGGCAGCGCTCTCAAAGGACCTTTTTGAGCAGGCACGGCCTGGCGCCCCCGTTGACGGGGTGATCTACGCCGACCCCGCTGCCTTTGCTGCGCTTCTTCAGTTCACCGGACCAGAACCGGTACCGGGAACCGACCTGACGCTCACTACGGAGAACGCAGAAAAGTTCCTCACGACTGATCAATTCACGATTTTTAAGACCGAGACCGAAGGAAACCGAGTGGTCTCCGACCTGATCGACAAGGTGGTTCGGAAATTTGGGGCCACGCAATTGCCCTCGCCGAAATCTTTAGTCGACACACTCGGACCTCTCGTGAAGCGTGGAAGCCTGCAGTTCTATTCGTTTGACCATCAAGATGCGCCACTTCTTGAACGTCTTGGGCTCACCGGCAGGGTGCAGCGGCCCGGTGAAGGTGATTTGCTAGCCGTACTCACTCGAAATGCCAATCCATCAAAAATTGACGTCTACCTTCACCGCAAGAGCGAGTACACCGTGAACTGGGATCCGCTGTCCGGGAACCTCACGGCGAAGCTAACGGTGACTCTCACCAACAGTGCACCAAATGAGAATCTTTCCGATGTGGTGGCAAATCAGATTCCTGATCTCTCCCCGGGGACCAACCGAACAATCTTGTCCGTACTCAGCCCCTGGTCAGTTCATTCCGCAACCTTGGATGAGAAGCCGGCCGCCGTGGGAACTCAGCCTGAACTACCCGGAGTGCGGCGAAACAATATTCTGGTGGACCTTCCACCTGGCTCAACTCGGGTGGTTGAGTTGCAGCTCGAGGGCACCACAGTCGCCGATTCCCCTTACACTATTCAGTGGATTGGGCAACCCACTGCTGATCGTTCAGACTCCATGAAGATGGAACTCGTAGCGAAAGACATGTTCGACGACCAAGGTTCGGTGACTTCTTATCACCGATTCGCTGGGGACACAGATGAGCGCTACACCTTCGGCTACTTGGGCGCGTAGCCCGCTCAAATCAGTTAAATCGCAAAAATTGCTGGACAAGGTTCATCTTTTTGAACCATACTGCTATAAGTTGTGGTGCGCGGGGTATCACACTCGAGAGAACTTCTTGATTCCGAGGGGGACCATGAATATCACGACACTCACACGAAACCGACTTCTCGTCCCAGGCCTTGTTGCCCTTATGGCCGGTCTTGCCGTTGCTTGTCCGGGGCCGACTCCCACACCTACAACGACCACCACCACCACCACGACGACCTCAACCACCACCACCACGATCGCTGCAAACTGCGCGCTGTACACCCCCAGCAATGTGGCGCTGAGTTCCGCTACTGTCAAGAAGGGTGGATCTCTCAACGTGTCCGGCACGGGAGAGCCTGGCAAGCTTGTGGTGATTAAACTTCGATCAGTATCATCCTTTGTTGTGGTCAATCCAGGAGTGACTGCGACAGTCGGTGCAGGAAATCTCTGGTCGACTCCCCTCACGCTGCCCCCGTCGGTGAGCGTAGGAGATTGGGACGTGATTGCAACAGCGCAGGGCTGTTCAGCTCAGGCAACTGCTGCACTGACCGTTATTCCGTAGCTGAGCCGGCAAGTTCGGTGACTCTTTGACCGAGCAGACCATTCAGATCAACTCAGAACCCCGTTGGCTACAGCCAGCGGGGTTTTTTGTTACGGGCTGGTTCAAGAATGCAGAATCCAGTGGTCCGAGGTCATCCAAGCTTCCAACACGGCTGTGGCGGTGTTTGCCCGCTACGAGCAAACCCACGGGGCCTAGGTGCGAGGGATTTCGCGCAACTCGAAGGTCTCGATGATGTCACCGGACTTCAAGTCCTGGAAGTCTGACAAGCCGATGCCACACTCATATCCAGAGGAAACCTCACGGACGTCATCTTTGAAGCGACGCAGCGAGCTGACTTCACCCTTCCAAAGGATGTTTCCATCTCGCAAGAAGCGCACCTTTGAGTTCCTGGTGATCACGCCCGACTGAACCAAGCAGCCAGCCACAGAGCCGATCTTTGGCACCTTAAAGACCTCACGGACTTCGGCATCGCCAGTCACGATCTCTTCATACTCCGGCTCGAGCATGCCGATCATTGCTGATTCGACGTCTTCAAGAAGTTTGTAGATGACCTCGTAGGTTCGAATCTCTACGCCCTCGGCTGCGGCTAGATCCCTGGCCTGCCGGCTTGGTCGGACGTTGAACCCGATGAGGGTCGCGTCTGAGGTTGCAGCAAGAGCAATATCTGACTCGGAGATTCCACCGACCCCACGAAGAACAAAGGCGACCTTCACCTCGGATCGTTCCAGCTTGTGAAGACTCTCGGTCAGTGCTTCGAGTGAACCCTGCGCATCTGCCTTGACGATGAGGTTGAGATTGGTCTGCTCGCCCGCTTGGATCTGAGCAAAAATATCTTCGAGGCGAGCGCCTTGAAGGCTGACGGAGGAGTCTCTTCCCCGTGCAGCTTCCCGATGCCAACGCTCACGCGTTTCTGCCACTGAGCGAGCTTTGCGCTCATCGGGAGCAACAATAAAGTCGTCCCCTGCGAAGGCGATGTCTGAAAGACCGAGCACCTCTACTGGCGTTCCAGGTAGAGCCTGTTTCACTTGCTCGCCGCGGTCGTTGACCAGCGCACGAATGCGACCCCATGCGGGGCCGGCAACGAGCGGATCGCCTACATGCAACGTTCCATGCTGCACCAGAATCGATGCGACAGGACCACGACCAATATCTAGGTGCGCTTCAAGTACGACTCCACGTGCCCGACCAACTGGACTTCCACGAAGGTCCTCAACTTCTGCAACCAGCAAGAGCGTGTCGAGCAATTCGTCAATTCCCGTGCCAACTAGTGCGGACACCTCGACCACTACGGTGTCGCCGCCCCAAGATTCGGGCACAAGCTCATGTTCGGCGAGCTGTTGCAGCACACGATTAGGGTCTGCACCCTCTCGGTCGATCTTGTTCATTGCGACAACGATTGGCACCTCGGCCGCACGAGCGTGAGCAATTGCCTCGATTGTTTGAGGCATCACACCGTCGTCTGCAGCGACGACGAGAACAACAATGTCTGTCGCCTCGGCACCACGGGCTCGCATGGCGGTGAACGCCTCGTGGCCAGGAGTATCAATGAACGTCAGGGAATGCCCGCTCTTCTCGACCTGATATGCGCCGATGTGCTGGGTAATTCCACCGGCTTCTCCTGCAACAACATTCGCATCGCGAATCTTGTCTAGAAGTTTGGTCTTACCGTGATCAACGTGACCCATAACAGTGATAACGGGCGCTCGAGTTGGCCAGGACTCGTAATTCTCTTCGTCGTCCTCGGGAACTTCGAGCATCTTCTGAAGCTCGACCTCTTGTTCCTGCCCTAGGTCAACGAGCGAAATCTCGGCTCCAACCTCTGCAGCAAAGAGTTCGATCATCTCATCGGGCAGCGACTGTGTTGCAGTCACCATCTCGCCTTGCTGCAACAAGAAACGCACAACATCGGCCGCAGTGCGATTCAACCTGCCACTGAGGTCCTGCGGAGTTGAGCCACGCTCAATCACGACTACGCCCTCTGGCACCGGAGCGCTAGCAGGCGTATAGGTCGGGATGTCCATTGGCTGGAGTTCTTCACGGTTACGACGTCGACGGCCCTTGCGGCGCGGTGGGCGCTGCTGAGGTCCACCTGGACGACCACCACCGGGACGGCCACCACCTGGTGCTCCACCGGGTGCACCGCCGGGAGTTGCTCCTGGGGCCGCAAATCCGCCACCAGCAGGTCGATTGAAACCGCCACCGGAGGGGGCACCACCTGGGGAGGATCCACCTCGGTTTGAGTCACCTGCAGTGCGACCGGGACCACCCGGTCCACGACCTGACGGGGAGGGTCCTCTGCCGCCAAGTCCTGGTGGTGGCGGAATCGGCTTGCCGGTCAGGGAACGCGGCGGTCCTGGAGGCGGCGGAATTAGTTTGCCGCTACTTGATACCGGTGCAGCAGCACTCGCAGGCTCCTCGCTGCTGCTGTCTGGTGCTACGGCTACAGATGAGGGCTCGTGCTCAGACTTCTCGGGAACTACCGGCTCTTCTGAGGCCTGCTTCGCATCAGCTTTAAGTGCTTGAGCTTGAACCGCCTCGGCCTGAGCGGGATCTGACTCGGGTGCTGCTGTCTGGGGTGCCGCTGTCTGGGGTGCTG
>JBAXCX010000020.1:0-29490 GCA_037141255.1 Actinomycetes bacterium | reverse complement strand
GCCTTCAACAGCGCAATAGCGGTGTCCTTCGCATCTGATTTGCTCATACTGAGATGGAAACGCAGCGATTCCGTGATCTGCAGGCCTACCTTCATGACGGGGTTCAGCGCCGTCATCGGATCCTGGAAGATCATGGCCATCTCATCGCCCCAGAGTTCGCGATACTCCGAGTCGTTCAAACCAGAGATTTCTTTTCCTTCGAAAATGACTTGACCGGATCGCTCCGTGTTTGAGCGAGGCAGTAGGCCCATAATCGAACGAGAGAGTACCGACTTGCCCGATCCAGACTCGCCTACAACTCCCAACGTTTGGCCACGCTCAAGTGAAAGCGACACGCCGTTGACCGCCGTGAGTGAACCTCGTTCGGTGTTGAACTTGGTGACGATGTCTCGCACCTCAAGAAGCTTGGCTGCACCTGGAGTGCCACTCGCAATGGGGAGGCCATCTACTGGCGTCTGAGTGCTCACAGTACCGACTCCCGAACACCGAAGCGGCGACTCACCGCATCACCCAAGAAGTTCAAAGCCATGACGGTCAGGAACAGAATGAGCGAGGTGAAAATCACGATATGCGGAGAGTTGCGCATCTGCCCGCGTCCCTCGGCGATGATATTCCCCCAGGAGGGCATCGGCAGTTGCACGCCGACGCCAAACAAGCTCAGTCCACCCTCGGCCACAATTGCGATTCCCACTCCAAGCAGAGAGATCGACAACATGGCGGGCATCACGTTCGGCAGTACCTCGCGCACCATGATTCGCCCGTTCTTAGCCCCCATTGCCTTGGCTGCGAGCACAAACTCGCGTTCAGACCACGCGAGCGTGTTTGCCCGTGTGATTCGCCCGAGCAACGGAATCGACACGATTCCTAGCCCGACCACCACGACGGCTAGGCGGCGACTCGAACTGACGTCGGCGCCGCTAGCAAGAACGGTGACAAGTGACAGAGCTAATACAAACTGAGGGATTGCCAGGAGCACGTTCATGAGTGGGGTGATGAGTCCGTCAACTTTCCCCCGGAAGAATCCGGTCATGAGACCAAGCATTCCGCCGATAAGAAGGCCGAAAGCGACCGCACCGAATCCAACAATAAACGAAGAGCGAGTTCCCCAGATGATTCGCGAGAGCAGGTCGCGCCCGATGGCATCGCCACCGAACCAGTGCCCCATAGCCGGGCCCTTTCTTGCGAGTGCGACAAAGGACTCATTCGGGTCTGGTATCGGTAGGACTGGCGCCAGAATGGCAAGCAGTCCAAGAAACGCTATCCACGCAATGGCAATCCAGGCCGCCGTCCCTAAGCGGTCAGCACTGACGGCATGTGAGGAGGGCGCCTCGATTGCCTCAATGGTGGGCAGTGAGGATGGATCAAGATGGGCTATCGAGGTGTCACGATTTGTTTGCATTACGAATCCGTGGGTCGAGGACGGTGTACAGAAGGTCTACGGCGAAGTTCACCAGAATGTAGAGAATGGCAATCACAGCCACCATTGATTGGAAGGCAACGATCTGTCGCCGACTGATGGCCTCAAAGAGCATGAGTCCCATTCCTGGTAGCGCAAACACCACTTCCACAATGAGTGCACCGCCGATCAAGGTTCCGATATTGAGCCCTGCAACAGTGAGCAGTGTCAGCGAGGATGGTCGAAGCGCATGGCGGAAAAGGATTCGCTTTGATTTCAACCCTTTTGCCTTGGCCATGAGAATGAAGTCCTGCTGGAGGGTGGCAATCATATCGCTGCGTAGCAAGCGCATATAGATCGCAATCTGACCCACGGCCAACGTGATGGTCGGAAGAATCATGTACTGAAAATGTTCGATCGGGCTCTCACTCGGCGATGCGTACCCACCCGTTTTAAACCAGCCGAGCTTGACCCCTAAGTAGTACTGCAGCAAAAAGCCCAAGGCGAAGTTTGGTATCGCCAGCATGGCAAACGCGGATGTATTCGAAGTTCGATCAAACCAGGTTCCTTTGCGATACGCGGTGAGCACCCCCAATGGAATCGCAAAGAAAAGGGCCAACATCTGGGCGTAGAACATCAGCAGTAGCGAGACCGGAAGCGACTGCCAAAGCCGATCAGAAACGGGTCGATCAGAACTCACGGTGTAGTAGTTGCCCATATCGCCCGTGGAGAAGTTGCCAAGCCAGGTGCTGTAACGCACGGCAAAGGATTGGTCCAACTTGAGCTCATGTCGAAGATCTTCACGCTGTTGGTCACTACCCGAAGGAATGAGCACCTCGGTTGGATCACCCGGTAGCAATTCGAGCAACAGTGAAGCAAACAGCGTCACCAGAATCACGGTGACGATGAGTTGCCCAAATTTTTTTAGAATGAACATGTGATCCAATTCCCAAAGGGGATCGTATTTGAGTCAGACACTTTGCGACTCATCTGCGGTGAACGAATCCTTCCCCGTTCACCGCAGATGCTTGTTACTTGCGGGCGGCGTGGTCCTAGCTTTGGATCCACATTCCTGTGACGGGATGGCCAGTTGCTAGACCGGGGAAGGGTGCTCCGCCATTATCGGGTAGGTCCGGACCGAGAATCCCGTGCACGTCAGTGGCTGTCCCAATGTCCCAGATGGTCCATTGCAGCCAGATGCTGTAGGCCTGCTTGGCGAAGACCCTGTTGATGTCTCCGTAAATCTGCTGACGCTCTGCCTTATCTGGGGTAGCGCGACCCTTCTCGAGAAGGGCATTGATATCGTGATCATCGAAACGACTAAAGTTGACTGGGTTACCTGGATTGTGCCACCAGACAAAGTTTGCGTCCGGATCTCCTCCTGGGTAGTTGCGAAATACCATGGCTTGGAACTTGCCCGAGATTGCCGTGCTAATCAACGCAGCCTGTTCGAGTGCGCTGATCGTTACCTTGATTCCAGCTTTCTCGCCCATCTGTTGCGTTACTGCCGCTGCGGCCTGAGTTGCGGCATCAGGGGTGGCAATAAGCGTGAAGGCCAAGTCGGTACCGGTCTCTTGCTTGTATTGCGCAACGAGTTTCTTCGCTTCGGCAAGGTTGTAGGTGGGGTATCCGGAGTCCTTCAGGTAGCCAATGCCACCGGGAGCAAATGGGCCATTGGCGTTTTGCAGGACTCCGAGGTTGACGGTCTGGTTGTAGGTCTTCATATCGATTGATTTGATGACTGCAAGGCGTGCTGTTAGTGAATTGAATGGAGCGACTGAAGTATTCAACTGACCGAACGAGACCTCACCGAACGCGTCAGACTCATAGGAGTTGATCTTGCCGTCAGCAGTGTCGGTTCGGAGTTCGTCGATGTTCTCGCCTCCAGAAATCTGCATGGCGTTTAGGTCACCTGCAAGCAAGCCATTGATCCTGCTTGGTCCTTCTGGTGTGGGCTTGTATTCAATCTGGTCAAGATAAGGAAGCTGGGTTCCGCTGGAATCTTTTTGCCAGTACTTCGGGTTCTTCTTGACGACAAGACTCTCGTTCTGTGTCCAACTAACCAAGCTGAAGGGACCTGTTCCGACAAGTTTGGTATCGCAGGTGGATGGGTCATCGAGTTGTGACTGAGCCATGATCCCGACTCGTCCGGAGCCAAAGAGCGCTCCGGGGAGTGAAGCCCATGGCGTGGTTGTCGTGATGGACACAGTCATTGGATCAACAACGGTGACATCGGAGATGTTTGAGAACACAAAAGTGAACAACAGGGGGCTGCGTGCGGCGTACTTGCCGCGGTAGGCGTCGAGATTGTTCTTGACTACCGTTGCATCAAGGGCGGTTCCATCGTGGAACGTGATGTTGGGCCGCAAGGTGAGTGTCCACTGCGTGTAATCGGCGCTCGGTGTCAGCGTCTTCGCCAAGAAGGGAACGTAATCGCCTTTCTCATTCGGCGCTGTCAGCGTGTCGTAGATGGAGCGGGCCACTTGGATTCCGGCTATTGCGAGTTGTGCCTGCGGCAAGCACCATCCATCTGCAGTCTCGCCTTCGAGGCCGTAAACGAGTTTTCCACCGGGGGTTGGTTTGGAATTCTTCTCGCTGCCGCTATTGCTGGTGTCTTTCGAGCTGCTTCCGTTACCGCCGCAAGAGACTGCAAGCACTGCTACGACAATGAGTGATCCGACTGCGAGTAAGGATCGAGCAGTTCGGCGCTTTGGATTTTGCATTGTTCCCCCTAAAGGACCCTGAAATCTGAAGTAACTATCTATTCGCTTACTGACTAACGAAGAAGCCAACGCTTTTGCGAGGCAGCTGTGGATATTCTGCAAGGTGACGCTCTTCACACAGTGAGCAGACTTTACATCTGTCGCGGACCCTGTCAACGACCACCTGCGGGGCGTTATGGCTGCGAGGTCATGAGAGCGGAACTAATCGCTGATACTCGAGAGCATGGCTCATCACGATGTCGACATATTTCTGGCTCCTGTTGTAACTCAGATAGGCCGCTCGAAGGGTGCTCTCTTGGTCAAGGCCTGGGCCCTTTCGGCACAAGTAGGCCCCAGCAGTGAGCGCAGCGTCGTACAAGTTCTGTGGGTCGGCGACACCATCTCCGGTAGCGTCACGAGCCACTGCGTTCCACGAGCTTGGAAGAAACTGCATAGGCCCCACAGCGCGGTCGGTGGTTGCTGTGCCATCAAGATTTCCGCCGTCGGAGTCTGCAACGATGGCGAAGGAGTTCGACCCATTGAGATCTGGGCCGTAGATCGGCGGCGACACCTGACCGTCGCGCCCAAGCTTGGCGCCGCGGTAGGTGCCGTGTTTACTCTCCGTGCTTCCAATGCCCGCAATCGCCCACCAGGCAATTGCGCAGCTCGGGTTCGTGAGGCGCAGGGTTGAAGCGGCACGCCAATAAGCATCCAGTGCACCGGTAGATAAATCAGTGCCATCAATGCTGGCAGACATCCGCTCCTCAGCGACACGTTCCTCGCTGCGGACGAGTTGGTCGGCGAGATCCGTAAGCGAAGCGTTCAGGCTTTGTGATTTCAACCCGAGCTCAGTGAGCACGGAATTCTGACCGCTGAGCTGCTCTTGCAAAAAAGAGCGGTCTTGTTGAAGCTGATTGAGCTGTTGCCGAGCAAAGCGCTCTTTCTTCATCGTGCTGCTCGCTGCTGACTCTGAGAGCACGCGGGCACGGTCGAGTCGGTCTCGGTCGGCAGAGTTCAACGTTGGGTTGAGTGCCGAGAGTCTTCCAAAACCAGTGATGAACCACTCCACTCCAATCACGCGCAGTGCTGCGTGTTGCTGATCGAGCGAAGCGGTGGCCTTGGTGACCTGTTGCTCCCTTCGAGCTAGGAGCTGAGTCGTCGACTCGCGCTCATGGCTGACCCGCTGAATTTCTGCGTCCGTACTCTCAAGATCCTGCTGCATCTGGTCTTGTTCTTGCTTCAGATTCTTCTGTTCAGCTCGTGCGGCGTCGAGGCCTGCGGAGTTCGCGGGAACAGCGGCAACAGCCGCCGAGAGTCCCTGTCCTGGAGGAGGGTCCGAGAGTTGTTTCTGAGGGGTGAATACGACTGCGGCCTTCGTCGCGCCTGCGGCCCAAGTATCAGTTGGACTGAGCAACACCGTCATGCTGGCGAGGCCTGCTGCGAGCAGAACCATGAGGCAGCGCTGCTGCAGTTGGCGTGTGAGCTCGAGAGATCTCCCCCTAGGTTGCGAGCGTGGCCGGGAGAACGAAGCGCTTGCTAGACCCATTGGGCTCGCTCGGTGAGTACGAACCGCAGAAGGCTCGGGTGGTCTGTGATGATCCCGTCAACCCCAAGGTCTAACAGGCGGTGCATCTCTGCGGGGTCGTTAATCGTCCAAGCATGCACCTGACAATTGCGAGCATGCACCGTGTTGACGAACCCCTGGGTGAGCAGCGGAATCGCACCTTGTTTCACCGGCACTTGAACGCAGTGGTAGTCGAGGCCTGTGGGTACTGAGGAACTCCGAAGGCGGGCTGCCGCCATGAGCTGCGCAACCTCTTTGGGTGAGGCAGCGGTGCACTGATCAGGCCCCAGAAGCTCTCGAAGTCTCCGGAGTCGCCGGTGTGAAAACGCCGCAACACAGACCCGACCGACAGCATTATGGTGCTGCAAGGTCTGAACCAATGTGTCAACCGCCGCATCGGACTTTGCATCAATGTTGAAAAATGAGCTCGGAAATGCCTCAAGTAGTTCATCGAGAGTGGGGATGGGATCTGAGCCAGCAATGCGAGCAGATCGAATCTGTTCCCAACTCAACTCGCTTACCTGTCCGGTCCGGTCAGTGACTCGATCAAGTTGATCATCGTGAAACGCAATGAGTACCCCATCAGCGCTCAGGTGAACATCGGTCTCGAGGTGTCGATAACCCAATGCTGTAGCAGCGGAGAAAGCCGCCAGCGTGTTCTCTGGCGCAGCCTCTGTGCCGCCACGATGAGCGATTGCAAGAGGATGTTCTTGTTGGTAAAAAGCATGATCCCGCACGCAACAATGGTAGTTGCGCGTATCGTTCAGAAACAGCATGTAAGAGTGACACGGTGATTCCAGCACGGCTCGAAGCCTCTGAGCGTTCTCTGCGTGGATTACCTGTGATCGCCGCCGCAATAGTTGCAGCCATTCTGCCGGCGTTCTTTTTGGGATCCCTCTCGGTAGAGATTCGATCTGAGTTGGGTTACGGCGAATCTGCGGCGGGTTTGGTTTTTGCTTCGTTTTTTGCGGCAAGTGCTGTGGGCTCTTCTCAAGTAGGAAGCTGGGTCGATCGCGTCGGGCCAAAGATTGGGTTGAGCAGTGCGCTCGCAGGAACATGCCTCGTCAATCTCGCCATCGCCCTTGGTGCACGAAATCTCGCCGCTCTGATCGCATTCTCTGCGATTGCCGGCACCGCGAACGCCACAGCTCAGCTTGGGGCAAACGTCTATATCGCTCGCTACTTACCCATTCATCGTCAAGGCATCGGCTTTGCCGTGAAGCAGTCGGCAATCCCAAGTGCGGCACTGATTGCAGGACTACTGCTTCCATCCGTGGCGCTCACCCTTGGGTGGCGGTGGGTGTTTGCTTTCGGTTCTGCCCTAGGGGTCGCTGCACTAATAGCTGTTCGAGTTCGAGTCGAATCTGACTCACAGTCAGCACACAATCGGGAGCACCTAGTGCAACGAGACACTCAGCGGGCACCAAGAGGCGCGCTTGTCATGCTCGCTGTGGCAGCGGCCTTCTCGACAGCAGCAGCAATCACCCTGGGTGGTTTCTTTGTTGAGTCAACCATCAACTCTGGGGTGAGCGCAGCTACGGCAGGCTACGCGCTTGCTCTCGGTAGCCTCATCTCAATTCTTGTGAGACTGCTCGTTGGTGGCTACGCCGACCGGCACTCGGGAAACCTGCTCGGGTTAGTAGCCATCATGATCCTGCTTGGGTCCTGTACCTCTCTCATCTTTGTCACCCAGACTCCTGCCGCGCATTTCATTGGGCTGCCACTCGCGTTTGGCGCTGGCTGGGCCTGGCCGGGACTCTTTAACTTGTCTGTGGTTCGGGCCTCACCTGGCTTTCCAGGTCGGGCAACCGGGATCACTCAAACGGGTGTCTATGTTGGGGGAGCAGTTGGACCGGTCCTGTTCGGGTTTACTGCTGAGCATTGGTCCTACTCTGCGGCGTGGGTCCTAGCAGCCGTGCTCGGAGTATGCGCCGCCGGAGCAGTCCTTCTGGGGCGAAGGTTGCTTGTCGGCAGCGCGTCGGAACGCGAGAATGCGCTCGAGGCGGTTGATCGAGCTCCCGAAGTAGGCAGCTAATCAACCTGCTAGATGCTTCGCCCTGCATCTTGCCAGTACTCGTCTTTGAGTAGTCGCTTGTAGAGCTTGCCCGTCGGGTGCCGAGGAAGTTCAGCTCGGAAGTCGACGGATCTGGGGCACTTCACGTCGGCAAGACTTTCACGACAATACGAGATGAGCTCGGCTGACAACGCGGCCGCTTCAGCCTGGGTTGCCGGCATGGTGACGGGTTGCACCACAGCTTTGACTTCCTCGCCGAAGTCCTCATTCGGTACACCAAACACTGCAACATCGCTCACAGCGGGGTGCATGGTGAGCAGGTTCTCGGCCTCTTGTGGGTAGATATTTACCCCGCCGCTGATGATCATGTAGGCCTTGCGATCCGACAGATACAAGAACCCCTCATCGTCGACTCGGCCAACGTCACCCAGAGTTGACCAGCCAGCGGTGTTGTAGGACTCCTTTGTCTTTTCGGGATCATTGTGGTAGCTGAACTCAGCTTCTGATTCAAAGAACACGGTTCCTGTTTCGCCGGTGGGTAACTCGGCGCCTTCCTCGTCAAGGATGTGCAAGATGCCGGCCAGCGGTTTTCCGACGCTTCCCTTATGGGCGAGCCAATCCTGGGAGTTTGCCCAGCAAAATCCATTGCCCTCGGTGCCTGCGTAGTACTCGTGAATGATCGGGCCCCACCAGTCGATCATCTTTTCCTTGACTGGAATTGGGCATGGCGCAGCAGCGTGAATGGCGACCTCGAGTGAGGACACGTCGTAGCGGTGTCTCTCCTCATCAGTCAGCTTCAGCATGCGCACAAACATGGTCGGCACGAACTGCCCAAAGGTCACTCGGTACTGCTCAATGAGACGCAGCGCGTCATGGGCATCAAAGCGCTCCATCACCACGACGGTGCCGCCCGCTCGTTGAACCTGCATCGAGAAACGCAGCGGAGCCGAGTGGTATTGCGGTGCGGGGGACAGGTAGACCGTCTCGGTGTTTGCGCCAAAGAGTCCGGCAACGAGCATGTACAACATGTCGCCCGTTCCGAGTGGTGCATCCCGGCGCGGAACTTTGACTCCCTTTGGACGACCCGTGGTTCCCGAGGAGTACAACATGTCCATTCCCTCGGTGGGGTCAACGAGTTCGATAAAATCTTGAGCGCCGACGGCGGCCTCGAACGACTCATAGCCCTGAAGTGTGGTGTCCAACATGAATCGATGCTCGACCGCCGGTGTGAGCAGCAATAACTCGCGAGCCAAATCAGATTTGTACTCAGTGGTGATGTACACCCGAGCCCCGGAATCGTTCACGATATAAGCGACCTCTTCTTGGGTAAGTCGAGATGAGATTGCGGTGTAGTACAACCCGGCGTAGTGGGCGCCCCAGGCAAGCGAGAGATACCACGGGTGGTTCTCTGCGCACCAGGCCACATGATCCCCAGGTCGTAGGCCAAGTGACTGCATCAGGAGCGCAATCTGTGTCGCACGCTCGTGGAGTTCTCGGTAGGTCACGGTGAGCCCCGTACTTGCCATGACATAGGCAGCATGGTCGCCCCGATCCTGAACATACCCACCCGGATAAAGAAGCTGATCAGACACTGAAGTTCCCCTTGTTGAGATTGCGCAAAGCTGAGCTTTCACAGCTCTTGGATGGTAGTCGTTTGGATCGCGAGGGCCATTCAAGCCTTCGGCTGACAAGGCCTGAAACCCGATTGGACTGCGCGAGCCCACACCGGTGGAAGTACCTTCTTGTGGTGGACGCAGTTGCTCGATTCGCTCAGGTTTGTGTCGTGGAGTCACCACGCCTTGACCTCGGCCTTGCCGCCATTGCGTGTGCATTCCAAAGCAAGGTCACCGAAGCCCAACTCTTAGCCAACCTAGATGAACTCGCAGATGGGCTGGCGGCCAAGTACCGCCTAGAGACAGGCCAGGACATTTCATGGCTCTCTGGTGCCGAGTTCAGTCGGGCATTGTTTGGGGCGGATGGGTTTCAGGGAGACCAACTGGACTACTTGAGTCCCTCGAACAGTCTGCTGAATGAGCTGCTTGATCGCCGAAGGGGAATTCCGATTACGTTGACGATTCTCGGAATCGAGATCGGTCGTAGGTGCGGATTCAATTTTTTTGGAATCGGCATGCCGGGACACTTCCTGATGGCTGAGGAGGCGAACCCGGAGCAGTTCTTCGACCCATTCGGGTCCGGGAGAGTGCTGTCGGCACAACAAGTGCGAGAGTTTTACTACTCCATGCATGGCCCTCAGCTTCGATTTGAGGAGGAGTTTTTGGCACCTACTGAACCCCGACACATTCTTATGCGGGTGCTCAACAATCTCCACGCTGCATACGCGAACCTAGGAGAACGTGAGAATCTCGCTCTCGTCCTGAACTTGCAAAGTGTCATTCCCGGATACGCCATCGAAGCTCTTGGCCAGCTTGCCGTTCTGCTTGCTACCGAGGGCAGGTTCACGGAGGCTGCGAGCATTCATGACCGCTTGCGCATTGAAGATCCTAGGAATATCCAAGGCCACGAGCGGGCCGCACAACAGCTCAGGGCACGACTGAACTGACATGCCGACTGAACAAAAGTGCTGACCGAACAAACACGGAGGGCTTGGGGTAACTTGACCGCACAGTCAAGTGTCCTTGGCAGAGGCTGGCCACAAGTTCTGGAGGATCCATGTCCGTGCAAGCAAGCCCGCAGAGTGTGACGGATCAGGATCAGCAACGGGTGAGCGAAGCCTGCGTGAAACTGCTCGCAGAGTTCTCGCCAGGCAGTACCCCTGAGCAGGAGTTTCTCGGGGCTCAGTTCGATGCTGGCTTAGCTTGGGTGCATTTTCCTGAAGGTAACGGCGGACTTGGAGTGAGCCCTGGGTTACAACGAGAAGTGATTTCACGCCTCGCTGCGCAAGGTGCTCCTGCGGGGGGCATGAAGAATCCGATTGGGTACGGGATGTGCGGCCCGGCAGTCGAGGTTCACGGCACCGAGGATCAGAAGCAGATGCTTCGTCCGCTCTTTTCAAACGAGCATGTCTGGTGTCAGATGTTCTCGGAGCCGGGGGCAGGCTCAGACGTTGCTTCCCTCGCAATGCGTGCCGAGCGCGACGGCGAGGAATGGTTACTGAATGGGCAGAAGGTATGGACGACGCTTGCACACATCTCTTCTTACGGGTTGGTCATTGCTCGCACTGATCCCGACCTGCCAAAGCACCGAGGCATTACGGCATTCATCGTAGATATGCATGCTCCCGGTGTTGAGGTCAGGCCCCTTCGACAGATGACGGGCGATGCTGAGTTCAACGAGGTGTATCTCACCGATGTGCGAATCCCCGATTCCATGAGGCTTGATGATGTTGGCCGGGGTTGGGCAGTCTCGCTGACCACGCTGATGAACGAGCGCGTCTCGATTGGTGGGGGAATTCCGCCTCGCGGGTCTGGCCCGATCGGGCAGTTGGTTCAGACTTGGAAGGAATACGGAACCGGCGATGCTGTTCAGCGTGATTTGGTGACTCGGCTTTGGATTGATGCCGAAGTGAATCGCCTGACAAATATCCGATCATCACAACTTCGAAAAGCTGGCACACCCGGCCCCGAGGGTTCAGTGGCAAAGCTGGCAATGGCAGAGAATAACAAGCGGGTCTACAGCTTGGCTCTCGACCTTATGGGTGCTGCCGGCATGCTCTACGAGTCCTACGAATTTGGTCGTCCACGTCACGCCCTGTTCTCCGGTGATATGTACAAGAACTTCCTAAGAGCCAGAGCAAATTCTATTGAAGGTGGAACCTCAGAGGTGATGAAGAACATCATCGGTGAGCGTGTACTGGGCCTTCAGGGAGATGTTCGGGTTGACAAGGTGGCAGCTTGGAAAGACGTTCCACGTAACTAATTCTCAGGTTCCGTTGGGCGTTCAACTGCGGAGAAAAGCCAATTCCTGTTTGGCGCTGCACCGAACCGGCGTAGCCTGAGTTCATGGCACGTCGAACAAAAATTGTGGCAACTATTGGACCCGCCTCCGATTCGGAGGTGGTTCTTCGATCCATGATGGAAGCAGGTATGGACGTGGCGCGCATTGGCCTTGCGCACGGAACCCTTGATGAGTCCCTTGAGCGATTCCGAAGGATCCGATCTGTTGCCTTGCAGCTTGGCAAGCAAGTGGGCATCATGGCGGACTTGCCGGGCCCTAAAGTCCGACTCGGCAGCTTTGGAGATTCGGCAATTGAGTTGGCCACCAACAGTGCGGTTCGTTTGTACCCGGGTCGGCAGTCATCGGATGCCGCGTCGCTAGGTGTCGACTACGAGAATTTGTTGTCGGACATACATGTGGGTGACCTTCTTGCGGTAGGTGACGGCAGCGTGACGCTGGTGATTGAGTCGGTTGACTCGGACTACGCAACTGCTCGTATTGCTCATGGGGGTCCAGTTCAGGGCCGACCAGGCTTACACGTACCTTCTGAGCGGCTTGGTATTTCTTCACCGACGCCCGATGACCTCGTCAAACTTGATGCCTTCGTTGAGGTTGGCATCGACATGGTTGCATTCTCGTTTGTTCGCTCTGGTTCAGATATGCGAAAGGCTGGCACCGAACCGCATCCCATAGGTCCATTGCTCGTCGCAAAGATTGAGACTCGTGCGGCGGTCGAGAACTTGCAAGGGATTATTGAAGCATCGGGTGCGATCATGGTTGCTCGTGGTGACCTCGGGTCGGAACTCGGCATTGAGGAACTTCCCCACGTTCAGAAGCAGATCATCCGCGATTGCATTTCCCTCGGCAAACCAGTTATCACCGCAACGCAGATGCTTGAGTCCATGGTGACCGCACCATCGCCTACGCGAGCAGAGGTAAGTGATGTTGCGAATGCTGTGTTCGACGGAACCTCTGCGGTGATGCTGTCGGCTGAGAGTGCCGTTGGGCATGACCCGGTGAATGCAGTTGCCACGATGGCGCGCATTGCAGATCGAGCTGATCAGGATTTCGACTACGAGGCATGGGCGAGACGGATCCGGCTCCTACGCGAGGAAGCCGTTGGCGACGGTAACGCTCGAATTACTGATGCCATGACCGGGGCAACTTGGAGAGCGGCAACCGAGATGGGCGTAGACGCGATCGTGTGCATCTCGGAGTCTGGATTCACTGTGCGCTCCATTGCACGGTTTCGTCCGAGCATGCCGATTATCGCGTTCAGCCCTCTCGATCAGACGCTGCGCCAACTCACCTTGAGTTGGGGGGCAACCCCGTTGCTTGCTCCGAACAGAGTCGAGAGCTTGGCCATGATGGATGAACTCGTAAGCCTTGCGCGCGACTCTGGTCATGTGCGATCGGGTGACACGGTGGCCGTCCTCGCTGGAGGGAGTAGCGGAGACGGACCGCAGGCAGCCGATGTATTGCGCGTTATGACTGTGCCGTGAGCCAAAATCTGTCCTCGGGGTTATGTACTGCCGGCGGCCTCGCCGTCATTCGTAGGACCCGCCCCGAAGTCGATCCACTGCAGCCATCGGTGCTGTTCGTGCATGGGGCAATGGATCGAGGCGCAAGCTTTAGTCGTGTCATGCGCCGATTGCCGGAATTCGACCTTATTGCATTGGATCGTCGCGGTTACGCGAGCTCCCTGGGTGCTGGCGTTTGCCCCACGCTCGAGGGCCATGTGGATGACATTGTTGAAGTCCTCGACTTCTGCGGCACAAGTTCCGTCGTGGTGATCGGCCATAGCTTGGGCGGAACCTTTGCACTCGGACTTGCCAGCCGGCATGACCCCCGTGTCCGGGGAATCGGAGTTTTCGAGTCGCCAGTGCCAAGTTTGGATGGCTCCTACGCAGCCGTTGGGGGCGGTGCGATCGAACTCGGCGAGAAGGAGGGGGCAGAGGCCGCCGCTGAGTACTTCTATCGGCTCATGGTGGGCGAGGGGACCTGGAACAGACTTCGCGAACGAGACCAGCTTGCCCGGCGTGCAGAAGGAGCAGCGCTGATGGCGGAGCTGAGGTCTCTTCGCACGCCGGGGGCAACCGTCGACCCGAGCCAGGTAGCGCTTCCTGTCATGATGGGCATGGGTACGCAAACCTCAACAACGATGCGAGCGGGATCGGAGTTGCTCCAGGCGGCGCTTCCCGAATCGGAATTGTTCCAGATTGCGGGCGCTGGTCACGGTGCGCACTTGTCGCACGCCGATGAGTTCGCTCGCTACACGAGGTCCTGCGTGAAGTTCGCCTTGCCGCAGTCAGCTGTCGATCGGTAAATCTGCTCGAGATTTCAACGCTGTGTTTGCTCGGTTCTGATTCGGCCTTGCACCGTGAGTACGATGTGTCCATGTCTGACGCACCCGTACAACTCACTCCCTCTGGTCCACCGCAAACCGTGCTCAGCGCAGAGTCCCCAGAGGTGCTCGAAGCACTAGCAGTTGCGCTGTTACTTCCCGAGCAGCATCGTCGGGCTGCGGTTGCCGATGTAGTCGCCGAGAACCCTCGATTCCTGGATGGGTGGGCACAGCTCGGACGCCTCGGTCGCGATGATATTGAGAGTTATGCGTGCTACCGGGTGGGTTACCATCGCGGACTTGATCGCTTGCGTGCCTCTGGCTGGCGAGGGAGCGGTTACGTGCGATGGGAGCACGAGACCAACCGAGGGTTCTTGCGGGCACTCGAAGGCCTTCGAGCTATGGCTGCAGCAATCGGTGAGGTGGACGAAGAGGAGCGCTGCCGGCACTTCTTGTACCAATGTGATCCCGAGATGGTTCAAGATCGACACTGATCTGAGTTGGGCCTGAGTGGCCATCGGAGCGGTTCCGAGGTGGCGAACTCGCGTAGACTTTGAAGATGTCTGATCAAGCAACCAACACGGTAAAGCGTTCGGCTATCGGAGGAATTCCTGCTCAGGGGATGGCGTCCGAAGAGTTGCTTGATGCCCTGCGAGTCGAGCGTCAGGGCGACTTGGACTGGCGTGGAGGTAAGGCGTTTAGCCTTGTCTACAACAGCGACGATCCAGAACTAGAGCGAGTTCAACACGAGGTTGCGTCGATGTTCCTGCATGAGAACGCGCTCAACCCCTTCCGGTATAAGACGTTGCTCCGGATGGAGGGTGAGATTCTGGGCATGGCCAAAGGCTTGTTTTACGCCGGTGAAGCAGCACTGACCTCAGGGGGAACGGAGTCCATTTTTCTTGCTGTGCTGACGGCCCGCGAGCATGCACGCGCCAAGGGAGTGAACTCGCCGAGTTTGGTTTGCGCAATAACCGCTCACCCGGCATTCGCGAAGGCCTGTCACTACCTCGGTGTCGAGATGATTTGTACACCCACTTCGCCAGACGGGCGTGCGGACCCTGATGCCATGACTGCTGCGATCGATGACCGAACAGCGATTCTGGTGGCATCTTCGCCTTGCTACCCCTTCGGCGTTATCGATCCCGTGACCGAAATTGCGGCGCTCGCTGAGTCTCGGGGCCTGCTGTGTCACGTTGACGCCTGCTTGGGAGGCTACCTGCTGCCCTTCTGGGAGGCTTTGGGACAAGAAGTGCCTCCATGGGACTTCAGAGTATCCGGCGTGACCTCGATGTCTGCAGATATTCATAAATATGGGTACGCGTTCAAGGGCGCGTCAACTGTCATGTACCGAGACCGAGATCTGTATCAGTCACAGATATTCATGTACGACTCTTGGCCGGGCGGGTTGTACGCATCTTCTACTTCTGCGGGCACACGCCCCGGGTCTCCGATTGCTGGAGCCTGGGCAACGATGACGCATCTCGGAGTTGAGGGTTACATGCGACTCGGGCAGCGCGTGTTGACTGCAACAAAGGCATTGATGGAGGGAGTCAATTCTATCGAGGGTCTTCGAGTGACAACAGATCCAGATATGTCGCTGTTCGAATTCGGAAAAGATCCAGAGACGCACCGAAATCTGAGTATTGAAGCTGTGGGAGATGAGATGGACGACCGTGGTTGGAACCTGGATCGTCAACACGGCGGACTTCACATCATGACCTCACCTGGCCACGATAAAATAGTGGACGCGTTTGCCGCTGATCTTGAACAGGCAGTTGCGAATCACGGTGAAGCACGCGGCGAGGAGCATCTCTACGGCGGCGTCGTTTCCTCCTGAGTCGCGGGAATATCCATCCTGACCGCTAGCGTGATAGTTGCTTTGCAGTATCTGGAGATGTACACGGGTCTTCATATGCAGAACTCGAACCGTTTTCTAGAACTTTCTGGAGTTTGAAGTGATTAGTGAGATTGATGTCGATGCCCTGAGTGCCTTACTGGCAGAGGGCGTAGTGGTTGTTGATGTGAGAATGCCCGACGAATACCAACAAGCTCACGTCCCTGGAGCAGTGCTGATACCACTTCCTGAGTTGCCCGAACGGCTGGGCGAGTTGCCCGACGAGGAAACGGGATACGTCATCTGCCATTCCGGCGTGCGAAGCATGAAGGCTTGCGAGTTTCTCGAGACTCAGGGCTACCTCGTTGTAAATGTGGCTGGCGGCACGCAGGCCTGGATTGACTCTGGCCGAAGCACTGCCTCAGGATTCGATCTCGGCTGAATAGATGCCTACATCAGCGGGCCATGAGTATGAACTCATTGAAGATGATGCTGCGTTTGCCATCCTTGTCGACAGGGTTGCCAACGAGCCTTGCTATGCAATTGACACCGAGTTTCATCGAGAGCGCACGTACTTCCCGCAAGTAGCGATGGTTCAGATTGCCGATAGTCACGGCATTGCCCTAGTGGACGCGCTCAAAGTTGATCTGCACCCTTTCGCTACTGTGCTTGATGGGGATGGCCTTGCGGTTATGCACGCAGCCCGCCAAGACATGGAAGTTATGGAGCGCTCATGTGGAACGATTCCATCTCGATTGCTCGATACACAGATCGCGGCAGGATTCTTGGGCTACACCAGCCCATCGCTCTCAACGCTTTTAGAACGTGAGCTCGATGTCATTGCTCCGAAGGCAGATCGGCTGACCGACTGGCTTCGCCGCCCGCTCGGTGAGGCCCAGTTGATTTACGCGGCTAGCGATGTGGCGCATTTGCTGAGCTTGTCGAGCCAATTGATGGAGCGCATCGATGACCGAGGAAGAACCGCTTGGGTGGATGCTGCCTGCGAGGAACTCCGAACGGAGGACCGCGGCCCGAGAAACCCGGCTGATGCTTGGCGAAGAATTAAGGAGGTCCGACACTTGCGCGGAGCCTCTCTTGCAATCGCTCAGGCCGTAGCTGCATGGCGTGAGACCAAGGCAATCGAAACAGATCAGACGCCAAGGTTTGTTCTGTCTGATCTTGGTGTGGTGGGAGTTTCCGCTTCGGCGCCGGTGACGGTTGAAGAAATCCGCTCCTTGCGAGGCGTTGAAGGCCGGAACCTTCGCACTGGTATGGCCGAGGAATTGCTGTCGGTGGTGAGCAGTTCTCGAACGAACACTCCGACTCGCCCGCCGGTTTCTCATTCTCCAGAATTGCCTTCCGAACTCAAGCCGGCGCTCCCGCTGGTCAGTGCGTGGGTGAGTCAGCGCGCAAGGGAACTTGAGCTTGAAACCTCGCTGCTTGCAACACGATCTGATCTTGAGGATCTTCTCCGAGGGGTTCCTGATGCGCGGCTGACTCTTGGGTGGCGTGCTGAATTGGTGGGGGAGCCAATCAGAATGTTGGTGAGTGGTGAGGCCACGCTCGCCTTCGACCGTAAGGTCGGATTGATTCTTGAACCACGAGTGCCCTAAGCCAAAGAAGCTAGGCCAGCAGCGCTCCGATGGCGACCACTGTCAAGACACCAAGACCAACAGCTGCGAATCTCCAGTCTCCGCGCCGTAGCCAACGCTGAACAAACCACAGTACGCGGCCCAACGGCAAAGCGATCAGAAGTCCAACGAGGAGGATTCCAAGCTTCTTGCCGACTTCCTCCGGGAGTAGCAGGGTGAGCGACGCGAGAATCGCAACAAGAATTACCGCTCGCCGTAGCCAGATCGACAACGCAAAAAAGCGATTTGGGCCATGCACCGGTCGCGGGAACCTCTCCGGTTCATTTCCTGTTGAGGATTCAGTCACCGTGAACCTCCGATGACCACCGCTGCAACAACGAGCAGGAGCAATCCGGTCACACGGCGTACCGTGCTTGCATTCAGGCGAGATTGCAATTTTGCGCCACAAAAGCCACCGATCAGGGCGCCAACAATCACCGCTGCTCCTGGTCGAACTTCAACTCTTCCTTGGATTCCGTAGATCAACAAAGCTGTAGAAGCCGTGATGCCAGAGACAAAGGTAGAAGTTGCTGCAGACACCTTGACCGGAACCTTCATGACCTCGCTCATGGTTGGAGTTTTCAGGAACCCTCCACCAACTCCGGCTAGACCAGAGACGAGGCCAGTAAGAACCGAGATGCTCAGACCAAACCCAACTTGTTTGGCCTGATAGGGCACTACTGCGTCATTCAGCGTGTAGGTGCCGCCGAGTGTCCCTGGCCATTCTCCGGCCGACTCGTCGTCAAAGATTCCTACCGGCAGGTTCCGGGTCCCCTTGCGAGCTATGGCCGCCACTGCGCCAGCCAACGCAGCGGTTCCCAAGATCCGAGCCAGCCACTGCTCAGAAATCTGCGCCGAGGCGAGTGCCCCAAAGACCGTTCCCATCGAGGCAAATAGTTCGACCGATAGGCCCAAGCGGTGGTGAACCACTCCATCGTCGAGTTGGCGTGAGGCTGCTGCTAATGATCCCGCAGCTACAGCGAGCATTCCGAGCGGCGCCGCAAGGCGAGGCTCCACGCCGCAGATGAGTAACACCGGAACGAGCAATGTTGCCCCGCCGATTCCGCCGATCGCGCCGATGAATGCGCAGAACGTGCCCAACAAAGCCAAAACGAGCAGCGAGGGCACTAGTAACTCTCCCAGAACACGGAGCGGCTTCTTGCGGGCTGATTGGTTGTAGGGCACTCAGAAAAACGCACTGCGACGACCGGTGATCTCAGGACCTCTGCGATTTCATGCACTCTGGGGTTGCATTCTAGCTATGACCCGCGCGCATCATCTCAACCTAGGCGCTACACTTGCGCAGTCAGTCAACGATGACGGGGAGTCCCACCGTGAAGAAGGGTCGGCACCGCAGATACGAAGAGGCACGAGCATTGAAGCGCGGGCCAGACCTTGATATTGAGGCACTCTTCACTGATCTTGAAGGTGAACCAATAGTGCAATCGGCAATCGTCCACCAAGATGAGAACACCGACATTGAGTCGGATCTTGGCGATGAGGACCTAGATGACTACGACAACGATGATGTGGAATCAGATGCCGCAGATTCTGGGGGTTCTTCAGAGTTTGAGTGATCCTGCCGACCCACGGATAGTGAGTCGGTGGGTTCCTATCACCAGGCCAGCAGCGTCAGAACGCAGTTCTGCGCGGTTTCCTGTTTCGGCCTCGTGAGTCTCGATGCTTGCTAGTAGTTCCTCGTGATACCGCCTAGTTTGAGCGTCCACAAGGGTGTCGAGGGCTCGGGCGGGCGCTGGGAACGGTTCGCGCATGATCTGTCGAAGCGCCAGCAGCGGGCGCAGGCGAACGGTGCTTCGGCGATGTTGGATGCGAGAGCGCTCTCGTAGGCTTGGTTCGATTGAAGGAATCCCTTTGAGTCGAAGATCTGATCGCCACTGATTGGCGAGTTCCGCAATCGCAGAAATCTCTGAACCGTCGATGCCCATGGAATCAAGGATCTCAGGGTCAATTCGCTTCAGAGCCGAATCAGCCGAGCCGAGTCTGACAACAGCGTGCGCGAGTAATCGATTCTCTGCAGTATCAAAACTTCGCGAGGGCACAGAGCACACGAAGATGTCCTCGTTGCCGAGTGCGCTCGCACGAGCAGTCATGGTCTCTGACCAGAGAACTGAACCGCGCACAGAGTTCACACATCGTTCAGGCGTTCGCTCCACTGACAAAGTCATCGAACCCAGCGTTCGATCGAGTTGTACGAGAAACTCCCGTGACTCGCTGGACTGGGCAATGCTCACAGAAATGAGGTCCTCGGCCAGATCAAACGAGATGCGAAGTAGACCTGATAGGCACAGCACCGTGTCGGAACTCGGATGACGCCGTAACCAGAGCGCAGCAGTTGGGCCTGAAGGGATTGCCACGACTCCAGCGTCTGAGTCTTTCCGCTCCACCGTCACGACAGGAGCTCATCACCAAGAAGCTCTGAGATCACACGATGCGACTCGGCTTGTTCGGCCGCGTCGAGCCGTTCGGAGAGCAGGCGATGTAAGCGGAGTCCCTGTCGATGATCCATTCCTTCAAACTGAGGCAGAAAGTAGGCGTAGAACATTTCATAGATGAGGCGAGAGTCCGTAATGCCGTCCTGAGCCCTTCGCTGAGCGTATTTGGCGGCGTCTACGTAGATTGCCGGACCGAGGTCCTTGAGGGTGCGGAGCGGCAACAGGTTTCGAATGATCTCGCCGGGCCCGGCAAGTAGCTGGTCGTAGACCGCATCAGGTGGCGTGCCGACCTCAATAAAGGCGAACCGCCGCATCAGGGCGTAGGACATGTCGAACAGCAGATGCTTGTCCATGGCGTTCATCGTTGCGATGATTCGCCAACTTGCCGGAACGCGAATGGGGTCTGTGCCCTCTGGTGGAGCCACGCCGTGAGGCACAAGGGAGATCGGTTTGACCTGGCCTGACCGACGAAAAGGCAGCACGACTGCCGCTCCAGACAGCACGGTAAAGAGTTGACCAAATGCACGGTCAAAGTTGGACCGATTCAGTTCATCAATCACGAGCCACTTCCCCGCCTCGATCGCCTCGACAAACAGCCCTGGCCGGAAGATCAGTCCCTCGGGAGACGGTTGAAGGCCGCCGATGGTTTCAAACGTTGTCCACTCTGAGGTGGCCGTAGTGGGTTGATAGCCGGTGCACATCAGCGCATGGCGAGCCTGTTCGGCAGCGAGATACGCAAGCGTCGTCTTTCCCGTTCCGGGTGGTCCCGTCAGGATGACGTGTTTTCCGGAATCTATGGCGGCTACGAGTTGATCCACCACAAACTCAGGAAAGATCATTCCGTCAGCGATTGCAGCCTTGTTCAGTTCCGCCGAGGAAAATGAAGTCATAGTGCGCTATCGACTTTCTCTTCGTCCTGCTTGAGGCTCAAGGACTTTCCTTGGGGTGGCCGCTGTTCGGAGCCACCTCTCTACGTGGTTGCTGAGCCCCCTGCTCTACAAAGAGGGGCGGTGCGTTAGGGTTGGGAACTTCTGCGCACCGCTGGGTGTGCCACCCAAGTCGCGGCGGGTGACTGACCAAGGGATCCGAGGAGCTTGTCATAGACAGATGGTCCCACAAGTCGGATGATCTCTTCGGCGAGCGTGATCACAACAGAGTCCTTGCCCACAAATGCCTCTGGGCTCTCGGTGCACCACCAGTGAAACTCTTCTCCGCCTTCCCCCCAATCCCGTCGCATCCACTCGCGCAGGGTCCATGTGGTGTGTCCAGCCTCATCAATCTGATGCGAGAGTCGGAGGGGTAGTTGCCAGCAAACCTCAGGCTTCCAATCTAAGAAACTTTCGCCAGCGTCAACGGCGCCCACATGCAAAGCGCAACCGGAGCCCAAGTGGAAATCGGTGCGATTCAAGAAGATGCAAGCGTTTTCATGGACGCGAGTCATCGACTCGCCGGCTTTGGTTTTGTGGAACGGCCCGTCTAGGGCCTCTGCAACCGCTTTGAACTGCCATTGATCAGCGCTGAGGCGGGCCGCAGCTTTGCGGACCCTTTTGCGATCGGGAGCGTCAGCAAAGTGAGCGCCATGCGAGCAGCAGCCTTGGCCGAGCTCTGTTGCATCCTCGCTCAGAATGCCTTTGCATCCTTGGCCGAAAATGCAACTCCAGTTACTCCTCAGGAACGTTGCGTCAAAAAGGTACGTTTCTCCATCAAACTCAAAGGAGACCCAGTCTCGTAAGGATGGTTCGGGGGAGGAGCGGGCAGTCTGGAGCACGGCTACAACAGTACCTACCAAAGCAACCTGCTGGAACTACCTTGTGTGTATGGTCAGTTCTTCGGCGGCGGATGATGGAGGCGATGTTGCCTCGCTCGCTCTTGAGCCCGCAGTGTCTGCAGCGCCGGCAGCGCCGGCAGCGGATTCATCATTCGAGATGCTCTATCCGATGGCGGTAGGGATTGCGAGAAGAATTCTTGATCGAAATGGGCAGGATCTTGACGAATCGCTTGTTTCTGCTGAGGAAGTGGTTCGGGGCGTCTTCTTGCAATTGCGATTGCCGCTGAGCGAGGACTCGAGATCGTTGGCCAAAATCTGTGCGCTTGTAGCGGATGGATGCCTAGATCTTCTTGTCGGAGCACAGTCGTTGGTTTCTGTGCCGAGTGAGCTCCTCCCTTCCGAAACGGGGTTCTTAGGCAAGTTGCCTTTGTATGAACTGCAGATCACCTTGGGTGACATGCGAAAGGTAGACCGTCGCGTTGGCCTCTTGGTTTTTGCTGCAGGGCTCAGTCCGAGCCAGGCAGCGATTGTTCTCGCCCTCGGCGTCGACAGCGCCTTGCGGTCGATCAATCGCATTGAACGCCGGTTGCAGGATCGCCAGGTACTCGGCCTTGGCCCGAAATTTGAGACCGTTCGGTCATGAGCGCACTTGTGTCAACGCAGCCAGATGTTGGCGACCTAACCCTCAAGGCTGCTGAGCAACAACGTGCAATTCTGAGCGATCTTGCAGAGCCTGGACTCGACCTTGTTGCCGCTGCCGCACTGATAGCGCAACTCCGAACCAGGCAAAAAGTGCGCAGAGAGCGGGTTGCAGGTGCATCTGCCCTACTGCTTCTCGTTGTGCTCGCAGGAGCTTGGTTGCTTCTGCGGGACTCGACTCCAGAATCAGTTCTTGCCGATCAGTCCGAGGAGTCAGCACTCAACAGCAAGCCGAAGATCTCGCTGCCCGAGACGACTCCGCAAACGGTCGTTCCCGTAAGCCCCGCACTGGCATCCCCCGCACCTTCAACTACTGCACCCGTGGTGGCTACTAGCGGGGCGATTGCTGTTCCGGCTACCGCCGTGCCGCCACCCGTGCTGACCTCGCTTCCAAATCAGCGGCTCACTGCGCAGTTAGTTTTGTCGGGCACCGAAATCGAGGCTGGTTCACTCGTTGAGGCCACCGTCACATGGTCAGATGAGGACCTTGCTGCGGGTAGTACCGCTCCACATCAGACAATGAGCTGGGGTGATCCAGTGGTGTCTGAAGCAGTTGCCCCGACACCTCTGCAGACTTGCGATACTCCGGGCTCCCCGGCGCGAGGAGAGAATGTGTCCCGGTTTGCTTACAGCACCCCTGGGCAATACACGCTGCGAGTGACGCTAGACACGTGCGTGGGGCAGGGCGCTTACGGCGAGAGAGTTGAACTTTCTCAGCCGATTACCGTGCTTCCGGCTCGCTACTCGAACCCCAACGCACCTGATTCCCAAGATGTGCCCGGTCAGACCTTTGCAGTAGCAATCTCGCTACCTTCAGGCACTCCCTCGCTTCCAGCCCTTGGGGGTTCACAGGCATCGTATGTTCCGACAGATACTGCTTCGCCTCTACTGCCGCTTCGAGTGAATCAAGGGGTCGAGCAGTTCACTTCATCGGGGCCCGCAGCAGTGCTTGTCCTGCCACTTGAAGCTGCCGGCCGGATCCGAGTTGTTTGGACGAATGAAGTGCTGTGCGCCGAAACTGATGAGTTCTTGCTCGTCTCTCCTGGGACTGCAGTGCCCGTATTGCAATTACGGCTCGTTGCGTGCAGTTAGTCGCACTGGCAGACTCAGCAGCTAGATCAGTGACGCCGTAGGAGCGCCAACTCGTCCATACAGAGTGGTTCGCTGCTCAAGGTTTCGACCGAGCGGTTCAACCAAATTCCGAAAGTCCTCCGGGGTGATGTCGGTTCCATGCGTTGCTCCCGCTGCACGAGAGATGTTCTCGTCCATCAGCGTTCCGCCCAGGTCATTGACCCCGGCTTGCAGGAGTTGAGCAATTCCTTCGAGGCCGAGCTTTACCCAAGAACCTTGAATGTTGTCGATGTAGCCGTGGTAGGTGATTCTTGCAACTGCGTGCATCAGGAGGACCTCACGGAACGTGGGGCCTCGACGAGACTTGCGTTGCAGATACAACGGAGTGGCCATGTGCACAAACGGTAGGCCCACGAATTCGGTGAACCCGCCCGTCTCTTTTTGTAGTTCCCGAGTCACGAGTAGGTGACGGGCCCAACTCACCGGATGCTCAATTGACCCAAACATGATGGTGACGTTTGAGCGAAGCCCTAAGCCGTGAGCAATTCGATGCGCCTCAAGCCATTCCTCAGTTGTGATTTTATCGGGGCAGAGAATGGCTCGAACTTCGTCATCGAGAATCTCCGCAGCCGTTCCTGGAAGTGAGCGAAGTCCAGCATCCATGAGTCGCTGCAAGTAGATGTCGAGCGGCTCTCCAAGTCGCTTTGCACCCTCTGTCACCTCAAGGGCGGTGAAGGCATGAAGATGCATTTCGGGAACTGCTTCTTTGACGGCGGTGCAGACGTCGATGTAGTAGTCGCCGTCAAAGCTTGGGTGTATGCCGCCAACCAAGCACACCTCGGTAGCACCCACCTCGTGAGCTTCTCGCACGCGACCCTGCATCTCTTCAAGGGTGAGAAGGTACGGGGTTCCTCGCAGATTGAGGCTGAGCGGACCCTTCGAAAACCCGCAGAACTTGCACTTAAAGGTGCACACATTTGTGTAGTTGATGTTCCGGTTCTTCACATACGTCACGGTGTCACCCACGGCTTGCCGCCGAAGTTCATCGGCAACTTCAGCTACTGCTGCTACCTCTGCGCCTCGCGCAGAGAACAGGGCAAGAATCTCGGCCTCGCCAACTTCTTGGCCGAGCAGGGCGCCTTCAAGTGCCTCCCGAACCGCTCCGCTCGTCGGCTGTGAGGCGAGCGCGCTCGGAACGAGTAGAGGCGGTGAGGTTGCAGCACCCGAATACCAAGCGGTTGAGTCCTCAGAGCGGGTAGAGATGCTGACCACTTCTGCGCCAGTGCCGACATCTTGACTCGCTGTCATCTTCTCGGGAAATACTGCTCCGGGATCATCCCGACCGAGTCCCTCGGCGTCGGAGCGATCGAGTACCGCAAAGGTGACGGCCGCATCCAAGAATCGCTCCGGTTGTACAGCCCACTCGGGGTAGATGGTCAGGCGCGGGGCCAACGCGTAGCCAAAGTTGCGAGTGACCTCCTTAAGGCGCTCGAATGCTGGCCATGGGCGCTCAGGGTTGACATGGTCTGCCGTGATGGGAGAAACCCCGCCCCAATCGTCAATCCCCGCAGCGAGCAGTCCACCGAAATCCTCCGAAAGGTTCGGTGGTGCTTGCAAGTGAATCTGGGGTGGCAGGATGAGTCGTGCCAACGCAATCGCGTCCATGTAGTCATCTGCCGGACAGGGCTTGGACTTGTGCATCGAGGTTCCTTGTTTCGGAAGGAAGTTCTGCACGATTACCTCTTGGATGTGGCCATGGCGCCGGTGCGAGTCTGCAATAGCTTCGAGGGCGTGCACCCGATCCTCTCGAGACTCACCGATGCCAACCAGAATCCCCGTCGTGAATGGAATCTGCAGGCGTCCAGCGGATTCAAGCGTGAGCAGCCTTCGCTCTGGAGTTTTGTCCGGTGAACCGAGGTGACAGCTAAGGCTTGGATTGAGCGACTCGATCATCATGCCCTGTGAGGGCGAGACCCGTCGGAGCACTGCAAGTTCGGACTCGGAGAGTGCTCCGGCATTCGCATGTGGCAAGAGCCCTGTTTTGTCTAGTACGAGTGCGCACATGGCGGCTAGGTAGTCAACGGTGGAGTCATAGCCGTGCTCCTTCAGCCACGCGGCAGCTACGGGGTAGCGCAACTCTGGCCGCTCCCCAAGTGTGAAGAGGGCCTCGTGGCAACCGGCACGTGCACCTTGCTTGGCAATGGCGAGCACTTCAGCGGGGCTGAGATAAGGGGCTTCAACTCGGGCTGGTGGCTGAGCGAACGTGCAGTAGCCGCATTTGTCCTGACAGAGCTTGGTGAGTGGGATGAAGACCTTCGGCGAGTAAGTCACCCGCGTTCCTGTGGTTGCATCTCGGAGAGTAGAGGCCCGTTTCAGCAGTTCGGGTAGCGGCAGTTCAAGAAGTTCCTGGTGAAGAGTCACGAGTCAGTCCTCGACGCGGTTGATGAAGTCGGTGCCAGGCCTGCTCCCGATCTGAGAGGGTGTAAATTTTTCCTGGCAGGTCCAGCAGTAGAAGTTCATGTCGATTTCGGTGTTGCAAGTTTCATGCACGAGCAGTCGCGGGGGTCCGTCGTCACCCGATAACCAGCGGTCACCCCACTGCATCAGCGAGACCAGAATGGGGGAGAGCTGCATGCCCATTGGCGTGAGCCGGTATTCGAACCGCTCAGGCCGCTTCTGATACTCGCGCTTCACCAACACGCCGTGCTCGACGAGGGATCGAAGGCGGTCGGCGAGAATTGCTCGCGGAATCTCAAGGTCCCTTCGGAGGTCGTCGAATCGACGAATTCCCCGAAACGCATCTCGCAAGATCAAGATGGTCCAGCGATCTCGCACAATCTCGAGTGCTGCTTCGATTGAACATCCCAAACCCCCTGGGGTGGCGGCATCAAGGCCTGCATTCGGGATCGGATCCGCTGTACGTAGCGCTGCTGTCATGCCGGAACCGTACTCGGGTTCGGATTCTGAACCAACTCAGTTCGTAATGCGAACCTGCTAGGGCCTCAACGAGTCGGAACGGGTCTTCAGGACCTCGAGGAGGTCGAGGAAACTCTTTTCGAACGCTGCAACTCCTTCTTCCTCGAGCACGCCAGCGACTTCTTCCAAGTCGACGATCTCACCAAGCTGTTCCCAAGTTCGCTGCGCTGACGCAGGGTCTACATCAACTGTGCGCTTGACGGTTCCGTGATCCTCAAAAGCCGAAAGAGTGGCTTCTGGCAGGGTGTTCACGCTGTTCGGCCCAATCAGTGAGTCCACATAGAGGGTGTCAGGAAGCTCAGGGTCCTTCGTTGAAGTTGAGGCCCAAAGGGGACGTTGTACGCGAGCGCCGCGCTCTGCCAATCGCTCCCAGCGAGTGCCGCTGAAGGTCTGAGTAAAGGCCGCGTATGCCAGTTGCCCTTGTGTGACTGCAGCGGACCCCATCAATGCGAGCGCGTCAGCACTGCCCGCTGCTTTCAGACGCCGACCTACCTCGGTATCGACCCGACTAATGAAAAAACTCCCAACGGAATTGATATGGGAAAGGTCTTCAGCGCCCATCGCTACAGCTGCCTCTAAACCGGCGATATATGCCTCCATGACCCCTGCGTAACGCTCCAGACTGAAGATCAGCGTGACGTTAATGCTGCGCCCCTCTGAGATCATCTGACGAATCGCTGGCAGGCCTTCTTGAGTGGCAGGAATCTTTACCAGCAAGTTGGGCGCATTCACTCGATCCCAAAGTTCCCGCGCCTGAATTTGGGTTCCCTCGGTATCTCTAGCGAGGGCAGGGCTTACCTCGAGCGAGACAAAGCCATCCGCACCCGCCGAGGAGTCAAACACGGGACGCAAAAGACGCAGAGCCGAATCTATGTCTCGAATGACAAGCTCCCAGTAGGAGTCTTCGATGCCCGCACCACCGGCTACAAGATCAGCCAATTGCTCGGTGTAGGCATCACTCGACGCAATTGCTTTCTGAAAGATCGACGGGTTGGAGGTAATTCCACGCACCCCGCGGTCGATCCACTGCTGAACCTCACCCGAGTCCAGCCACTCGCGCTTGAGGTTGTCTAGCCAAGGACTCTGACCTTCACGCTCGAATAACTCCTGCAGTTTTCCCATAGCAGTCACTGTACGCCCTAGCAGTTGCCCAGATTTCCGAGCCAAGAAGAGCGGGATGTAGCTGCCAGCGCGACAAGTTGCTCAGGTGAAGTCTGAGAGTTGCTCGCGCACGACCTGTGCCACGTGTGTGGGGTTGATGCCAAGCTCATCAAGAACTCTGGCCCCTGGTGCAGATGCTCCGAAGCGATCAATGCCCACGTTGGCAGAAGCGTAGCGAGACCATCCCAAGGTGACGCCCGCCTCGACGGAAACGGTCGGGAGATCGGGGGGTAGCACCGAGGATCGATACTGCTCAGTTTGCGCCTCAAAAAGTTCCCAACTTGGTAGCGACACCACACGGGTAGCAAGTCCCTCTGTTGCAAGAATCGAGGCAGCCTCAACGGCAACCGCAACCTCGGTACCAGTAGCTACCAAAACTGCCGCTGGTTGATCTGCATCAAGGAGCGTGTAACCGCCGCGGGCAACCCCGAGTTGGGCGAGTTCCTTCGTCCCTGCGAGTACGGGCGTGTTCTGGCGACTCAGGATGAGTGCGCAGGGCCCGGTTCCCTCAACAATCACCCTCCAGGCTGCTGCCACCTCGTTGCCGTCTGCTGGTCGTAGCACGGTCAGATTCGGAATGAGCCGCAGAGACATGATCTGCTCAATTGGCTGATGGGTGGGTCCGTCCTCACCCACGCCAACTGAGTCGTGTGACCACACAAAGGCAGCCTTGGCACCCGAAAGCGCAGCAAGACGCACTGCGGGGCGCATGTAATCAGAGAACACTAAGAACGTTCCGCCGGCGGGCAGAACTCCACCGTGAAGTGCGGCCCCAACGAGAATGGATCCCATCGCGTTTTCACGCACGCCGAAGAAGATTTGCTGTCCCGCTCGGTCTTGTGCCGAGAGCACCGTCTGCCCTTTGAGCGTTAGCCCAACGTTGCCCGTCAAGTCAGCCCCGCCGGCCATGAGTCCGGGAACCTGCCCAAAGATGGCGTTGAGCACTTGTTGGGATGCCACACGAGTTGCAGGTTTCTCGCCGATCTCAAACATGGGTAAGGCCTCTTGCCAGCCAGGTAGACCCGAGGCACTCAAGGTTGCTTCCCATTCAGCCTCGCGCCCCGCCAAGGCTGCGTGAGCTCGTTGATTCCAATCAGCTCGTTGGACGCCTCCTCGTTTGCCGGCTTCGCGGTACATCTGGACAACCTCTGCTGGGACAAAGAATGACTCCTGGGGAAGCCCCATGACCTCTTTGGTTGCAGCAATATCGTCTGCATTAAATGCCAGGCCGTGTGCGGCGGGATCATCTGTGTGCTGCGGGGATGGGAACCCAATGTGGGTTCGCATGACTACCAGAGATGGTTTGTCGAGCGTGTCTCGCGCTTCGATGAGGGCAGCCTCGATAGCGTCGAGATCCTCCGAACCCTCGCCAAGTTCTATGACATGCCAGCCGTAGGAGCGGAATCGCTCGGGAGCGTTATCAGAAAGGGAGAGCTCGGTTGGCCCGTCGATACTGATGTGGTTGTCATCGTAGATATAGACCAGCTTGCCGAGACCCAAATGGCCTGCGAGCGAGGCAGCCTCATGGCTGAGGCCCTCAGACAAATCGCCATCCGAGACAATGGCGTACACGTGATGATCACACACCTCTTCGCCGAATCGCTCACGCAATGATTGCTCAGCAATGGCCATGCCAACGCCATTCGCGAAGCCTTGTCCAAGCGGTCCGGTGGTGACCTCGATGCCAGCGGTGTGATGCACTTCGGGGTGCCCCGGCGTAGCTGATCCCCATTGTCTGAACTGCCGAAGATCTTCGAGTTCGAGCCCATATCCAGTGAGGTAGAGCAACGAGTACTGCAGTATCGAGGCGTGGCCGGCGCTCAGAATGAATCGGTCTCGGTCAGGCCATTCGGGGGCGCTCGCCTCGTAGCGAAGAATGCGAGTCCAAAGAACATGTGCAAGCGGAGCCAGAGCCATGGCGGTGCCCTGATGGCCTGAGTTTGCTGCAAACGGGGCATCCATTGACAGGCCTCGTATGAC
>JBAXCX010000019.1:0-29929 GCA_037141255.1 Actinomycetes bacterium | reverse complement strand
GCTGCTACAACGAGGACCGCTGCTACAACGAGGACCGCTGCTACAACGAGGACCGAGTCAACAGGGTGACCATGAAGCTCAAGCTTGAGATCACCGCCACAGATGGTCTGGCCCGAACTGGCGTAGTGAGCACTGCTCGAGGCTCGTTTGCAACCCCAGTATTTATGCCCGTAGGAACTCGGGGCGCGATCCGCGGATTCAGTACCCATGAGCTCGCCGGGCTTCGAACCTTGCAGGGCACAAGCGCAGAGATTCTGCTTGCCAATACCTACCACCTGATGCTCCGACCGGGTGCAGAGACAGTGGCCGCGCTCGGTGGCCTGCATTCCTTTACCGGCTGGTCGGGTCATATGTTGACTGACTCCGGTGGCTATCAGGTGTTTTCTCTTGCCCCTAAAGTGACCGCTGAGGGGGCAAGGTTTAAATCCACCTATGACGGGACGAGTTACATGCTCACACCAGAAGGGGCCGTCAAGACTCAAGAGTTGCTCGGGGCTGATATGCAGATGGTGCTTGACGTCTGTGCGCCCCTTCCCTCCTCTGAGTCAGTTCTTCGCGAAGCCGTAGAGACCACTGCTGCCTGGGCTGCTCGTGCCCGCTCGGCACATCACCGCACCCATGACCAAGCATTGCTCGGCATTGTGCAAGGCGGAGACAACATCATGTTGCGACGCGAGTCTGCGCAGCGAACGGTAGCGCTTGATTTCGATGCCTACGCTGTGGGGGGACTGTCAGTTGGAGAAACCCGGGAGCGCATGCTGCCAGCATTGCAAGCCGCACTTGCTGAATTGCCAGCGGATCAACCGCGCTACTTGATGGGCGTGGGAGATCCCTTATCGCTTCTTGAAGCAGTCTCCTTGGGCGTGGACATGTTCGACTGTGTGCTGCCTACCCGCCTTGCTCGTCACGGGACGCTTCTGACAAACACTGGGCGACTCAACATCAAGCGAGCCGAGTTTGCTCGAAGTGAGGATCCAGTCGATCCAAACTGCCCCTGCGCCACCTGTACCAATTATCCCCGAGGCCTACTCCGCCACCTGAGTTGCCTCGGCGAGAGCACCGCGCACACGCTCTGCACCATTCACAACCTGACCTGGATCCTTGGGTTTGTTGATCAGATTCGTTCCTCAATTGCGTCAGGACAGTTGGCTTTGATGCGCCAACAAGTCGAGTCAGTTTGGTCGACAATGGGACCCGGATTAGGGGAGTAACCACTGCAGGCCCTTCTAGGAGTTCTGATCGACGTATGCAAGGGCCTAGACTGCGTCCACTGTGATTACCCTCTTGAGTACCCTCATCGCCGCTGCAAGCAAAGGTGGCGGAAGCATCACCGGCCTTTTGATCATCTTGGTTCCAATGGGCGCGATCCTCTACATGACGATCATGCCGCAGCGGAAACAGCGGCAGAAGCAGGCTGCGCTGTTGTCCAAGCTTGATGTTGGTGATGAAGTGATCACCACGGGTGGAATAATTGGAACGATCACCTTTGCCGAGGATGACCTCTATCACGTAGAGATCGATACTGACGTGGTGATCCGTATTGCCAAATCTGGTGTTGCGCGAAGCTTGGCCGAACCAGCCGAACCTGCGGCAGCAAAGAAAGGCGCCAAAGGTGCATCTCGCAGCCGTAAGGGCCTGTTAGCTGGAGCTTTGGGCGGAGCAGCAGCAGAGTCCGAAGAAAACCCTCAGGAAGCCGCCGAGCAAGATGAAGCCGATTCTCAGGCTTCCTCGAAGCAGATCAACTTGAACTAGGCGGGGAAGAAGTACATTTACAGTTCTTCTGAGGGGCGCAAGTCGTGCGGAGGGGTCGGCTACGGTTCACAAACCTTGACGAGACCCGCCATGCTTCACTTGATGTCACTTCACGGAACGTCAGATATCTAGAAGGAAGTCAATGCGACAGCATCCAGTTCGAGTCATGGTGACCACAGTAGTTGTGGTCTATGGATTGCTCTTTGCCACCATTTTGATGGGCAAGAGCCCCAAGCTCGGCCTCGACCTGCAGGGCGGAATCTCGGTCAACTTGCAGCCAGTCGAAAAAGGCAAGGTGATCAAGAACGTCACCGATGAGCAGTTTGATCAGGCAATCGAGATTATCCGCAGGCGAGTTGATGCTCTCGGGGTTGCCGAACCAGAGGTCTCACGTCAGGGAAATACCATCTCGGTGCAGTTGCCCGGGGCGAAAGACCAAGCAGAGGTGCTGGCCGTAGTTGGTTCCACAGCGCAGCTTGAATTCCGCCCTGTGCTTGCCATTGTTGGCAAACTCCCAACGGGTAAAGCCAAGAAGAAGGCTGACGCAACCGTCGCCAAACTACGCAAAGAACTTGCGATTCCTGATGGGGTCACGACGGCCCAAGTCGTGGCTGACGAGCAGGCAAAAAGCCCGATTCCTGCTACGGCGCCGACGGACCCGGCAGCGCCGTCTGACCCCGCTGCTGCACCTGAAGTGACCGAAACTACCGTGGCTTCTAGCGGTGGCGGACGCTCAGTACTGGCGAGGCACTCAGCCACCCAGGCTCCTCCGGGTGCCGACCCCGTTCCAACCACGGCTGGGACTGCTGCCACAACTAGCGCTTCACCCACCACCACAGTCCCGCCTACTCCGCTCAATCAGTGGGGTGTCAATGTCTATGACCCGAAGTTCGCTGAGCTCTATCAGACCGAGAAGCAGCTTGCAGCTGAGCTCACTCCTACCGATCAGCAAACCCCCGAGGCAAATGTCACGCTGAAGGGGCAAGACGGCACGGTATACAACCTTGGCCCGGTGGCCGTAGACGGCAAGGCTGTTAAAGGCGCAACCGCAAGCTTGGGTCAAGATGGCAAATGGACGGTCAATCCCTCCTTCAAGGCAGGAGCCGACAACATCGACGCTTTCAATGCCGTCGCTGCAAAGTGCTACGCCGGTGACCCGACCTGTCCTGATCAGGGCGGCGGCAAGGGGCAACTGGGGATAGTCCTCGACGGTGTGGTTCTCTCTGCTCCGACCATCAACACGCCCTCGTTTAAGGCTGATCAGATTCAGATCTCGGGCAGCTTCACTAAAGACGAGGCCGAGTCGCTTTCTGTAGCGTTGCGGTACGGTTCGCTGCCCATTCAACTCGAGCCGCAGCAAGCCCAAACAATCTCTGCCACCCTTGGTCAAGGAGCCCTTCAGGCCGGAATTATTGCTGGCCTGATTGGTGTGTTCATCGTGTTGGCCTATTTGATGCTCTACTACCGCATGTTGGGCCTTGTCACGGCAGTGAGTTTGAGCCTGTCGGCTGCGATGCTCTGGGTGATCATGAGCAATCTGCAGGCCACCGTCACACTTGCGGGGGTGGTTGGCATCGTCGCCTCAATTGGTATCTCGTTGGATTCCAGCATCGTGTTTTATGAAAGCCTGAAGGAAGACGTTCGCAACGGGTCCTCCTTGCGATCCTCTGCCGACAAGTCCTTCACCGCGGCCTACTCAACCATCGTCAAAGCTGACGTCTCATCACTGATCGGTGCAGGAGTGCTGTATTGGCTCTCGATTGGTCCGGTTCGCGGGTTCGCCTTCTATCTCGGTGTCGCAACGCTGCTTGACCTCTTTACTGCTTACTTCTTCTTGCGACCAGCAGTGGTGGTGTTCGCTCGCTCCAAGTTTGGCGAGTACCCGAAGCGCTTTGGTATTCCCGTGGATGACCTGCAGGGCTATACCGATGGACGGATCACCCCCACGACGGCCAAGAAGGTGCCTGAGTTGGCTGGAAAGGATCTCTCATGAGCGCACTGTCAAAAATTTATCGCGGTGAGAACGATTTCAATTTTCAGCGCAGTTGGGTTCCACTCGGAATCGTCTCGCTCATTTTGGTGATCGGCTCGATTGTCTCGCTCTTTGCGCAGGGCATTGACCTCTCGATCGACTTCGAGGGTGGATCGATTTGGGAAGTGCCCTCTGCAACCTTCAGCGTCGATCAAGCAGCAACCGTGCTCGATACGTTCGGCACAAATGCTGGTGAGAAGTATCAGGTGGCGACCACCACTGAAGGGGTTCGCCTCGTTCGCATCTCGGGCCGGGTTGACAACATCAAAGAAAGCCAGAAGGTGGTAGCAGCCCTAGCCAAAGCCGCAAAGGTGGATGTCACCGAGGTGGCTGTCACCACCGTTGGTCCGTCCTGGGGTAAAGACATCACCAAGTCGGCGCGCAACTCGCTCATTATCTTCTTAGTCCTCGTGGCTGCCTATATCGCGTGGCGCCTTGAACCAAAGATGGCGGCCTCTGCAATGGTGGCTGTGTTCCACGACATCATCATCACATTGGGCTTTTATTCTGTGTTTCATCTCGAGGTTTCGCCGGCCACGGTGATTGCCTTCCTGACGATCCTTGGATATTCCCTGTATGACACCATCGTGGTGTACGACCGACTGCAAGAGAATGGGGTCAAACTCACCAGAACGGGCCAGTACACCTACGACGGCATCGTGCGCCGATCGCTCAATCAAGTCTTGATGCGCTCGGTCAACACCACCACGGTCACGCTGATTCCCGTGCTGTCGATGTTGATCGTCGGGAAGTACATCTTCGGTGAACCGACGCTGGGTGACTTCTCACTAGCGCTGCTCATTGGGCTTGCTTCTGGTGCATACTCCTCGATCTCTGTTGCTACTCCGCTCACCGCTGTTCTGAAAGAACGTGAGCCGAGATATAAAGAGATCCGGGCTCGCATGATTGCCAAGGGGATCGACCCGAGCGACACAGCTTGGCATGGGGTGAACGTAACGGGTGCGCCCGTGTCGGGGTCGACTCGGCCAGGAGTGGTGCGGCCTACGGTGGCAGCCGGTTCGAGTGCTCCGGCGCTGACCACAACCATCGGTGGCCACCCGCCGCGGCCAAGAAAGAAAAAGAAGACCTGAGGGCGCGCTCCTCAACCAGCTCGTAGGTCGGTAGCGTAGAAGAAGTTGGACTGAGACTCGAGGAGGTGACCCATGGCAACAGTGACCCGGGTTCTTCCATGGCGTCGCCATAGCCAACCTCCTGCAATGGAGGTTCAAGAGATCATTGAGCAGTATCGGAAGTTTCATCCGAAACGCTCCACAGATGTGATCACTGATGCGTACCGGATGGCGGCAGGCGCCCATCAGGGACAGTTGCGCCGGTCTGGTGAGCCCTACATCACGCATCCTCTTGCAGTGGCTGGCATCGTCGCACGATACGGAATGGACGACGTCACCATCGCTGCTGCTCTGCTGCACGATGCTGTAGAGGACACCGTCATTACCCTGGAGGAGCTCGAAGAGAAATTCGGAGCCGAACTCACAGCCATTGTCGACGGGGTCACCAAGCTTGAGCGCATCCACTTCGATACCAAAGAGGCGCAACAGGCAGCCACGATGCGCAAAATGCTGGTGGCCATGGCCAAAGACTTGCGGGTGCTCGTCATCAAGCTCGCCGATCGGCTTCACAACATGCGCACCATTGCTGCGTTGCCAGCTTGGAAGCAGGAGCGAACAGCCCAAGAGACGCTCGACATTTATGCGCCCCTTGCTCATCGCCTTGGCATGCAAGAGATCCGTCAACAACTCGAGGACTTGTGTTTTGCCTCGCTCTACCCTCGGCGCTACGCCGAGGTGGACCATATGGTTGCCGAACGAGCACCCGAGCGTGATGCGTATGTTGCTGCGGTCATTGATGAGATCAGTGATCGTCTAACAGAGGTCAATATCACCGCAGTTGTCACGGGTCGTCCAAAGCACTTGTGGTCCATCTACGAAAAAATGGTGGTCCGAGGTAAGGCGTTTGAAGAGATCTTTGACTTGATCGGCATTCGGCTCGTGGTTGGCAACTCAAAAGATTGCTATGCAGCGCTTGGGTCTATTCATGCCATGTGGACTCCCGTTCCAGGGCGGTTCAAGGACTACATCGCTATGCCCAAGTTCAACCTGTATCAGTCGCTGCACACCACGGTGATTGGCCCTGAGGGCAAGCCCATCGAGGTGCAGATACGCACTCCAGAGATGCATAACCGCGCCGAATGGGGGGTAGCTGCGCACTTCTCGTATAAGGAGGGAACCTCTGAAGATATGACCTGGTTGTCTCGCATTGTGGGTTGGCAACAAGAGATGACCGACCCCGGTGAGTTCATGGCGAATCTCAAGGTCGACCTTGATCAAGATGAGGTCTTTGTTTTTACTCCCAAAGGCGATGTGGCAACGCTGCCAGCAGGAGCCACCCCAGTTGATTTTGCTTACTCCATTCACTCAGAAGTTGGGCATCGATGCATCGGAGCTCGGGTAGCCGGCAGGCTGGTACCGCTCGATACTGAACTGCAGTCGGGGGACACGGTCGAGATCTTTACCTCAAAAGTTGCTGGTGCCGGCCCGAGTCAGGACTGGCTCAACTTTGTCGCTACTCATGCGGCAAAATCTCGAATCAAGCAGTGGTTCTCTCGAGAGCGCAGGGATGACGCGCTTGAATCAGGTCGAGAGTCCCTCATCAAGGCAATGCGCCGCGAAGCCCTTCCCGCTCAAAAGATCTTGGGTGGCGAGGTCATGCTCGAGGTGGCGCATCAACTCAAATATCAGTCAGTCGAGGCGCTCTTTACTGCCATCGGCGAACACCATGTATCTCCGGAGTCGGTGGCTAGCCGGATTGCTGGCCTCTTGCGAACTGCCGCTGGTGACCGAGAAGAGGTGGTCTCTACTCCGAACCGTTCGGTGAATCGCCATCAGGGTCGACCCGCAGGCGTTCATGTAGAGGGCTACGACGATGTGCTGGTGCGCATGGCGCGCTGCTGCACAGCAGTTCCCGGCGATGACATCATTGGCTTTGTGACTCGTGGTCGTGGCGTTTCGGTGCACCGAACTGACTGTGCAAATGCCACCTCGCTCGCGGCTGCGCAAGGTGAGCGAATCATTCATGTGGAATGGGATGCAGACTCGAGCGGCAGCTTTGTTGCCCTTGTAGAAGTCAAGGGCCTTGATCGCCCGCGCCTTCTGCAAGACGTCACCTCGACCCTGTCAGATAACCATGTGAATATCGTCAGTAGTCAGAGTACCTGTGGCCAAGATCGTGTCTCGAAGATGCGTTTCGAATTTGAGCTCGCTGACCCAAGCCATCTTGATACTCTGTTGAATCGGTTACGAACCATTGACAGCGTGTACGACGCCTACCGAGTGATACCTGGCTCTGCGAGTCAACATTGAGTTTCTTCGTTTATTGCATTTAAGGAGTGAGATGAAAATCCGAGTACTTATCTGCCTAGTCGTTGCTTCTGTTTCGCTGGTTGGGTGTAGCGGAGGATCAGACTCCTCAAGCGGCTCCTCAAGCGACTCCTCGAGCGACACCACAGCAGGAGCGAACAATGCTGCCGAGAACTGCAAGGCAGAGCCGGCTCCAGATGTGGACTACCACGACTGCCATCTATCGGGTGCTTCTGGCGACAAACTGACCGGTGCCGACCTGAGCGGAGCGAATCTGTCGGGAGCCAACCTCGAATTAGCGGATCTCACCGGGACGAATCTTACGGGGGCAGATTTGTCGAATGCCAAGCTCAAATTCACAACGCTAGATAAAACGAACTTGACCGATGCCAATCTGACCGGAGTCATCTTTGGGGGTCAGGAAGGGCCGGTGTTTGCGGAAACTGCAATTTGGTCAAATACAACTTGTACCGATGGAACCGTCCAAAGTGTGCAGTGTCCAACAACGGGCAACTGACTCCTGGGAGTCGTAGGGAACACAGCTTCTGTCAAGGCCAAAATTGTTCTGGGCAGAGGATTTTCTCGGCAGAAGAACTGAGAACTCTTCAGGTAACCGATGGCTACAGCGGAGGGTCACACATACTGATATGGCTTCAAGAAAAAAACGAGAAGAAGCTGCGTCTGACCGACCGGCACTGAGTTTGGTCTCTGATGCCGACATCTCAGCGACTGAGCGGGAGACATCGCCGCTAGATGCCCCTTCGGATCGACAAGATGGCGATGGGCTAATTGAAAGCGCTGATCAGGGTCAGACGGGTGCCCCGAGCGAGGATCAGGCTGAGTCTGAACTCCCCGAGATTTCGGGACTGGCGGCGATGTCGCCCACTGAGCAGGCTCAGGCAATTCTCGAAGGTGCCGACCCGGTTGCGTATTACCGAATGCTCAACGGCTTGGTTCGCTCCTCGCACTCCTCGTTGCTGCAAGCCTTGCCCTACACGCCGGCCCTGGATTTTCATTCTCCGAGTTGTGTGGTGGTCGAGCCAGAACCCACCAATATTGAGACTATTGATCTCTATGCCCGTGCCGCATACCCAGATTTCGACCGGGTGCTTCTCGCTGCATTCAATGACCCAGCGAATGATCACCTCATGACATCGATCTATCAACTGCTGCTCGTCGAGAAAGCAAACATTGCAGTAGTCACGAACCACGGCCAGATCATTGATATCGCCCTTGTGATGGGTGCTCTCGTCTCGGCACTGCTCGCCCCAGGTCGCAGCTTTGGGGTTCTCGGCGAACACACCTCACTTGAAGAACTCGCCGAAATAGCGAATGTCTTGGTCTCTCGAATGGTCATCACTCGACAAGCATTCAATGTGCCAGCAATCCAAGTCTTGCAAAACGGCTCGCGTATCTTTTTATCTGTCCCACAAACAGCGAGTCGCCGGCGAGCGAAACTCGAGACGGCTCTCGTCCGAGCAAATAACCTGCTGATGAGAACCGCTCTTGACGAACAGCTGGCCAAAGGCGGCCAAATGTTGGCGATGGCAGCAAGCGGAAGCCAAGACCTGACCATCCCGGGTCTAATGAAAAAGGCGCGGGCCGCTTGGCGGGCACGGCGTGGAGATGACCCGGGCGAAGCACCGACCTTGCACCTGCAGCCCCTCTACGACGGAACGCTCACGCTCATGCAGTCATGCACCTATGTGCTTCCGGTTGCGATTTGTTTGGATGCAACGACTCCCGCCTGCGTGATCGGCGGGCTCACCCGGTTGAACGGAGCAGAAGACTGTCACAAGATTATGGATTGGATAGCGCTGGCACACCAAGAGGCAACCGGGACTCCAACTATTTACCACTGGCATGAGGATGACCTGCTGACACAAGTCAGAGCCAGGCTCAACCGCTAGCTCAACCGCTAGCTAAGCCAACCGCTGAACCGCTGTTAGCGTGGGCAACCGTGACAGAGACCCGCCGCGAGCAATTTCAAGCACTCAGAGGAATGCGAGACATTCTTCCCCCGGAATCAGCGCGCCGTCGCGAACTCACGAAGCAGTTTGTTACCCAATGTGAGCTTGCTGGCTACCACGAGGTGGTCCCGCCGCTACTCGAAGATCTCGGTGTGTTCTTGCGAGTGGGTGAAGCCACCGATGTGGTCACCAAAGAGATGTACGACTTTGTTGATAAGGACCAAAGCCGAATAGCTCTCCGACCCGAGATGACCGCGGGTGTCGTGCGAGCTTTTGTTCAACACCGACCAGTGCTGCCATGGAAGGTTTGGTACGCCGGAACAAACTTTCGCCACGAGCGACCGCAGAAGGGTCGTTACCGGATGTTTGATCAGCTTGGTGTTGAGGCGCTTGGAGTGGATGATGCTGATCTTGATGTCGAGATCATCGCCTTGGCGAGCAGGTTCTTCGCCTCGCTCGGACTGCGGCAAGTAACCCTGCTCATCAATTCACTTGGAGAACATGAGGATCGCGAGCAGTACACCGAAGCAGTTCGTCTGTACCTGCTAGCTCATCAGCACGAACTCTCCGAGGCTTCACAAGTCACACTCGAGCGCAACCCATTACGAGTCTTGGATTCCAAGCGTCGCGAAGATCAGCAGATCATTGCGGATGCACCGCTCGTTGCCGATTACTTGTCCGAGGATTCTGCTGATCATTACGCGCGCGTCTTGGCAGGCCTTGATTCTTTGGGAGTGAGCTATACCGAAGACCCTCGCCTAGTTCGAGGCCTTGACTACTACCGACGAACCACCTTTGAGTTTGCCGCTGAAGCCTTGGACTCGGCACAAAATGCAATCGGTGGTGGTGGCCGCTATGACGGGTTGGCAGAAGCCATGGGTGGCCCAGCAACCGATGGCGTCGGTTTTGCCCTCGGGGTAGATCGCATTTTGTTGGCCTGTGATGCTGAAGGAGTTTTCGCTACGGAACCAACAAGGCTCAATGTGTTCGTGATCGACACAGTCTCCGGCGATGCCGCTCGAGATATCACACACCAACTTCGTGCTGCTGGAATCTCGGCTGACCGTCGCTTTGGCGGCGGTTCGATGAAGTCGCAGATGAAATCCGCAGACAAGTCAGGGGCACGGTTTGCTCTGATCATTGGTGATGATGAACTCGCAGCCGATGAGGTGACGCTTCGCCCCATGTTGGGCCACAAGGCCGATGGCGAACAACGCCGAGTAGCTCGGGCTGATCTACTTCTCGAGCTCAGCCGTTATTCTTCACAAACTGTTACCAATCAAATCAACCCCCATCCAGCCGATTCTGCTTCTGCCGACCCAACGAACTCCGGGACTCTCACGTGACTGCATCTACTAGTACTTCCATGCGCTCGCATTCATGCGGCGAACTCAGCCTTGATCAAGTGGGCCAATCGGTCACGCTGTGCGGCTGGGTGGCCCGCCGTCGCGAACACGGCGAGCATCTGGCTTTTATTGACCTCCGAGATCACACTGGGCTAGTGCAATGCGTAGTTGACGGCGCAGCAGAATTACGAAGCGAGTTCGTCGTACGAGTGACAGGAATCTTGCGGCCACGGCCCGAAGGCACGGTGAATGACCAGCTCTCTACGGGGCAGGTCGAGGTGGGGGAGTGCACAGTAGAGGTTCTCTCTGCGGCAGAACCACCCCCGTTCCCACTTGATGACCGCGCTGCTGATGTAGATGAGACAGTCCGCCTGCGCTATCGCTACTTGGATCTTCGCCGTGAAGACATGCAGAAGAATCTGCGCACTAGGGCAAAGATCAACTCCGCAATCAGGTCGGCCATGGATGCTCAAGACTTTGTCGAGATTGAAACCCCCATGCTCATAGCCTCCACACCAGAAGGCGCTCGTGACTTTGTGGTGCCAGCACGCACCAAGCCAGGCAATTTTTATGCTTTGCCTCAAAGCCCACAGCTCTTCAAGCAACTCTGCATGGTGGGTGGAGTTGACCGGTACTACCAGATTGCGCGGTGCTTCCGCGATGAGGACCTGCGTGCCGATCGCCAGTTTGAGTTCAGTCAACTCGATGCCGAGATGAGCTTTGCCAGCCAAGATGACGTGCTGGAATGCATTACGCGCGCTGTTTCTGCTGCGGTTGAGGTCGTCACGGGTGAGGGCATCGGCGAGGTGCCACGCATAACTTGGCGAGATGCAATGGACCGATTCGGTTCAGATAAGCCAGATGTCCGATTCGGTATGGAACTGACTGAACTCACCAGTGTGTTTTCGAACACCGAGTTCAATGCCTTTAAGGCATCAAGCATCAAAGGTATCTGCCACGTTGGTGCAGCGTCCGACACCTCTCGTAGCCGACTCGACGAACTCACAGATGACGCAAAGCGTTGGGGTGCCAAAGGCTTGGTCTGGATGCGCGTAGAAGAAGGTGAGGCTGGGCTCTCACTGAATTCTCCGGTTGCAAAGTTCTTGTCCGAGGATGAGAAAGCTGGGATCTTGGATCTCTTGCACGCGCAGGCTGGTGATGTGATCTACCTAGTTGCCGATGACTGGGCCAAGGTGTGTCATGTGCTTGGCCTGTTACGTCTGGCTCTTGGCCGACCACCTGTCAATGAGGGTGGGTTCAACTTCCTATGGGTTGTGGACTTCCCCTTGTTTGAGTCGATCGATCCCATTACATCCAAACCGGTTTCTGCGCATCACCCATTCACGATGCCCCATGAGGATGATTGGGCGCTGCTTGATGGAGAGCCAGAGGACCTACTCAAGGTTCGCTCGCAGGCCTATGACCTGGTTCTGAATGGTTGGGAGTTGGGATCAGGAAGCGTGCGAATTCATCGTTCAGATATCCAGTCCCGCATCTTTGAGTTGCTCGGTGTGAGCGCTGAAGAAGCCGCACTGAAGTTCGGGTTCTTGTTGGATGCCTTCCGGTTTGGTGCGCCTCCACATGCTGGCTTTGCATTTGGAATCGACCGCATTGTCGCCTTGTTGTTGGGCGAAGAAAATATTCGTGAGGTCATTGCATTCCCCAAGACTCAGTCGGGTGGGGATCCGCTCACAGGTGCACCCACGCCAATCGAGGCAGCGCAGCTTGAGGAACTAGGTCTTCGACTGTTGCCGCAAGCCACCTAAAAATCGATCCCTTCTTGGGGTTATCTGCGCGGACTCAGAAAGAAATTTCCGAAGGGTCCTTGAATCGAACGCCTGTTCGGAATTACACTGATGTATGTGCACGGGGGCGGTTATTCCTTCACTGTCACACCACATCAGTACGGTCATCATCACGGATAGCGACACGGCACCAACAGGCCCCACGGGGCAGGGTGAACGCCACTAGACGAGTACTTCCCCCGCAGAACGAACCAGCAGATCACCACCCGGTGACCTACCCCGGAAGAGGACAATCACATGGCAGTTGAAAGAGACAAAGCACTCGAGATGGCTCTCAGTCAGATCGAAAAGCAGTACGGCAAAGGTTCCGTCATGAAGATGGGCGAAAAGACCTCCATGGACGTGGAATCCATCTCCACCGGAGCCCTTTCGCTAGATATCGCACTCGGCATTGGTGGGCTCCCTCGTGGGCGCGTCATCGAGATCTTCGGCCCTGAGTCATCTGGCAAGTCCACCTTGGCCATGCATGTGGTTGCCGAGGCGCAGCGTAACGGTGGAATCTGTGCCTATGTCGATGCAGAGCACGCAATGGATCCAACCTATGCCGCACGCATCGGTGTCGATGTTGACGAGCTCCTGATCTCGCAGCCAGATACCGGCGAGCAGGCACTCGAGATCACCGACATGCTGATTCGCTCCGGCGCACTTGATGTGATCGTGATCGACTCCGTGGCAGCGCTCACACCACGAGCCGAGATCGAAGGCGAGATGGGCGATACCCACGTGGGTTTGCAGGCACGTCTGATGTCCCAGGCGCTCCGCAAGCTCACTGCCAATCTCAACAAGAGCAACACCATCTGTATCTTCATTAATCAGCTCAGAGAGAAGATCGGCGTGATGTTCGGTTCGCCAGAGACCACCCCAGGTGGGCGTGCGCTCAAGTTCTACTCCTCCGTCCGGCTCGATATTCGCCGGATCGAGGCCATCAAGGATGGGGTCGAGGTGGTGGGCAACCGCACCCGAGTCAAGGTCGTAAAAAACAAGATGGCTTCTCCCTTCAAGCAGGCCGAGTTTGACATCATGTACGGCAAAGGCATTAGCCGAGAAGGTGGAGCGCTCGACCTTGCCGTGGAGTACAACATCGTCAAGAAATCGGGTGCTTGGTATACCTACGAGGGCGAACAGCTCGGCCAAGGTAGAGAAAACGCCAAGACCTTCCTGATCGAGAACCCAGAGATCATGGTCGATATTTCTGAACGAGTGATGTCTGAGTCTGGCATTGGTCAGACCGATGATGAATCCCTTGAGGAACTCGTGATCGATCCTGACGATTTGCCAATCAGTCTGGACTGACCATTCTGTCTAGACGGACAGGTGAATTTGAAGTAACCATTAGGTGCTGGTGTAGCGATCTGGGGTCGCTACACCAGTACCTTTCTGGTCTCTTGGCCGCTGCAACCTAGACTGCGCATCATGTCTGGCAAGTACATCGTGCGCACCTTCGGCTGTCAGATGAATGAACACGATTCCGAGCGACTTGCAGGCTTGCTCGAGGCAGATGGACTTGAGCCCACCACTGACGTGGAACAAGCAGATGTTGTTGTGCTCAATACCTGCTGTATCCGAGAGAATGCTGACAACAAGCTGTACGGAACTCTGGGTCACCTGAAGAGCCTGAAAGAGGCTCGCCCGGGCATGGAGATCATGGTTGCGGGTTGTCTCTCGCAAAAGGACCGGGGAACCATTGCGGAGCGTGCACCGTATGTTGACGTGATTTTGGGAACCCACAACGTCCACCGGGCAGTTGATCTTCTGCATCAACGCCGAGAGACTGGCAGACCAGTACTCGAGATTCTCGAAGAGACTGTTGCCGAAGACCACGAATTATTCCCATCGGCGCTACCAGTTGTGCGCCAGGCGGGATATGCCGGGTGGGTGACCATCCAGATGGGCTGCGATAACAGTTGTGCGTTTTGTATTGTGCCCGCAGTTCGAGGCCCCGAGATCAGCCGGCCGTTCGGCGACATCCTTGCCGAGGTTCAACGCGCTGCATCCGATGGCGTTACCGAGGTCACCTTGTTGGGCCAGAACGTCAACTCCTTCGGTCGCGACTTAACACTTCGCCTGCGATCCCAAGGAACGTCAGCCGAAGAGCCAGCAGTCACCATGAGCGCAGAGTTCATGGTCGGGGAGAACTGGGATCAAGAATCGGGCAGCAAAGTTCGACCTCTCTTTGCCGACCTTTTGCGCGCCGTTGGCGCTGTTCCTGGAATACGAAGGGTTCGATATACGAGTCCACATCCAAAGGATCTGCGCCCAGAGACAATTGAAGCAATGGCGCAGGTAGAAACCGTTTGTGAGCATTTGCACCTGCCGCTGCAATCGGGAAGCAACTCCATACTCGCCGCGATGCACCGGGGCTATACCGCTGAGCGATACATGGAGCGCTTAGCGCTGGCTCGAGAAGGAATACCCGATCTTGCAGTCACAACCGACATCATTCTTGGATTCCCAGGCGAAACCGAGGCCGATGCGCTGGCCACGTTCGAACTTGCTGCAGAGGCTCGCTTCGATGGTGCGTTTACTTTTCTGTACTCTCCTCGACCGGGCACCGAGGCTGCTGAACTCACTGAGAAATTCGTGGATCATGCAGTTGTTGTGGAGAGGATGGAACGGTTGCGAGCCATCATTGAACGCTCATCCTTCCTCGGAAACCAATCTCGGATTGGCCGGACCGAAGAGGTGCTCGTTTTTGGCCCAAGCAAGCGTGATCCGGAGCGTGTCTCTGGACGTACCCGCCAGAATCGTCTGGTGCATTTCACTCCACCAGCACCTATACGGCCCGGAACCTATGTAAGCGTCGAAGTCTCGAGCGCAACCAACACCTGCCTGATGGGTGAGTTCGTAGAGATTCTGGATCTGCCAACACACCGAACCCGCCTCGAGGTTTCGGCGGGGTGAGCCCAACACAAACTGCTCGCCAGCAGTTCGATGCGCTCATCCTGACCACCAATCTGTTTGCCTCAGCCGGTCAGGGAGTGGCTGCAACAGAGCCTGAGTACCGTTTCGACGCCGAGCGAACAATCGGATCGCTAGCTAGCAGCCTGGCCTCTGTTCATCGGTGCCCCGTACAACCAGCAAGTCTGCTTGCGGAGCCCGACCTGTTGCTCACCACAGACCACCTTGTTGAGCTTGCGCTTCGGTTCGCAGAAGCTGAGCAAGCGCATCCCAAAGAACTGAGTCCTCCGTATCGGCACATGTCTCGTGTGCGTCTCACGCAGATTCTTCAGGACGGGGCCGGAGCCATAGAGCAGAAATCGGCTCACCCGGTGCTGCTGCAAGGAGCCCCTCGCCTGAGCAACCTACGTTTCTCGGGGCAAGATCTGATTGGTTTTGAGGACTGGACTCAGGCAGCCATTGGCGATTCATATTTTGACTTGGCCATAGCAGCGCGGGACCTTCTCAACACGTTTGGTCCGCAGCCGATTCAGGCATTTTTCGGCGAGTACGGGTTGCAACACCCTGACCCCGTGCGCTTGGACTGGTACTTGCTAGCGGCGGAACTCTGCGCACAGCCGTGATCCAACGGCAGCGAGCGAAAGCACGTCATCTTGTTCTGTTGGGCCCGACTGCTTCGGGCAAGTCGCAACTGGCCTTAGCCCTTGCAGAGCGCCGACGGGATTTAGGTGAGTTAGTGGAACTCGTCACCGTGGACTCGATGCAGGTCTACCGAGGGATGGATATTGGAACGGCCTCGCCCACAGCAGAAGAGATGCAGCGAGTACCGCATCACCTAGTGGATGTAGTGGAGCCGTCGCAGGAGTACTCGGTGGCCGAGTTCACTCAAGGGGCGAATCAGGCCCTGGATCAAATTGAGGACCGAGGTGGACGGGCCATTCTTGTTGGGGGAACGGCGCTCTACTTGCAAGCCCTCGTCGATAATCTTGAGTTGCCAGGAAGGTTTCCCTCGGTCGCAGCAGAGCTCGAGGCAGAGGGCGACACTGCGTTGCTCTATGAACGGCTTCTCCAACTTGACCCTGCGGCAAGTGATCGAATTGAGCCCGGAAACCGCCGACGAATTATTCGTGCGCTCGAAGTCACGCTCGGTTCAGGCCGCAAGTTCTCTGAATTCGGTCCCGGCCTAGGGACCTACCCCGAGACCCCATTTCTTTTGGCTGGGCTACGAGTAGAGCGGCCGGTACTCAGCGAGCGAATCGCCAAGCGCTACGAACAACAAGTGCGTGATGGGTTCCTTCAGGAAGTGCAAGCTCTTGCTACTCGGCCCGAGGGGATTTCTCGTACCGCAGCGCAGGCCTTGGGGTATCGCGAATTGCTAGCCCACCTAGCGGGAGAGTGTTCCGAAGAAGAAGCAGTGGATCGGGCCATCGAGCGAACGCGGCAGTTTGCCGTCAAGCAGATCCGCTGGTTCCGCCGCGACCCACGAATCCGTTGGTTCGATCACACAGGAGACCCGCAAACAGTCTTGAACCAACTCGACGAGTTTTGGGTCTAAACCGGGCCCTCTGCGTCGATGCTGTGTGCGTGCACCACTACGCTAAAGCAAGCGGCTCTTGCTCGGTCTGTCCTCGAAAGATCCGCTGACTAGGAGAAATTTTGCTCAGACTCACCAAGCATCACGGCCTCGGCAACGATTTTCTTGTTGCACTCGCTGATCAGAACCCGGATTTGGAGATCAACCCCGAGTTGGCTCGCTCTATTTGCGATCGCAAGCTGGGCATTGGTGCTGATGGTCTCATTTTGTCGTTTCCGCCATCCGAGGAAGGCAATGACGCATGCATGGTGCTCCTGAACGCAGACGGGTCCGAGGCCGAGATTTCTGGAAACGGGATCCGCTGCTTGGGCCAAGCGCTACTTCGTCAGGATGGTCGCAACGAAGGTGATCTGCGCATCGAGACAGCTGGAGGGGTGCGACAGTTACGCAGCATTCGAGGCTCTGCCGAGACAGAGATTTGGATTCAGGTTGATATGGGAGCCGCAACGGCCGGTCCCCCTCTTGGTCCTCTTTCGCAGGCTTACCCTGCCCTGCACCGTGGAACCTTCAACATAGGCAACCCGCATCTTGTCCTGGTGCTTGAATCCGAAGGTCAGCTTCAACAGTTAGATCTTGCAACCGTGGGGCAGCACCTCGAGTCGGAGTACGCAGAGGGAATCAATGTGGAGTTCCTCTACGTACATTCAACAGACCACATGCAGTTATTGGTCTGGGAGCGCGGCGCTGGGGTTACTGAGGCTTGCGGTTCGGGTGCAACGGTTGCTGCTGCTGCAGCACACAGCCTGGGTCTAGTGGGGGAGCAGGTCCGAGTGTCGATGCCAGGCGGTGACGCGCAAGTTGCGATTTCCGATTCCACGCTGTTGTTGACGGGCCCCTCAGTCTTTATTGCCGAGGTCACAGTCTTCGTTCCAGAGGTCACGGTTTCGTGAGTAGCGCCGACCAAGATCATGTCGACCAAGCTATGCAGAACCCAGAACTGCTAGATCCAACCGAATCTCACCGAGGAGGCTTTGGTGATTTCGGCGGTCAAAGCAACTCGCTCATTGATCGCAACTTCCGTGAGCGCATCATTTTGGTTGGGGTGAGCTTCCCGCCACATGACGACGAACTGCTTTCGGCCTCTCTCGATGAGCTTGCCCTGCTCGTGGACACTGCCGGTGCAGATGTTGTTGGCAGGGTCGTACAGCGAAGAAATAATCCCGATCCGGCCACCTTTATCGGCAAGGGCAAGGTGCAAGAAATCAAAGAGCTTGCCCTCGAGACTGACTGCGACACCGTTGTGTTCGACGATGAGCTCAGCCCGTCACAGCAGTTCAATCTTGAAAAGATTCTTGGACGAACGGCAATCGATCGAACTGCTGTGATTCTGGATATTTTCGGTCAGAATGCTCATAGTCAAGAGGGCAAGGCGCAGGTTCAACTAGCGCTGTTCAACTATCGGCTTCCGCGGCTGCGAGGCAAGGGAACTGCAATGTCGCAGCAGGCTGGTGGTATCGGAACTCGAAGCGGTCCAGGTGAAACCCAATTTGAGATTGATCGGCGCCGGATCACCAAGATGATCCACAAGCTCGAGGCCGACCTGCGCCAGATTGCTCACCATCGCGCCACGCAGCGCAAGTCTCGCCGGCGTTCCACACTGCGCCATGTTGTCATCGTTGGCTACACCAACGCTGGCAAGTCCACCCTGCTCAATTCACTGACCGAGGCAGGAGTGCTAGTCGAGAATCGGCTGTTCGCCACCCTCGATGCAACGACTCGCAAGCTGCAACTTCCAGGCGGCGAATCAGTGCTGCTGACAGACACGGTGGGATTCGTCAAAAAGCTGCCACACCAACTCGTTCAAGCCTTTGCATCCACACTTGACGTCGTTGCTGAGGGAGACCTGTTGATCCATGTGGTTGATGGCTCCGGTCCTGACCCAGAGGGGCAGATGCAAGCCGTTCGGGCAGTGGTCAAAGAAATCGGCGGCGATGCCGTGCCCGAACTGCTGGTATTCAACAAAGCAGATTATTCCGATCAAGCAGCGCGTCTGGCGGCGGATTCGCCAGGTTCTGTAGCAATCTCTGCAGTTACCGGCGAAGGAATACCCGAGTTGCTCTTGCGGATCGGTGATCGATTGCGATCCCTGATTCCTGCGGTACAGATGTATATCCCGTACCACCGAGGAGATGTGCTCGCCGCATTGCATCGTTGTGGTGAAGTACTCACCGAGACTGCCGAAGCGAAGGGGGTTCGCGTCTCAGTTCGTCTCGAGGATTCCGAACTTGGCAGGTTCAAGGAGTTCCTCACTGAAGTACTCCCTTCTTCGCTGCCGAGTACTCCAGCAAGAGGAACTGAGTACAAAGTCGTGGCACCTTGATGGATTCAGAATCAGCGCACAGAGCATCTTCGAGGGATGCAGGTCACATGTCTGAGTCGGCTCAGATCCCCAAGGGAATTCAGCTGCCTCCGTATCCTTATGATCGCCTTGAACCTCTTAAGCAACTTGCGCTTGACTCGCACGGTTCAGTGATTGATTTTTCTGTTGGAACGCCATGTGACCCGCCGGCGGAATCGGTGCTGAACGCTCTCGCCGAGTCTGCAGATAACGCACGAAGTTACCCGCCCTCAATCGGAACTCGACATCTGCGCGGCGCCGCTTCAGACTGGTTTGCAACCCGTCTTGGGCTAGAGGTTCCCATCACGCAGATTGCTGCTTGTGTTGGTAGTAAGGAGTTTGTTGCTGGGCTGCCGCACTGGCTTCGCTTGCGTCACCCATCCAAGGACACCGTTTTGTATCCGGCGATCAGTTATCCCTCCTATGAGATGGGAGCGCTACTCGCAGGCTGTCGCGCTGTGGCCGTGCCAGTAGATCTGCGCGGGCGACTCGATCTAGCAGCCATTGAGCCAGAAGATGCCGCTCGTGCGCTGTGTCTGTGGAGTAACTCACCCGGGAACCCCACGGGTGCTCTCGATGATCTAGCGCTCGTTGCAGAGTGGGGTCGAGCCCATCAAATTCCTGTCTTCTCTGATGAGTGCTACCTCGAGTTCACCTGGAAGGGGCCACCTGCATCGCCGGGGCAACTTCCCGGCCAAAGCATTCTGAGTTCTGGCCTCGATGGGGTAGTAGCAGTCCATTCCTTATCAAAGCGGTCCAATCTGGCAGGAATCCGGGTGGGGTTCTATGCCGGCGACGCCGAACTTGTTCACTACCTCAGCGAGATTCGAAAACATGGCGGACTCATGGTGCCCGGCCCGGCACAACATGCAGCGGTTGCCGCGCTGAATGATTCAGCGAGTGTGTTGAGGCAGAGAGATCGGTACTGGTCGCGGCTCGGCAGAGTGGCAGCATTGCTCAACTCCATGGGACTCGATGCGCCCTTACCTGCCGGCGCGTTTTACCTCTGGGTGCCCGCACCCGATGGTGATGCTTGGGCTGTAGCAGAGCGGCTCGCCCGCGAGTTGGGAGTGTTGGTGAGCCCCGGAGAGTTTTATGGGCGTGCGGCCTCTGGATTTGTTCGAGTGGCTGTGGTGCAAGGCGAAGCTCAATTAGAAAATCTTGATGGACGTGCACAGAGCATTCTTGGCGGGTAAAAAGAATTTGCTCGAGAAATAAGGCTGATGGAATGACAGACTGAAACAGTTGTTGTACTCAAGCTCGTTGAGCACTACCCATGGAAGGGACCCAAATGTCGAACGCGCCCAGCGCCCCAGCGAGCAAACCGCCCAAAGGTGCGCTGATCACCGGGATAGTTCTGATGCTCTTGGCGTTTTCAAGTTGTGGAGTAGGCGGGCTCAGTTGTGTGAGCTTTGCGGCCTCTTTCGCAGATATCCTCAGTGGCGCATCTACCGTGGCTCTTGGTGAGACCACCAGCTTGGATGCAGCATCTTCTACCGGAGTGGTGGTTTCATCCTCAGCAGACGTTGCCTGTGAAGGCCAAGATGAAAACGGCAGCAAGGTAACCTTTGCGGAGCCCTCCGCAGGCAGCACTGGAACCGTGAGTTCAGGCGGAGAGACCTTTAATTTTATGTACTCATTTGATACGAACTCGGGTTCGAAATACACCGTGGTCTGTGTGGGAAGTGAGCTCAGCGACGGTCAGTATGCGGTTGCTTCCTTCCCCGGGTTTGCAAAAGTTGGGGTTGGAATAGCGGGCATTATCAGCGGATTCTTTTTGATTTTTCTCGGAGCAATCTTCTTTATTGTGGGCCTTGTGAAGCGCTCCAAGTGGAAGAAGCGTCAAGGTAATTCGGTTACGGGCCCGCCTACTGCATCTTCGGGTGATCCTGCTGCGGGGGTTGCACCACCGCCACTGCCCGGTGCAGCACAAGCCCCCGTGCCTGAAGCCCCGCGGATCGAAGCACCCACCCCGTGGATGCCACAGACACCAACGCTTCCCACGCCACCCCCAACACCCGGCACCCCGACCAGTCCAGATGAGCTTCGCTGACCTGATCTCATACCTGCTCGCACCGGGTTGCCCTGCAGCGTGTAAAACTATGTCGTGAGTTCATCTGAGTCCGTACCCGCAGTGAGAGCGGGCGTTGATCTTCTTTCCAAGACCGCCGAGTTAGTTGCGGTGGCCTCCGAAAGCTTCTCGGAAGCAGATATCACTGCGCTTATCCAGAATGAACTACAGAACCATCAGCATCTTGAACTCACTCGAGTCGGAGACAATCTTGTGGCTCGAACCCAACTTGGCCGCTCGGTTCGCGTTGTTCTTGCAGGCCACACAGACACCGTTCCAGCGAACGGAAACTCTCAGGCTCGTGTAAATGGCGACTGCCTCTGGGGTGTTGGTTCAGCAGATATGAAAGGTGGCCTCGCAGTGATGCTCAAGCTTGCTGAGCGACATAGGGCTCCTGCTGTAGACGTCACCTATGTGTTCTATGCCAGAGAAGAAGTTGCCTCGGAGCACAGCGGATTGGGGGAGTTGTTTGAGTTGCGCCCCGACCTTTTACAGGGTGACGTTGCGCTGCTTGGTGAGCCAACAGACGGCCAGATCGAAGCAGGCTGCCAAGGGGCAATGCGGTTCTTGATCACTCTCAAAGGTAAGCGTGCCCATACTGCTCGAGCTTGGATGGGCAGTAATGCAATTCACCGCCTTTCCGGACTCCTCTCCGCTATCGATCAGTACCAGCCTCGCCAGCCGATTCTGCTGGGCTGTCATTTCCATGAGGCGTTGCAAGTCGTTCGCGTCGCCGGCGGGGTAGCAGGAAATGTTGTTCCCGATTCGGCAGAGATCGAACTCGCTCATCGGTTTGCTCCCGACCGAACAGCTGCTCAGGCACAGGCGCATGTGCTCGACCTGCTGCAACCGCATCTCGCCGATGCAGATGAGGTCGAGGTGCTCGACATCTCCCCAGCCGCTTACCCGGCCGTTGACCACCCGTGTATCCGAGCCCTGATCCAGCGCCACGACTTAGCGGTGCGTGGCAAGCTCGGATGGACCGACGTGGCTCGCTTCGCCGAGCACGGTGTGCCGGCAGTGAACTTTGGCCCTGGTGATGCCGCAGTGGCGCACACTGCCGAGGAGCATGTCGCTCAGGACAGCATTCTGCGCACCTACTTAGCGTTAGATGACTTGCTTACTGATGGACCGTGAGTTTGTTGGCTGCGAGAGTGCTTGGCAGTGGACGTTCCTTCCCGGATCAGTTCCCCGATTTGATTGCTAAAAGGAGATTTCCGTGAGTGCTGACCTACGTCCAACTACCCCCGAGGAGTTTTCACATCTTGCCGCGCGGCTGAGGGAGCGTGATGGGTATAGCGAACCTGCAGCCTTCGGCATTGGGCTAGCGAGTATCGCGGATTTGGATGCGTCGGTACTCGACACGTGGTTCGGAGCGTTCTCGCTGCATGAGAATTTGGGTTCCGCTGCGATTCTCGCTGACGTAGTTGGCTACAACAGCGGATCGGCGACCTATGAACTTGATGCCGATGTTCTTCGCGAGTTGATTCAACGGTTCGCACCCATGGTCGAGGATGGCCAGCATCATCCCAACGTAGAAGTGCTCGCAGCACTTGCTGGGATTGCCCATGAGGCGCCGCTTCCCTCACACCTCGGTGCATCCCGATTGCTACCGGTACACCGCAAGGCAGTGGTGACCTTTATCGATGATCTCGCCAATGCACCGGTGGACGCCTCAGATGTCTACCTACGCCTTCACCTGCTCTCGGGCTGCAAGGTCAAACCTCACGGGGCCAACCTAGAAGGGGTTTTCGGACTCCTCTCGAACGTAGTGTGGACCTCGCTCGGTCCGTGCGATGTTGCATCTTTCGATTCCGTGCGAACCAGACTCATGGCGCTGGCTCAGCCATGCACGGTGTTCGGCATCGATAAGTTCCCCAGACTTGTGGACTACGTCACGCCTGTCGGAGTGCGCATAGCTGACGCCGATCGCGTGCGGCTCGGTGCGCACCTTGCCGAAGGGACCACCGTGATGCACGAAGGATTTGTGAACTTCAATGCCGGCACCTTGGGCCCCGCAATGATCGAGGGCCGCATCTCGGCTGGGGTGGTGGTGGGTGCGAACTCCGATATTGGGGGAAGCGCCTCAATCATGGGAGTTCTCTCTGGAGGAGGAAAAGAGGTCATCTCTGTTGGAGAAGAGTGTCTCCTTGGCGCCAATGCAGGGATTGGCATCTCCTTAGGGGATCGCTGTGTGGTTGAGGCCGGGCTCTATGTCACTGCTGGCACAATCGTGTCCATGCCTGATGGGGTAAGGGTCAAAGCGGGTCAACTCAGCGGGGCCTGCGATTTGTTGTTCCGTAGACACTCCGTCTCTGGTGCCGTCGAGGTGCTGCCGCGCACTGGCGCCTGGGCCGAGGGGCTGAACGCAGCGCTTCATGCCAACTGAGCAGGATTGGTCTACCGCCCGTTGACGCCGTCTCGGCGCTGCTGACCTTCGGGGCTGCTGAACTTCGGCGCTGCTGAACTTCGGGATCAGATTTTGCGGATCACCGTGACGACTTTTCCGTATATCTCTACTTCTGATGGCTCAAAGGTCATTGGCTCCATACTGGGGTTGGACGGGTGAAGCACAACGCGGCCACTTTGACGGCGGAAGGTCTTGACTGTGGCTTCTTCTCCAGGAATGCCGGCAACCACGATGTCTCCGTTCGATACCTCTGGCTGAACCTTGGCAACGATGAAGTCCCCATCGAGAATGCCTGCATCAATCATCGAGTCTCCGCGAACGCGCAACATGAATAATTCTCCGTCTCCAGTGAAGTCGGCCGGTAGCGGCATCATCTCTTCCACCCGCTCCTGAGCCAGAACTCCGACTCCCGCAGCAACATCTCCGACGAGGGGAACGTGACGTGTTGGGCGACGCTCCGCAGTCGTCCCGCTCGCCGTATCTGCAGTTACCTCAATTGCTCTCGGCTTTGTTGGGTCACGGCGAAGGTAGCCCAGTCGCTGCAAGGTGTGAAGGTGGCTGTGCACGGTGGAGGGGGAGGCAAGCCCCACCGCCTCGCCAATCTCTCGGACTGAGGGGGGATAACCGCGATCGCCGACGGTCTTCTCGATGAAGACGAGTATCTCTTGCTGGCGTGGGGTGAGTGGCGTGCTGCTCATGGTGCTCCAAGGTGATTCGAACGTGTGTTTGGGATTGTAGCAGGATTTGCATACCCGATGTGGAACACTCGTTCGGTTTACGTGTTGACATCGAACAACTGTTCGTGCATGCTGTACATCGAACGTTCGTTCGTCTAGGTCGAACTTTCTCAACGAATTCAACTCAGCACAGCCCAAATATGGGCTGACAACCTCAAGAACTTCTTCACTGTCACACCTCGTCTGGAGACTATTCACATGGCAGCAATCATCGACATCAGAACCGGCGCAGGCCTAGCACAGCATCTCAGCGCAGAAGAACTTGCCCATGGGCCCAACTCAAGCCGGTTCAGCGGCCCACGACTGCGGGTACTCCATGGTGGGAAGTCCCTGGTAGTTCGGCAACGCCGACGCGTGTTCCTAATGCGTCGCGTTGTTGCGCTTCTCGTTGTGTCCTGTGCGGTTATCGCTTCGGGACTGCTTGTCCGTGCCGTCATGACGAGCACAGCAAACCCACTGACTCCCGTTGCAGCCCCAGCAGCGAACATCGATCCAGCGGTTGCCTACTTCGTGCACTCTGGTGACTCACTGTGGACGCTCGCAGAGCGAGTAGCCCCCCAGGAAGATCCTCGAGATGTGGTCGATCAAATTGTGCGGCTCAACCTAGGCCAGGCGGGATTTACTGCTCAATCACCATTGCGAGTAGGTCAGTCTCTCAGACTGCCCGAACGCAAGACTTCCTGATCTCGCTGAGATGTCTGTGGGTTTGGATCAAGGTTCAACATGCGCCATGCGTGTCGGACCGGTAGCGTCGGTGAAATGCAATGTCCTGCCTGTGGAGCCCTTGAGGATCGAGTGGTGGATTCACGCGCAGCTGATGATGGATCTTCCATTCGCCGGCGCAGGCAATGCGAGAAATGTGCAGAACGTTTCACCACCTTTGAGCGCGTTGAAGAGGTGCTCGCCGTGGTGGTCAAACGCGATGGTCGTCGCACGCCCTTTGATCGAAGCAAGGTTGAAGCAGGTGTGCGGTCAGCCTGCAAGGGTCGCCCTGTTGAGGAGGCCGCCATCGCAGCTCTCTCGGCTCAGGTTGAGGATCGGCTCTCAACCACTCGAGGTGAGGTTGAGGCCGCCCAAGTGGGCGAGCTGGTGCTTGATGAACTCCGCCGACTTGATCCAGTCGCAGCGGTCCGATTTGCGAGCGTCTACAAGTCATTCGAAGATCCAGAAGACTTTGAGCGAGAGATCCAGTTGCTTGGCCAAGAGAGTCCGTCGCGGCCTGGGGTTGCTAGCGACAGCAGCGATGCAGCTGCAACTCCGACTAGGTCGTGAGTCCCTCCGGCATCTGACCTGCGCGAAGACGCCGGTAGTTCAGAAACAAGAATCCCTCTGCTTCCCAGACGCGATGCAAGCTCTGTTGGCGAAGGTGCTCGGACTGACCGCCCAAAATGCCAAGGTGGCTGCCCGCAGTCAGAATTGGCGCAACACTCAAAAAGAGTTCGTCAATCAAGTCCAGGTGGTGAAGTTGGCCAAGCAGTGTTGGCCCACCCTCACAAAGCACCACGCGAACGCCATCGACATAAAGCGACCGCAGCGCGGCGTCCAAGTCGACCCCGTCGGTGCCCATCGGCCGAAGTTCAACCCCAGATGGCACTCCGGCGGTGTCGACTTTGTCTGGATGCATCACAATCGGTTGCTCGCCAGGGCCAACCAAGAAGGGTTGCTCCGCGGGCAGCATCAGAGATCTGCTGATCACAACGAGTCGAGGTGCATCGCTATCGGTGATCTGCCTTCTCTCTTTCGCCAGTTCCGCCACGGGAGTCGGGCGTCGGTAGCCCTCAGCACGTGCAGTTCCTGCCGCAACCAGAACTGCGTCGGCCGAGGCGCGCAGCGCATGGAAGATCTCTCGATCCGCTGGACTACTCAGGGCTCGAGAAACACCCGAAACGGAGTACGCACCGTCAGCGCTCGCCACCATGTTTGCCATTACCCAAGGGCGGCCAGAAGGGGCGCGCCGATCAGTTCTGCTCAGAAGTGTTGCAATCTCGGCCAGGGGCTGGTGTTGGGGAAAGAGTTGCTGCACATGCCGAGAATAGCCAATCTCTGGTTATACACGGTTATCCCCAGCCGTTGTGGAGAAATTTTCCGGAAATTCACATGGTTATCCACTTTTACCCCACAGGCAGTCATGACTAAGTTGCTCTCCGTAGGTTGTGGCATAGACGACTGGAATGGTGGCTGGCGCCACTCTGCTCATGCAGAAGGGCGTCTCCTGGGGGTCGGAACTCGAAGCACTCATTTGAGTGATTCGGCGTGCCGGCTGGTCTTCGCCCGGTCGTCTATGCCCGCCCAACCCATAAACGGTGCGTGCTTGCCCAGCAGTTCTGTTCACTCCACTGACAAAGGCAATTCACATGTCTCTTGCTTCTGAGCCCGGTCCTTCTTCCACTTCCCAAGCAGAGCCTGTGCCGCGCTTGCAACGCCACTTCACCGTGCCGGGTCGCTCGCCCTATGCCGATCTCAATTGGCAAAGAAGAGATGCTCGTCTTACTGACTACCGCGATGGTTCAGTGGCCTTTGAGCAACTTGGCGTGGAGTTCCCAGAGGGTTGGTCAGCCACCGCTTCAAATATCGTGGCTCAGAAATACTTTCGAGGCTTGTTGGGGTCCCCTGAGCGAGAGGATTCCTTGCAGCAGGTCATTGATCGGGTAGTGGGGGCGATCACAACATGGGGCGAGCGCGATGGCTACTTCGCCGATGCTGAGGAGTCCGACTGCTTCGCCCAAGAACTTCGGTACCTTTTGGCGCATCAGATGCTCTCGTTCAACTCTCCAGTCTGGTTCAACATCGGTGTTCCGGGAGTTGCCCAGCAAGCTTCGGCATGTTTCATCCTCGACGTTGAGGACAACCTTCGCTCCATCCTTAACTGGTACGCAGAGGAGGGAGTCATCTTCAAAGGTGGTTCCGGTGCAGGTGCCAATCTGTCAAAGGTACGATCATCGCGCGAGCACCTAAGTGGCGGCGGAACGGCCTCGGGTCCAGTCAGCTTTATGCGAGGGGCGGATTCTTCAGCAGGAACGATCAAGAGCGGGGGAACCACCCGCCGCGCAGCCAAGATGGTGATTCTCGACATTGATCACCCTGATATTGAGGAATTCATCTGGTGTAAAGCCCGAGAAGAACGCAAGGCCCGAGTGCTGAGAGACGCCGGCTTCGATATGGACCTCGACGGCAAAGACTCCATCTCGCTGCAATACCAAAATGCCAACAACTCGGTTCGGCTTACCGATGAGTTCATGCAGGCTGTCATCGCGGGCGAGGATTTTGACCTCCTCGCACGGTCAACAATGCAGGTGATTGAACGAGTCCCGGCCCAAGAACTCATGCGCCATATCGCTCAGGCTGCTTGGGAATGCGCCGACCCAGGAGTGCAGTTTGGCTCCACCATCAATCGTTGGAACACCACCCCGAACGCCGGAGAAATCACTGCGAGCAATCCGTGCTCGGAGCATCTTCGTCTGCCAAATAGTGCCTGCAACTTGGCCTCACTCAACCTCTTGCGATTCCTCGACGAGGAGGGAACCTTTGACGCTGATGCCTTCGAGCGGAGCGTTCGGATTGTGGTCACCGCTCAAGACATTCTTGTTGGCGCATCGGATTACCCCACGGGGCCCATCGCAGAGATGACGGCTAAGTCCCGAGACATTGGAATCGGGTATACGAATTTAGGTGCATGCCTGATGGCGCTGGGCTACCCATACGACTCAGAAAGCGGGCGATCTTGGGCCGCATCGGTCACGGCTCTCTTAACCGGAACTGCGGCAATCCGATCTACCGAGCTTGCGCAGCTCCTTGGCCCTGCACCACTGTTCGCGAGCGATGCGGCAGCCTGGATTGGGGTGTATCGGATGCATCTTGGCGCGGCAACGCAGATTGCATCTGTATCGGCTCAACCCGAACTGAACGCCCGGGTCACCCAGGTTTGGACCGAAGCCCTTGAGCGGGTGCAACTCGTGGGAAGTCGCAATGCCGAACTCAGCGTGGCTGCGCCAACCGGCACGATCAGCTTCATGATGGATGCTGATACCACAGGGATTGAGCCAGATCTGGGCCTAGTGAAGTTCAAGAAGCTGGTAGGCGGTGGAAGCTTGCAAATCGTCAATCAGACGGTTCCACGGGCGCTTGTCAGGCTTGGGTACACCGCTGAGCAGGTCGCAGAGATGGTTGCCTACATAGCCGAGCAGCAGTCAGCGCTTGGGGCACCGCACCTGTTGGCCGAACACCTTGAGGTGTTTGCTTGCGCCATGGGAGACAACGTCATTTCATACGGTGGTCATCTGAGGATGATGGCTGCTCTACAGCCGTTCTTTTCTGGTGCAATGTCCAAAACAGTCAACGTACCAGCCGAGACCACGGTGGATGAGGTCGAACAACTACTTATTGATGCTTGGCAAATGGGCATCAAGTGCGTGGCTTTGTATCGCGACAACTGCAAGGTGGCACAACCGCTCAGTACGGGAAAGCAGACCATTGACCTGCCAGCCGAACTCCTCGCAGCAAAGCCCGTCCGTGAGAAGCTTCCACGTTCGCGTTCCTCAAAAACCTTCGAATTCCGAGTGGCTGACTGCAAAGGGTTCGTCACAGTTGGGGAGTATCAGGACGGCCGCCCAGGCGAGCTCTTTATTCGTGTCTCCAAACAAGGTTCCACGCTTGCGGGAATCATGGATGCCTTCGCAATCTCGGTCAGTCACGGACTCCAGTACGGGGTTCCACTCAAAGCATTTGTTCACGCATTCGTTGGCATGAGATTTGAGCCTGCGGGAATCACCGATGATCCCGAGGTGCGGCTAGCAAACAGTCTGATTGACTACCTATTCCGCAGATTGGCTCTGGACTATTTGACCTACCCCGAACGCCTAGATCTTGGGGTGCTTGGTACGGACGAGCGGCTGCAGCAGACTCTGCCTGGGGTAGAAGAGCATGCGGTTGGGTCCTCTCCGGGGCTCGACCTGGCAAGTTCTGCCACCGAGGCCGATCGCAACTTCGTCGAGACCACGTCAGCGGAACCCTCAGTTTCTGATTCCACTCTGGGTCAAGCAATGGATGCCCCGCTCTGCATGCAGTGCGGCATTCAAATGGCTCGCGCTGGTTCGTGTTACGTATGTAGCGCCTGTGGCAGCACGAGCGGCTGCTCCTGAAAATGGCCAAACTATGAGTGTCCCCTTGATACTGAGGTGAAAGAAGGACGCTGAGAAGGTATCTGCGTACATTCGATGGCCGCATCCACGGACCCACCAGCGACTTTCTGCGGCGCCACACCCTCTCTTGCCCCAACACATCGACAACCCCTCGCGGCGTCATCCGGCCAGTGGGACACCGCAAAGGTCGCGCCAAACTACAGCGGCGAGGGCTACTGCCTCATCACCCCGCTCGAAGCCGAAGAGAGCAACGAGTTCGAGCGGGAAGACGTGGGGCGTCGGATCAGCCGACTCGCACTCGAACTCGTCACTCACCTAGCGGGCAGGGATCAGACTGATCGAGTTCTGCGCTTACCTACAAGCATCAGGAGTCCGCCAAGAACTGCAAGCACAACGCCGATCCCCACGAGTCTGGCGCTGCTTGATCCGGTTGCAGCCAGTTTTGTTGGACTGACTGTAGT
>JBAXCX010000018.1:0-31224 GCA_037141255.1 Actinomycetes bacterium | reverse complement strand
ACCCATAACTGTGCGCTACTGAATCACCGACGATCAACACCTTGGCCGGAGAGAGCGTCGAGATCTGCCGACGAGGAGAAACTGGCGGAGCTTCGGGAAGAGGGAGCTGCAGATTGAGACTTCCCGAACTGGATTGCTGCGCCGCCGTTGCTGCTGCGGGAGGAACCGTTGCGCCGGATCTCAGCTCCTGCGAGATCCAGTATCGGATTTTTTTCGCAGCCGTCGCGCTGAGAGCAACACCGTCGGGTCGTGCTGAAGCATCAAACTCCCCGCCTGCCCAGGTGCTCATCATCCCCGCGAGGTCCAACAGGCGAACCCCGCGACTCTTTGCGACCTCTGCCAGAACAGCGTTATACCGATCAATGCGAGCATTGTCATTCTCGGCAAAGGCGCTCCTTGGTGCACCCTGCACAGCGGTCAGCCATTCAGCTACGCGAAGCACCTCTCGATCGGGATCTGGATCGGGCGTCAGAGGCGGCAACACCGCTGGAACGGAAGTGTTTCGCATGTGCGGGATGGTCATCAGTACCACCTTGGTACCAGTGGCTGAGAGTTGGTCAACAAGATCGGCAATATCGGTTCGTAGAAAATCTTGAATCTCGGCTGAGTCAGACGGAAGCCATGGCGCATCGATAGAGAGTCTTCGGTCAGAAACATCACGTGATGTGCCTGCCACAAGTGTGTACTCCGGTAGTTGGGTTTGAACAGAGGTGATCCAACCCTGTCGGACCCCAGCACAGCGCTCGACATCTCGCTCAACTCGTCCGTCCGAGAGAGCTACCCAACCACCCAAGGCAAGGCCACAATCAGCAGTCGCGTACGCCGAATTCTGCAGTCCCTCATTCTTTGCCGAGCCCTCAAAGATTGAGCCCGAAAAGCCATCCCCGACCGAGACCGAACGGATGGGAATGGGTGGTGGGATCGTGGTCGGAGTTGAAGGTGAGACGGCCGATGCCAAACGCAAAGAAGACGGCTGAGGAAGGTTGTTTGTAGTGAGCACGCCAGCAGCGAGGACAACGACGAGAACCGCCGCACCGGCAATCACAAGTGACCTCCCTTTCAACCGTGTTCCGAGTCGCACGGGAGTTTCCACGATCCGGAACATCACAACGGCGCAGGGTAAGGTCACGGCCATTCGCAGCCCAAAGAGTGGCCACTGCGCCAAACCCGTGCGGGCCACGGTGAGCCAACAAAATACTGGCCAGTGCAGCAAATACACCCCGTAGCTGATCCGGCCGAGCCATAACAGCGGGCGGACCGAGAGAGCACGGCTCAGAACACTTCGCTGCAGCGCCGCAAGGATGATGAGTGCGGTACAGATCGCAGTGAGCAGAAAGCCCCAGGGATATAACCAATCTGAACGAACACGGGCGATGTGCCAAAGCCAAGCAGTAACGAAGAGTGCAGCTATGCCGAGTGCCAGGGCAACTCCTTGCAGTCTGACTGTCCGCAAGCGTGCTTGACGGAGGGTGAAACATGCCAGAAGCGCGCCAATAAGGATCTCGGCCGCTCGGGTCTCGGTTCCGAAATAAGAACGGTCCACTGCGCCATGAGCGAGCACGCCATTGGCTATCGCCGAGACCAGGGTCAGGGAGAGGAGAACTCCGATAAGAAGACGGAGTCTTCTGCGCTGCGAGACACGGGCGCCGACAGTCAGAACCCCGATCACGATGATGGGAAGTATCAGATAAAACTGCTGTTCAACAGCAAGGCTCCAGAAATGCTCAAGCGGGCTCGGCGCTGCAAATTGCGCACCGTACGAGCGATCTGCACGAATAAAGTGCCAGTTCAGCAAAGAGACCAGCGAGTACGGCACATCCGAACGCAAGTCTCGAAGCTGCTCGGTATCCCAAACACCAACAGCCCCCATTGCAATGACTAGGCCGATCGTGAGCCATGCCGCAGGAAGAAGGCGGCGACAGCGTCGAGACCAGAAGTGCCGAATTGCGATCCGGTCGACCGAGGCCCACTCCCGAAGAAGTAGTGCAGTAATGAGGAATCCTGAAAGGGTGAAAAAAGCAGACACCCCTAAGAAGCCACCAGGAATCCAAGGGAATCTCGAGTGATAGAGCAGTACCGCAATAACTGCGAGAGCCCTCAAACCGTCAAGTGATGAGACCTGCCCCAGCGGTGCGGGATTGATCCCCTGCAAACGAATCCTTGGTTGTTCATGGCTCGATGATTGAGTGGACGCCAAGCTCTGGGTGCTGGTCGAATCAACTGCTGGAGCTAGGCCGCTCCGGGTTGCTAGATCAGCGGTTCCCATCAACTACTCCACAACGGGTGGCCCAGTCGGGCGAATCTTCGACATCAAATACTTGCCGGGAGCCGTTCGGCGAAGACTCTCAGAGATTCGTGGTGCTCTCAGCGCAATCCCCCACCAGGTCACCCGCAATTCAGTCTCTAACATGGTGCGAATCACAGCCATCTTTGAGGATCCTGCAACACGATCGACAAAGGTAATCGGTATCTCGGTAATCACGAGTTCGGCAGCAGATAATCGGTAGGCAGTCTCGATTTGAAACAGGTACCCATTTGCGGTGGTCCCGTCTATATCGATTCGCTCAAGGGCTGTCGCCCTATAGGCACGAAAGGCAGTTGTTGCGTCTTGCATGCCAAGCCGGAGCATCGCTCTGGCATAGGAGTTTCCCCACTGGGAGAGTTGGCGGCGAAGCCAAGTCCAATTCGGGACTGAGCCTCCGGGCACATAGCGCGAGCCGATGGCAACATCTGCACCGTTGTCGACTGCAGCAATGAGCGAGGGCAACACACTCGGGTCATGAGAGAAGTCTGCATCCATCTGGATGATCACCTCATACTTGCCATCTAACGCGTGGCGAAACCCGTGACGGTAAGCAGCGCCCAGACCTTCCTTACTGCGTCGATGCAGCACCTCTACTCCGCCAAGGTCATGTGCAGCCTGATCGGCCAGCTTCCCCGTGCCGTCCGGGCTGTTGTCATCACAGACGATCACATGAAGATCAGGGCACAACTCGCGAATCCTCGTGAGCAGGCGGCCAATATTTTCGGCCTCCTGATATGTGGGAATCACAAGGGTTCTTTGCACGCAGAAACTGTACTATCAGGAGCCGGTCAGACTCCTTGTTTGCAGCACGCCCCAGAGGATCCCCTCGGAAGAGTTCGGCGTATTCAGAGCGATGCGAGACTTGCTGAGTTACCGACAGCGCTTGTACAAGGTGAACATCTGAGCCTGTGACATGACGCAATAGTGGTCATTGACCACCTGATTCGGTGCCTGCGACCCCGAGCCAGCGCTGTCGTTTGGTTCGGTCCATCCCGACCAAGCATTCGACAAGATGAGCCAGTCATTTTTGAGGAGTTCCTCTGAAAGCCCAGAATCTGCCGCATCTGCAAGGCCCGGATCCATCTCGATATACCGAGTGCCCGGTACCAAATCTGGGAACAAGTAGTAGAAGAAGGCATCGCTGTAGTTCGTTCGGGAAAGGTCAGTTGGACCCACAATGAGTGACTCCCCCGGCCGCGAGAGTTCCTCAAGTCGATCCGTCACCTGTTGAGCATCTTGTGCACCCTCGGCACTTCCAAAGTAAAAGGTACGGCCAGCGTTGCTGATCTCATAGCCAAACTGGTTTCTGCCAAAAGTCTGTCCCACAAGGTCTGCGTAGGTCCGAAGCGGGTAGAACGGAATCACTAGCAACAAGATCCCAGCCATAGCCCCCGCAGCAATCCACGCGCCTCGAGAAACTTCCCAGGTAGGACGAACCTGCTGAACAAGAACCGCTAGTGCGGGGATACACAATGCAAACGAGATTCCCGTAACCCAAGACAAATGCGCAGTGTCTGGTCGTTGCACAGCCTGTGTGATCAGAGCAGCGCAAAACAGCGCGGCAGGCCACAGCGCAGTGGTTCGATCAGACTCATGCTCTCGTTTTCGGAGGCGCCATGCGGCAAACAGCACCAGCAGAATCGAAGCGGGCACAAGAAAGAACCAGAGAAAGATCTGGTGCGAGAGCGCTGGCATGGGTAGCGGCCAGCCAGAAAGTCGCAAGGCTCCGGCTCGCTGCAGGAAGCCATCCACTTGACCCCAAGATGGCGGAACCGGAAGCGAACGCCCGCCACGCAACTTGAACACAGGGTCAAGGAACATCCCCTCAAATGAGGCTCCAACCCCCGAGAGCAGCAGGTGGGGAATGTACAACGCAACCGTGACGACCCCGCCCAAGACAAACGGAACTCGCTGAGGTTTCGACATGCGCAGCATCATGGCGATGGAACCGAGCCCAACGGCTATGACTAAGTCCGGCCGAAATAACAGCGCTGCGCCAGCGAGAACTCCGGCAAACACCGCCAGCGTTTTTGGATGTTTGACCTCGGCCCGACAGGCTGCAGCGCCAACAGCGAGGGAACACACAGCACATGCCAAGGCACCGTTCCATGCCATCGCCGACAACCCGAGTGGCCCAATCAGAATCACCAGGGCCACCAAAGCTGAAGCCGTTGCGATGCGCCTGCCGAAAGGCTTCAGTAGTGCGAAGAGCCCAAAGGTAACCGCTGCATGCTGCAGGAGTCCGACGCAGCGCTCGACCGTGAGTGAGGTACCGAGGAGCTTGTAGACCGTAGCTAGCAACCAGAGAGAGCCTGGCCCGTACAAATGCAGAAAGTCCCGATGAGGTAGGCGACCCTGAAGCATCTGCTCGGGAAACGCCAGCATGAAGCCCTCCTCCATCGGAGGGCCTTGGTAATGCAGAAGTCCCCAGACAGGCAGCAGAAGCGCAAATGCGATGATCGACAGCGAGATGAGGTCTCGCGTTCTTTCAGAGAGAGAAGAAAAACGCCCAGTCTTTCGGCCAGTCGGACTCGGTTGATCAGTCATTCGGCTAGGGGGAGTCGGTTGATCCTGCACAGCACGGTTCGACCCTAGACCCACTCGGCGCATTCCACGGGCCATTGGATCATCGCTCACGCTGTGATGTGTCAAGGTATCGGGGCAACATTTGTCGAGGAGGATAAAGATTCGCGTCCTAGTGATTATCCCCGCACTGAACGAGGCAGCAACACTGCCAGCCGTTTTGAACTCATTACGCGCGGCGGTTCCCGAATACGAAGTTGTCGTGGTCGATGATGGATCCACTGACGGAACTGCCGACGTGGCTCGTGCGCATGGCAGCACCGTGCTGATCTTGCCGTTCAATCTTGGGATCGGCGGAGCCCTTCGCACCGGATTTCGTTATGCGGTACAAGAGGATTTTGACGCCGCGGTGCAATTAGACGCTGACGGCCAACATGACCCCACCATGATTCCAACCCTGATCGCAGCTCTCGATGGTGCAGATTTTGTGGTCGGGAGTCGCTTTGCCACCGAGAACTCATACGAGGTGGGCCTGACCCGACGCAAAGCAATGCAGTTGCTTCAGTTCTCCATGCGGGTGCTATCGGGTCGAACATTCACCGATACCAGCTCGGGGTTTCGGGCCTTTGGACGGCCTGTTTTGGAATACTTCGCTCGAAGCTACCCTTCGGAATACATGGAGTCAGTCGAGGCACTCCTAGCTGCAAACTATGCAGGGTTTCGAATTGCAGAAATTCCCGTCGAGATGCACCCTCGTGCCGGAGGCACACCTTCGGCCATGCGGTTCAAACTCATGTATCACTACGTGCGTGTGATGTTCACCATGTTCACCCGCGCCAGTCGCAGGCGAGCACCTGTTCCAACAGCTCCGCAAGTAGCTACAATCGAGGAAGGCCTAGCCCCATGATGCAGAGATTGAGCAGCGCACACGCTCAGGCCGTGCTCCTCGCTGACACCACTGAGCCGGTGAGCAATGGCGCCCTCACAACGCGCGCCCATGTGTTTGTCATCATCGTCACCCTGCTCAGCGTTTTCTTTATTGTTCGCCTTGTCCGGAGACATAAGTTGCGAACGAAGTACTCGCTACTTTGGATCGTGGTTGCTCTTGCGCTCGCCACCATTGCGGTGTTCCCAGGGCTACTCGAGGCGGTCTCGCACGCTGCAGGCGTCTATTACCCTCCGGCAACGTTCCTGATTCTCTCGGTGGGATTCCTCTTCTTGATCGTGGTCCACTTCTCCTGGGAGTTCTCACGCTCTGAGGAACGCATCCGAACACTCGCTGAGGATCTTGCATTGCTTCGAGCTTCGCATGATGCACTCGCAGAAAAGCTGGAGCAGACAACCGATTCGGGCAGCTCGGACTCAGCCGACTCAGCGACTTGAGCGCGCCACCACGATGAGCCCATCAGCCGCATAGGGTCGGCCGATCTTGCCCAAGAGCCGTTCAGTCCCAAGCACGAATTTTGCACCAAGTCCCAACAGTTTCACTTTGCCTTTCAGTGCTTCGAATTCCTTCAGCACAGGCACATAGGTGGCCACCTGCTCGGTCTCCCAGCCGTGGCGACGCAGCAAATTGGTGAGCGTGTAGCAGGAATACAACGTGACATGATCCGGATGATTCACCTCATACCCAGCCAGCGCAGCCGCTCCCGCATTGAGGAGTCCGCTTGCGTTCGGGGTGGTCACCACGAGTTTGCCGCCTGGGTCGGTCAAGGAGTGCAGCCCTTCCAGAAATGAACCGCTGTCATCGAGGTGTTCGATAATCTCACCGGCAATGATCAACTCCGCTGGCTGAAGGCCGAGTGCCGCTACAGCGGCGTCGTCAGAGCAATCAACGGCATAAGCCTCAAAGCCCATTTCCTGTGCTCGCTCGACTCCAGCCTCGTCTAGATCCAAACCAATCAAAGATGAAGCCGATTGATTCAAATGCTCATGGAGCCAGCTATCGAATGTGGCGTGATACGCCCAGCATCCGCTGTCTACAAAACCTACGTGCGTAACCCGCTTGCCCCGGGCGGCCTCAACCAAAAAATCAGATCGATTCACCACTTGTGCAGCGGGTAAGCGGTGCACCATGTCTTGTTGAGTGAAATCGGACGGTGTCATGGCTTGGCCTCGGGTTCTTCACTCGTTAGGGGTTCGGCATTCACGATTATCGGCGGAAATAACTTGCTGACCACCATGCTGATCGTGACCGCTGCGCACACCACAATCGTCACCTCAGCACCGGCACGATACCGGGTGATACCAAAGGTCATGGCGGCCACCACGGTGACGAGTGCCGGCTGCATCAGGAGTGGGTAGATCTTCTCGCGTTTACGGCGAAGCAGAACAAGGCCGAACAACGCCAGCGGCATGAGAACAAAGTAGGACCACAGCGCCTCGCGAACAATGAAGAAGCCGCCGCCCGGAGCCCCACCAGCCCGACCCTCGATAAATCCATCAAGGCCAATGCTCTGATCAACCCGAAACACATGCCAGACCCGACCCACCCGTGCAGCCATCACCTTGGGTAGCTCAGAAGTGTGGGCCGCAATATACGACTTGGCGATCTTGCGATACTCGCTGTCACGAAGCGAGCGATCAGGAGTGGTGGGCTCAATAATCTGGGGTGTCAGCAGGCACTTCGTATCGTAGAAACCAAGATGATCTCCGCTGAACGTCAACTCACAATTCCCCGCAGCGAGCGTTTGCCCGGCACCAGTACTGATGAAGACTGGGTCCTCAAATCTGCTCTGGTTGTACAGAACCCATGGGGTAAAGGCAAGAATCGGAATGCAGGCCGCTATAGCGAGTTGCACAACACGCTCCTTCCACGAGATCTGCCTGCGCGCCAACACGATAGGTACCGCAAGCAGCAAGAAAAGCAGAATCGCCTCGGGTCGAGTCATTGCTGCAACCGTGAGAGCAACACTGAGCAGAACTACATCTGCCCGGTTCGGCCGACTGAAATAGCGGTAACAAGCGAGGAGTGCGACTGCCGTAGCCAGAATAAACACGGTCTCCACCATCAGCATGCCGTCGTTGATCCACATATTCGGATACACCGCAGCGATGAATGCTGCGATCAGCCCCACACGAACCCCACCAAGGCGACGCCCCAGATAGGCAATAACTGCCACCGTGACCGTGCCGAGCAAACACATGGCAAGTCGTTGTCCTTGGGCGCTGCTGATACCCAACCAATCAAGAATGGTCAGGACCAGCACAAACCCGGGAGGATGATCCGCACCCTGGCTCACAATCCCCTCTTTGTAGAAGTCAAAGGGGTTTAAAAAGCCGCGCCCATCAGCAACCAGCTTTGCCTGAAAGTGATACCAGTAGGCATCACCGGTCACGAGCTGAACCGAGGCTTGCCGAATCAAAACAAACGCAACTCGAATGACCAGAGCGAGCAGCAAAAGAGGAGAGAGGTAGGCAAGAAAACGCTTCTCGGAGACTGCTTCAGCCTCAGCTTGTTGCACCTCGGACTCGACTGCTGCTGTCACTCGCTGTTTCTCGGCACTTCATAGGCGGGGTCGGACCGCAACTCAAACAGGAACTGATAACCAAAGAGTTGTGGCCGCGCTGAAACAGCTGCTCGATCTATCCGAGTCAGCGCTCGAGAGAGTCCTGTGGCCGTCACGTCTTGGCCGTGACCGCCTCGCTCAGCAACCTCGATGGGCAATCCCGTAGCGTCACGACGCACGATCACAAACCCGGCCGCTTGCGCCAGCCGTTCAAAGCTCTTCTTGGTAAAAAACCTGACGTGGTCAGCGTCAAGGATGCCACGCCGGTCATAATCGAAATGGCCAAGCGCCACGCGCATGCGAGGGTACCAGTGACCAAAGTTTGGCACGCTCACGATGACGGAGCCTCCAGGGGCCAGCACCAGCTGAATCTGCTGCAATAACAAATCAGGCCGGCGCACGTGTTCCAAAACATCTGCTGCGAGGACTACATCGTAGGGGCCTTCGAGCTCACCAGGAAGGCCATGATCAAGGTCTGCCTGCACGAAACATTCGACCCGCTCCTTGACTCCCTCGTGCGCTTGCAAGTCAACGCCAGTCACGTGATGGCCCTGAGCCTGCAAGCCCTCTGCAAACTTCCCATCAGAGCAACCGAGGTCAAGCACTTGCGCTGCCGACCGGCGAGCGAGCCAGTTCTTCAGAATGTAGTGAGAGGAGTCATCTCCTTGCTTCTGCTCGTAGGCAGAGCTCGAGAATGCCAACTCCCCTGTTCCAAACCCCATCTTGTGAGCTCGGTACCGAACGACTTCCGAGGTGATGTCCTTGGCATATTTCAGCCCATTCACGTGCGAGATCTCTTCTCCGTAATAAGTCGGAATCGGAATCTCGGCAATCCGTTGGCCTGACTCGATGAGCTGCAAAATGATCTGTGTATCAAAGTCGAAGCCGTCACTGTTGCGTTCAAATGGAAGCCCAGCGAGCGCCGCCACGGAATAGGCGCGGTACCCGGAATGCCACTCGGTCAAGTCCACGCCCGCAACTGCGTTCTCTACCGTGGTGAGGATCCGATTCCCCACAAACTTGTACATCGGCATACCGCCGCGTCGAGCGCCACCCTCGACCATCATGCGAGAACCAAATACAGCATCAGCCTCGTCATTCAGTAGCGGGGCAACCATCTGCGGAAGGAGTTCTGGCGCATACTGCCCATCTCCGTGCAATAACACGATGATGTCGAGGCTTTGGTCAATGGCGGTTCGATAACCCCACTTTTGGTTACCTCCGTACCCAAGGTTCTTCTCGTGACGCGTGATCTGCAGTGGCAGGCTGGGATCGAGCTGCTGATAACCAACTGCTACAAGGTGCGTTTGGTCCTGGCTGTGGTCATCACCGAGGATTACTGCCGTTATTGAGTCTCGGAAATCCTCGGGGATTCGGTCGAGCACTGCGGCAAGCGTGGTAGCGGCGTTGTACGCAACCACCAGAATCCCGATTTTCTTGGTTATCACAGTGCCTCCGAGGTCAAGCCGTGGAGTTTATAACCCGTCTACGATCCCTCACATGAACAGACCGGGATCAGCGGCAATCAATGAGGCTTCATCCTCTGCTTCTGACTCCGTATTGGGGCAGAAGATTCGCTTTCCGGCACTCGATGGGTGCCGCGCCCTAGCGGCTCTCGGCGTGTTAATTACCCACGTCAGTCTGCTCAGCGGTTTCAGCAACCGCTCAGCAGTTCTTGGCCCGTATTTAGCGCGAATGGACGTAGGAGTTTCGGTTTTCTTTGTCCTCTCGGGTTTCTTGTTGTACCGGCCGTTTGTGGCAGCGCGATTTGCCGGAGAATCTACTGGCGATGTTGGCGCCTACGCACGTCGCAGAGTCCTTCGGATTCTTCCTGCCTATTGGGTGGCTCTCACGGTGGTCGGGTTTGTTCTGAAAGCTCCCGGTTTTGTCGAGCCTCATAGCATCGTTACCCACTACCTGTTGTTGCAGATTTATGACTCTTCGCAGCTCGTTGGCGGGCCGATTCAACAGGCATGGTCACTTGCTACCGAGGTTGCGTTTTATGTGTTCGTGCCGTGTTGGGCTTGGTTGCTTTCTCGCAGACGGCGCAGCGCCTCAAAGCAACTTCGCGTTGAAGTGGGCGCACTCATTGTCATCTTTGTCGCTTCAGCCGCAGCAAACCTTGGCCTCATCAAGATCGGGGTTGCCGAGTCCACCTTTGCCCAACTCGGAACCTGGCTTCCCTTTCGCATCGGAGACTTTGTTCCGGGAATGTTGCTAGCCGTCGCGAGTGCATGGGTGTCGCATAACAAGACTCGCTTACCGGCTTGGCTCCGTCAGACTCCCGCTGCGCTGGGTTTCTGGCTCTGTGCGCTTGGCGTATTCTGGTTTGTCTCGACACAGCTCGACTTGCCCATGTTCCCCATCTTCACTCCGGCTCAGGCCTATCTCGTGCGAGTGCTCTACCTGCTCTTCGCAACGCTGCTCGTTATTCCTGCTGTCCTTGCTCGATCGAATCGCGGCCTAGTAACCGCTACTGCTGCAAACCCGGTAGCAATCTGGCTGGGCTTGGTCTCGTATGGCATCTACATTTGGCATGAGGCGTGGCAGGACATTTACCTGCGTCTCACTGATCAGCAAGGACTCAACGCAAACTTCCTACAAATGTTGTTGTTCACCTTGGCCTTGACCATGCTCAGCGCAACTATCAGCTGGTACGTGGTTGAAAAGCCAGCTATTCGCTGGGGGGCGAGACTCCGTGGAGGCTCTGGGCCATCAAGTGTTGCTCATCCGCCTGCTGAGTCTGCTCCGCGTCTCCCGTGACATTGGCCAACCTGAAAAATCTAGGCGTCAGTGCAACTACCGATACCTGTGGGCAGAACTAACGGGAAATGTCTCGGCAGACCTTTGTGGGAAGGTCCGAAACCTTCACCTGCAGACCCTGATGAGCAACAGGAGCAAGTAACAAACCGCTCACCTCCACCTGCTCTCGGAGAAGCTCGCGGCCAGTGTGCTGCTCGGTCACGAGGACCGTATTCGTCCTTGATGTCATGACCACGTTCAGGCTCACCTGATGGCCAAGCGGCAACGCAAAGATCTTGCTCGGCGTGGATTGTACGAGCCCTGCGGGAGAGCTGCTCTCGATGAGTAGCTCAGCTTGATCCTGACCTACCTGGCGTAGCACCAGGCTTGCCCTGCCCTGCGGCGAAGCAGCCTGAACCAACGTGATCAGATCCTCAATCGCGGCGGTTTTGGTGAGACGAACCTGTACTCCACCCGCGGCCCTTCCGGCCTCGAGGAGATACCAGATTGAACCGCTGCTGCGATACATCGCCTCGCAGTTCCCGAAGATCAAGACTTGTCCTCTGGGTCCTGGGGTTGGCAGGGCGGCCCCGCTCGGTAGATGGGCCAGACTGGCATGCCCACCCAGACTCTTTTGAAGGTCGAGCCAACTTGACCGCTGCGCCTCCCGAGCACTCGGTGAGATTTCCAACCCGTACTGCAGTGCGAGCGAGGAATTGACCCAAACACTCCAGAACGATCCCACCAGAATCGCAAAGACTGCAATCCCGGCAAAAATTCTGCTCTGGCGTACTTGCTTCTTCGTTCGGTCGCAGCTCGCTGGGGTGAGCAGCAATGCTGCCAGAGCCTGCAGGCCGATCACTGCAGACAGGGCTAAAAAGGGAAAGAGATCGGTAAGGTAGCGCTGCGAGATATATCCGAATGCTAAGAACAGTGACCCACCTGCTGCTGCTCCAAGCACCGGAATCCTCAAACTCATCACTTGGGAAGAGGATTTCCACTTCTTGGGAACGAAGAGCGCGGTCAGGCCAATCAGGCTTCCAAAGAACAGGAGCGGTTCACTCGCCGGAAGGCTCGAAGACCAGTCGCGCTCAGCAAAGAGCGCATCACCGAGAACTGCTGGTTTTTGGCTCGGGAACCCAATGAATGGGAACTCTGAACGCAGTGCGAGTGCATCTGGCCGAAGCGTTTGCAGCAGCACCGAGGGGGCGTACTTCACACCGAATAACGAGTTGCCGTTTGCTTGAAGCGCTGCGACCCGAGCGGGGTCTTGGGCAACGAGGACCTGTCGGTCGAGTGGCACGCCGAACCAGGAATGGAATCTTGCATTATTCACCCCGGCATACACCACAACTGCAGCGGCAACTCCAACCAGAATGAACAGCAGCGATGCCAACGGTCGACTCGTGGACTGCTGCGAATCCCAACCCGAAATCCGCTGAATCAGGGGCAGTCGTGTCTTCGATGACTCAGTGGCGCTGCTCTTGACGCGAGAACGAGACAGCATATCGACAACAAGGCAGCCCGCTGCAAGGCCAAGGCCCACTAGTGGACCAAGGCCAATGGACAGTCTGGTGTTGACCGCCAAGCCACCCAAGAGCACTGCCGCGAACAGGGCAAAAAATCTTGCCGTTGGGCGGGCTAACCCACAAGGTGCCATCCAGTAGATGAGCGAGGTGAACGACCCGATACAAAGCGCTGCCCCCCAGAGCAGCGCCTCGTGATAGACCCAAGTCGTTGAACTTAAGAACAGCAGCGAACTCCCCGCTATGCCAAAGGCAACGGTTGCGGTACAGACCATCTCGGCTCGCCCCATCGCTGCGGAACCGCGCATGATGCAACGGATTCTCCATGCTGCGAAAATCAAAAATCCAAGAGCTGCGCAGTAGGCCAATAGCATCGACAAGCCCGTGAGTCGACCCTCGAATCGGCTGGTCAGGGCCAGTACCGGCATTCGCACAACAGCGGGAACGATGCCCTGATAGATGTGGGTCTCTTCACCAATCCTGAAGCCCTCAAATCCAGGCACATTTGGGTCAACATTCATGTGCCCCGCAAGCAGCGCCTGAGCTTGGCCGTCGTAGAAATTCCCAAGCAGATCCTCGCTAAAGAAACTCTGTCGACTCGCCTGCATCACTCCCAGAAAAATGACGATAGCCAACCCGGCTCCGAGCGCTGCTGTCAGGAGAAATCTTCGCCGAAGGATCAGCAGTTTCCTTGGCCCACCTGCTTGTTCGCCGGCTTGGTCGCCGGCTTGGTCACCTGGGTTGTCAACGGGTTGGTCAACGGGCTGGCCTTGCGGGTTTGGCACCTGCGCACCCTTGCCATCTGCACTGCTGCTAGGACGCGATCTCATGCGGGCTCACTCGCTGGGCTTTCATACCTCTGCTGGGGTTCAGGCTCACTGTTCGACGGCAGCCGAGCGGGCAGCGCTGCGCGCACCACCACGGCTGCGAGCAACGCAACACATGGCAGGAAAGGAATCTTGAAGCGCTCATCACCAAAAAACATGACCGGCAAAAGCACCCCGAATACACACGTCATCAGCGCAATCAGCCCATTGCCTACCTGGGCCGACTCCGAGGGTTCGTGACGATTGGCCCACCACCGCCGAACCACCATCACGGCACCAAACAAGCTAACGACCCCAACCACCCAGTAGTACAGGTTGCAGATCCAATACAGAGCAGATCGCGCGCCGTCAGAAAGGTGTGGATCTGCCCCGAAGGACTCCCACGCGAATACAGCATCGGCGTCATGGCCCAAGGTGATTTGCAGCTTCTTGACACTCAATACAGGAATCGAACCCGGGTGATCAGCAACCCAATGAAGCGTCCGAGACTGCAGTTCATGGTCACGAGCTACTTCCACCCGAGGACCATCGGTGTAGTTCCCCTTGGTTGCACAGTCGGCGGTAATACTGAACCCACCACTTGCAGCATCATGAAACCCAATGCAGAAGTTGTCACCGGTATTGGTCGACATCGGGACAAACTCTTTCAGAACGAGTGCGTTGCGCAGCGTCCAAGGCACAACGGCCACCATCAAGCCGAGAATGAGCAGGCCCATTCCGCGAAGAGCAACCCGCCATCCCAACGCAGTCATCCACCAAGCAATGCCAGCGGCAGGCACAACCAAAACCGCTGATTGTGGTCGAACCAGCGTGCAAGCAGCAGTTGCCAAGATCACCGTGGCGACGAGCAGCGAGTGCCGGTGAGCGGAGGACTGCTGATCTGCCCCCGTTCCCTCAGTGGACAGTTCAAAGTCCAGTTGATCCCCGCCGCCACCCGACACAGGTTGAGCTCTAGATGTCCAGATGAACAAAGCAGCCAGCAGCACACAAAAGCAGCAGAGAAAGAGCGACTCCGACAGTACGAGTCCCGAGTGGATGATCAGGTTGGGCCACAGCGCGAACAGGAGTCCAGCAATGACCCCAAGGCGTAGGCCCGGTCGCACACGGTTTCCGGCAATCACCAGTGCTGCAGCAGCAACGCCACCAAGCACCGCCTGAGCGAGTCCCAGAATCAATATGAGATGGCTTCCTTGGCCGAGCAGTTCCGCTAGCCGCTGAACACATGCCACAAAGACCGGATAACCCGGCGGGTAATAGGCCGTGGGTTGGCCCAATAGAGAGGTGTAACCCGTCCCGTGTGCAAGAGAAGCTGCCGCTCGCAGGTAGAGGTTGGGGTCAGATAATCCAACAGGCGTGCGTGCAGCGAGCACCACCCAGATGGCTCGCAGCGCAGTTGCGATCGCACCCACGACAAGGGCTGCCCACGGCTCCCGAAATCGCAACGATTCGGCCTGATCCTTGCCCCTTGCTGGCAGAGCTACTTCTAAGGGCGGGTGAGCACTGCTGTTTGTAGCCGAATGCACAGCGTGAGGTTAGTTGCTGAGCGCAGAAACAACAGGGAGCGGGTCGGGGCAGTACGATCTACATCCGACCATGACTACTGTTTCACCAGACCGCGAACGCGGTTGGATCACGACACCGCGCGTTCCTGTCGGCGTGGTCCTCCTCGCTCTGGTGAGTTACATCCCGTTGCTTCTGACCAAGCCGGGCATGGTCGGAGCAGACACCAAGACCTACCTCTACCTCAACCCGGGACGCTTGCTCGCTCGCGCACCGTATATGTGGGACCCAAACATTGGCCTTGGCACGGTGACACATCAAAACATTGGCTACCTGTGGCCCATGGGGCCCTACTACTTTGTGATGCAGACCATTGGTCTGCCGGATTGGGTAGCACAGCGAATCTGGCTAGGTTCAATCATTCTGATGGCTGGCTTGGGCATGAGGTTCATGCTGAAACAGTTGCGCTGGCGCTCTGCTGGCGTGACGGTTGCCTCGTTCGCCTACGCGTTGAGTCCGTACCTGATCAACTATGGGGCAAGAATCTCTGTGATCCTGCTTCCGTTTGCGGGGCTTCCTTGGCTCATTGGCTTGGCGGCACGTTCCCTTCGCCGCAGCGATTGGCGAACCCCCGCACTCTTCGCACTGGTCACGTTGACCGTTGGCGGAGTCAACGCCACATCACTTCTGCTCGTCATGGTTGCTCCCATGATGTGGTTTGTCTACGCAACCTTTATTGAACGTGAAGTCAGCTTTGTTCGAGCACTGAAGACGGCTGGAAAGATCACGCTCCTGACCGTCATTACCTCGGTCTGGTGGATGGTCGGACTCATGACACAGGGCGCTCATGGAATCCCAATTCTTCGCTACACCGAAACCTATGAGACCGTGGCAAACGCCGCACTCTCGCCAGAACTCCTGCGGGGATTGGGCTACTGGTTTTTCTACGGCACTGATGGCCTCGGTGCGTGGACCCAGGCCTCACGGGCCTATATCGAGTCGCCGCTACTCATTGCGCTGTCTTTTCTGATCCCGTTACTCGCGGTTCTTTCAGCAGTTCTCACTCGATTCCGTCACCGCATCTTCTTCGCCTCGGTGGTGTTGATTGGCTTGGTAATCGGAGTTGGATCTCACCCTTGGAACTCCCCCTCGCCATATGGCGGACTCTTCAAAGCGTTTACGCACGGCGATCTCGGGCTGTCATTTCGCTCAACCCCGCGAGCCGTTCCGCTCATAGCGCTAGGACTCTCGGTGTTCCTCGGCGCCGGAATCGCTGCGCTTCGTTCTTGGAAGCCAACCTGGCATCGCTTTGCAGCAGGAGCACTGCTATTGCTGATTTGTTTGAACCAACTCCCCCTGTTTCAAGGGTTGATGGTTGATCGAAACCTCGACCGAAGCGAGAACGTTCCCGAGTACTGGACTCAAGCCGCCGAGGCCCTCGACGCAGGAGATCGAAATACTCGAGTGCTTGAGCTACCCGGAAGCGACTTTGCCTCGTACCGATGGGGAAATACGGTGGACCCCATCACACCTGGGCTGACTGATCGCGAATACGCAGCCCGAGAACTGATCCCATACGGCTCCCCCGCCTCTGCAAATTTCCTCAATGATTTCGATTTGCCGTTTCAATCCGGTCGCGTGGAGCCCTCAGCAATTGCTCCCCTTGCACGCTTGTTGGGAGTCGGCGATATTTTGCTTCGTGCCGACTTGCAACAGGAGCGATTCCGTACGCCTCGCCCACGAGTAACTTTTGAACAACTCATGGAGGCTCCGGGGATCAACCCGTTTGCTCAGTTTGGGCGAGTCGCTCCCAACACTCCATCAGACAAACTCCCCTTAGATGACGAGCTCGAGTTCAACACGCCCAGCACGACGCCTGACCCTGCGCCCGTGACGCTGTTTCGCGTCGAAGACTCGCGCCCAATCCTGCGCACCGTTCAAGCACAGGGGCCAACTTTGCTTGCTGGTAACGCCGCAGGGCTCGTCAATTTTGCCTCCTCGGGAGGCGTGCAGGTCGACCGCCCAATTTTGTACTCGGCATCGTACGCAGCCGATGAGAGCGCACTGAAGCAGCAAATAGAAGCGCCTCAGTCCGAGCTCATCGTGACTGACACAAACCGCAAACAGGCGCGGCGTTGGGGTGCTGTGCGCGACAACGATGGCTACACCGAGCGCGCTGGCGAGGTGCCGCTCGTCAAAGACAACACCGATAATCGCCTTGAGGTCTTCCCTGACGAGGGCGATGCCCAGCAGACTGTGGTCGAGCAGCGCGGCGGCGCAACCGTTGCTGCTTCAACCTATGGAAACGGCGTGACCTATACAGCGGGTGACCGGGCAGCGAATGCCCTAGACGGCGACCCAAATACTGCATGGCGGGTGGCTGCCTTTGCTGACCCCGTGGACGAGTTCCTGCAGATCTCCCTAGACAAGCCTGTCACCACCGATTTCATCAACCTGCTGCAAGTTCAAGGTGGGGCAAATCGCTATATCACCGGGTTACAACTCAGCTTCGATGGCAGCGACCCAATCTCTGCAACCTTGGACCAAACCTCACAAGTCGGTCCGGGGCAAAGAATTCAGTTCCCGAAGCGCAGCTTTAAGGAGTTGCGCATCACGATCACTGGCACTGATCGCGGCGAGATGGCCACCTATCGCGGAACCTCGGGCGTCGGTTTTGCAGAAGTCACCATTCCGGGCCTCGGACCGATCACCGAGGTAGTCCGACCACCTACAGACCTGCTCGCGGCGGCGGGAACAGATTCCCTTCGTCATCAGTTGAGCTACGTGTTTGCGCGCCGAGCCTCAAACCCCGGCGATGTCATTGCTTCTGATGAAGAGCCCACCATGCGACGCATTGTTTCTGGGCCTGCCCCCCGAGCGTTTACACCCTTTGGGCGTGCACGGATGACCGCATCGCTTCCCGATGAACGCGTCGATCAAATCATCGGTTTACCCGATGCTACCCAAGGCGGAGTAACGGCGAACTCTTCTGCCCGTCTGCCCGATGACCCGGGCTCGCGTGCATCAACTGCCGTGGACGGGGACGTAACCACCGCTTATCAGACTCCGGTGAACGGCCCGCTGCAGTGGGTGCAGTACAGCTACCAGCAGGCAATCACCATCAACGAGGTGTCCATTACGGCGATCGCTGATGGGAAGCATTCGATTCCTACGGAGGTATCGGTTTCGGCCGATGGTGCTGCGCCGGTCAAAGCAATCCTGCCGCGCACTGCGCTGGGGTCAGGCGCTGCAAGGGGAACCACAAAACAGCTCACCGTGCCCATTGCGCCAACCACGGGAAGTACCTTTCGCATCACCGTTGCTGCAGTGCATCAGGCAACCTCTACGGATTGGTTTGGCGGTGGTGAGACGGTTCTGCCGGTGGGAATTGCAGAGATCAACCTGCCGGTAGTTGCTGCTCCCGCACCCGATGCAGCGCTGCCAACCACCTGCCGTTCTGACCTTATTGCCATTGGCGATCATTCGATTCCCCTTCAGATTCTCGGCACGGTAGGCAAGGCGCTCGCTAGTTCCTCTCTCACCATGCAGTCCTGCGCTCCGCCCTCTGACCCGGTCGCCCTTTCTGCCGGAGAGACACTTCTACAGAGCTCGCCAGGATCGACCACTGGCTTTGATGTGGACATGGTGACCCTGTCATCAGCTCCCGGTGGCGGTGCCGGCGTTGACACGCTGCAGTCCGCGCCAACTCCAGGACCAACTCCGCCAAGATCGACCACTGAGCGCAAGGGCCGCAACACCTACGAGATCACAACAACCTCGGCAAAGAAGCCATATTGGGTTGTGCTCGGGCAAAGCTACGGTCCGGGCTGGACAGCGAGGACTTCCGATGGGACAGACCTTGGCGTTCCAACCTTGATCAATGGCTATGCAAACGGTTGGCAAGTTGACCCCGCACAGGTCGGCGAGAACGCCACGGTGCACATCACCTGGGCTCCCCAGCGACTGGTGTGGGTAGGCCTCGCGTTATCGGCCCTAGGGGTTCTGGTCTGTCTCGCACTCCTCATCTTCGGCGGGCGTCGCCGCAATGCCAAGGAACAGCAGTCCTCCACTACTGAGGACGCCCGAGATATGTCCCCGGCGTATAGCTCCCCCTTGCAGGCTGATGGGCCGACGCTCAGCTTGAAACTCGCTGCGGTCACAACGCTCTGTGCCGCGATAGTGGCCTTCTTCGTAGCCGGGCCATGGGTAGCGCTTGTAGTGGTTGCGTTGACGCTGCTCGCCGCGCTGGCCCCGCGGGGGCAGTTCATCCTGCGCCTGGCCACAGTCGGCGTACTCGGTGCTGCCTTTGCCTTCATCGTGCTGAAACAAGGTCTCAACGGCTATCGCTTGGACTTTGACTGGGCCAAGTGGTTTGAGATCACCCACAGTTGGGGACTGCTCGCCATTGTTCTGCTTGTAGTGGATGTAGCCGTTGATGGCCTCCGCTCGAAGCCAAACGGCGCGTCTGGGGCGGAAAATCGACAGTATGTGTCGAATTTGCGCTCCAAAGGCGAATAGTTCCTAGCGCTTGGGATTCTCAGCCACGGCTATCAGCACGAGCGTGGAGGCATCGATGCTGTCCGTCGTGAAAAACTCTGCATCGGTGATGCCGGACTGACCGCCTACTTGTTCGGTATTGGTAAACCGGTAGGCCACGCGACGTCCTGTTGCGTGAAGCCACACAAAGGCCGATCGCGGCAACTTGTGACGGATCCCGAAGGGATCGAGCCGCAGAAGTTTGTTGGCCATGGCTCGCCGCTTCTCAAAGTCGGCCTTGACCTCTGGTGTTGCATCAAGGCCCATGATGGTCACGGTATTGAAATGCCGACCCAGCATTGCTTGAAGGTCTTCTGGAGAAAACAAATACACGTGGTACGGGTTCTCAAAATCTGCGGGCTCATTGGGCGTCAAAAAGAATGCGCGCCCATCATCATTGAGCACACGGGCAACCTCGGCTACGTGAAACTCGGGGTCAACGAAATGCTCAATCAAGTGTGAGGAACACACATCATCAAAGGAAGCAGTTCGCAGCGGCAGCTTTGCTCCATCGCTACAGACAGTCCGCAGGTCAACATCTGGGTGAAGCTTCACGGCGCTCGCTGCAGTCTCTTGGTCGTAGTCCACACCGACGAGCATGCGGTCCTGTGCAGCAAACCCAACCGTGCCATCCGCAAGGCCGCAGCCCAAGTCCAACATTCGACCCGACCCGACCCGCGTTCGTACCTCTCGATACCCAGCGGCGTGTAGCGCCAACAACGAATCTGGGGTCTGACCCTCCATGGGCCGTTCTCCGGTGAGCTTCAAGGGTCCTCCGCATGTGTACTAGTAACCGGGCGATAGTCTAGGTGCCAACTTCACCCCGTCTTGTGAGCCTGCACCGCTGTGGGCCATAGCCAGCCTCTGGAGATTCAACTCGTGCAGACTCCGGTCGCTAGCGACACCACCATCAACGCCATCTCGGACTTAGCTGAAGCGGCTGGGCTACGTCACGTCCACATGCTGGGATGGCGAGACCTTGACGATGAAGAAGCCGGCGGATCAGAAGTACACGCTCACAACATCGCGTCTATCTGGGCGCAGAGCGGTGTGCAGGTCACGATGCGCACTTCCGCAGCTGTGGGTCAGCCAAGCAGCACCGTTAGAGATGGCTATACCGTGTCTCGCAAGGCTGGCAGATACGGGGTTTTTCCGCGCTCTGCGCTGGCAGAAATAGCCGGGCGCCTTGGCCCTTGTGATGGGCTCATTGAAATCTGGAACGGCATGCCCTTTGGTTCACCGATCTGGTGGCGCGGTCCCCGTGCCATCTGGCTACACCATGTGCATGGCCCCATGTGGGGTATGACCTTGCCAGGTCCCGTAGCAAAGGTAGGCGTGGCAATCGAGGAGAAAATCGCTCCACCTTTCTATCGCCATCAACCCATCGTGACGCTCTCCCCATCTTCTAAAAAGGAACTAGTAGAGGACTTGGGATTCGATGAGGACAAGGTCACGGTCATCACCCCCGGGGTTGACCCGTTCTTTACACCCGGCGAAACTCGGTCGCCTACGCCGCTAGCAGTCGCAGTTGGGCGACTCGCTCCAGTCAAGGACTTTCCACGGCTAATTCGAATCATGGCGGGGGTTCGCAGAAATGTTCCCGACGTAGAACTCGTGATTGTTGGCGAAGGGTTTGAGCGCGATCTCATCGTTGATGCTATTGCGCAGCATCATGCTCAGGACTGGGTGCAACTTGCTGGCCGTGTCACCGACGAAGAGCTTCGCTCGCTATACCGAAGAGCTCGGTGGCAACCTCGGCGTCGATTCGTGAGGGATGGGGAATGACGCTGACCGAGGCTGCCGCATGTGGCACCCCTACCGTTGCAACCAATATCTCTGGCCACGCAGATGCCGTTGAGGTTGGCCGTAGCGGACTGCTAGCGAACACCGATGATGAACTCATCGAGACCATGACGCAAGTTCTGACTGATTCAACCTTGCGCGGCCAACTGCAACAGGGGGCACTCGATCGCGCTTCCGAGCTCACCTGGGAGCACGCTGCGGTTGCCAACTTTGAGGTCCTGGCACAGGATGCCCGCAGCCGAGGCAGAGCTCGCCGGAGGAAACCATGAACGAGTTTGTCCTTGGTGTTGACCTCGACGGTGTGTGCGCTGATTACACCAACGCTTTTCGCAGGATCGCATCTTTGGAATGGGATGTAGGGCTCGAGTCGCTGACCACTGAAGTCAGCTGGGACTTCTCTGAATGGGGCCTGAATCGCGACTCGTTCTTGGAACTCCACAAGACCTCAGTTCAAGACCACCGAATGTTCAAGAACATGCCCGCCTTGGAGGGAGCCTCTGATGCGCTGTGGCGGCTCTCTGATGCCGGAGTCTGGATCCGCATCGTGACACATCGCCTTGTCACCAACTGGGGTCATGCGCTCATTGTTTCCGACACGGTTGACTGGCTCGACGCGAAGAGCATCCCGTATCGAGATATCTGCTTTCTTGGCCGGAAGCCAGAGATCGAGGCAGATGCGTATGTTGAGGATGCCCCGCACAATGTGGAAGCACTTCGCGCTCGGGGCAATACGGTGATTGTTTTTGACCAGCCCTACAACCGAGATTTGGATGGCTTGCGGGCCAGCAACTGGGTAGAGGTCGAGGCAATCGTCTCTGAGCTTGCCGCCGAGAAGGTAGGCAGCTTTGCCAGTCAGTTGCCGGGTGTGGACGCAGGAGCCGACCGTCTGGGCAGAAATCAGATCAACGAAACCTGAGGCTGGTAGCAATCAGCCTGCGCTGGAGTTGTTCCTCGCTCCGTGCATGCTCGGATCAAACTGACTCGGAGCAACAGCAATGCTGGACGGGGGCGGACCGAAGCGACGCAACACAAAGTCTCGAAGACCCATAACTCGTGCACGTGCATCAAAAATGATGGGGCGTGTTGACGGTTTCTGAATGCCTCGCAAGGTCTGAACGATTGTGAACCAAGCCCGAATAAACGCATGGTAATTGCCACTCATCTCTTGCACGAGCAGCAGGGTGTTTCGGGTTTGCAGATAATCCACCACTGCCAAGCCGGACCCAATATGGATGTTCTGCACTCGCGCCCCGCGGATCAGGCCAATACTCCAGCCTGCGGCCCGAGCCCTCAGTGCCAAATCAGCCTCTTCACAGTATGAGAAGAACCGGTCATCAAACAGCCCAATTTCGGCCAAGCAATCTCTTCGCAACATCATCAGCGTGCCATGAGGAAACGCAGCATCCTCCCAGTGAGCACCCTCAGCACTATCGGAAGCCGCACCCAGAGCGTCCGCACTAGGTACGTGAGTTGCAGGTACCACCATGCCGCCAAAGTAGGGGTCAATAACTGGGATCATGCCATCGCCCACATCGGCACACATCAGCCCGGCCATCGGTTGAGCCTGGGCCTCTAAAAGCATGGCTGATAGACAGCCGGGGAACGGGTCAACGTCATGGGGTGCAAGCACTACCCATTCGCCATCCTCTGGGTCGGCAAGAAACTCGCGCAGACCGAGGTTTGCACCAGGACCGAATCCGACGTTCGCGCCTACTTCGATCAGGCTGACTTGTGACTGTCTGTCCTGAACTGCTCCGCGCAATTCTTCGAGCGCTTCTGGCCGAGACCCGTTATCTACCACCGTGATTCGAACAGGCACCTCTCGGTGCAGAAACCGGTCGATTGTCTCGATACATGCCTGTACTTGATTCCAGTGGACAAGCACCACCCGCAACGGCGTCGGTGAAGTCGACAAGGTCACACCAGAGGGCGCTCAGAGGGAGCAATAGGTGCTGGGAGTGACGTCTCGCCCATCAAGAACTCGTCTACTGAGGCAGCACAGGATCGCCCTTCGGCAATTGCCCACACAATCAGGCTCTGCCCACGACCGGCATCTCCGCACACAAAAACGCCCGGAACCGAACTTGCCCAATCATCATCTCGTTGCACGTTGCCGCGAGGGTCAAGCGCAACCTCAAACTGATCGAGCAGTCCGTTCGTTTCTGGCCCAGTAAAGCCCATCGCTAACAGCACAAGATCAACTTTGAGTTCCACCTCTGAGCCTTCAACTGGCTCAAAGCTCATGCGGCCATCGGTAACAACTTGCTCAACCTGCGCATAGCGCAACGCCCGCACGCGGCCCTCGTCATCGCCAAGGAACTCAATGGTGTTCACTGCAAAGACGCGATCCCCGCCCTCTTCGTGAGCCGAGGATGTGCGATAGATGAATGGCCAGGTGGGCCACGGGTTTGCACCGGGACGAGCCTCTGGAGGCTGCGGCATGATCTCGAATTGGTAGACGGCCTCGGCACCTTGACGATGCGAAGTTCCCAAGCAGTCAGCGCCGGTGTCTCCACCTCCGATGATGACCACGTGTCTGCCAGCGGCAGAGATCTCTACCTCATCCACTGCCCAGTCACCCTCTTGAGCACGGTTGGCCATCGGTAGAATTTCCATTGCCTGATGGATTCCCTTTAATTCCCGGCCGGGAATCGGAAGGTCTCGGGCAAGGGTGGCACCTGTGGCAATCACCACTGCATCAAAATCTTCTTGCAGTTCTGCCACGGTGACGTCGACCCCAACATCGATATTGACCCGGAACTCTGTTCCTTCTGCTCGCATCTGCGCAAGACGCCGATCCAGAACCCGCTTCTCCATCTTGAACTCGGGGATGCCATAGCGAAGCAGCCCACCGATTCGATCTGCGCGCTCAAAGACAATGACGGAATGCCCAGCCCGAGTGAGTTGTTGTGCAACTGCAAGCCCAGCGGGGCCCGAACCAATTACAGCTACCTTCTTGTCAGTCAATCGTGTAGGTCGAACAGCGTGCACCCAGCCGTGTTCCCAAGCGTGATCAATGATCGAGACTTCAACCTGCTTGATCGTCACCGGGTCAGAATTGATTCCCAACACACAGGCTGACTCGCACGGGGCCGGACAAAGCCTGCCCGTGAACTCGGGGAAATTGTTGGTTGCGTGCAGGCGCTCGATGGCTTCATGCCAGCGGTCTTTGTAGACCAGGTCATTCCAATCCGGAATGATGTTTCCGAGCGGACAGCCGTTATTACAGAACGGAATACCACAATCCATGCAACGGCTGGCTTGGTCTTTCAGGTGATCCTCTGGGAACTCCTCGTAGACCTCGTTCCAATCCAAGAGTCGTACCGGAACTGCGCGGCGGGTTGGAAGTTCGCGATCATGCTTTAGAAAGCCTTTTACGTCACCCATTACTGACTCGCCTCCATGACTGCTTCGTCAACGTTTCGTCCTTCGACCTCGGCCCGCTTGATGGCCTGCAGCACTCGCTTGTAATCCTTTGGCATGACCTTTATGAATGAGCCCAGCACGTTGTCCCAATCCTGAAGCATCTCTCCCGCACGAGCGGACCCTGTCTCGGACTGATGACGCTCAATGCTGCTCTTGAGGAACTCGATATCGCTTGAGTCAAGCGCTTCAAAGGCAACCATCTCATAGTTGACCCTGGTCGCGAACTGGCCGTCATGGTCATAGACATAGGCAATGCCGCCAGACATACCGGCACCGAAGTTTCGCCCGGTGGATCCCAACACAACGACGCGCCCGCCCGTCATGTACTCACATGCGTGATCGCCGACGCCCTCGACCACTGCTGTGGCTCCGGAGTTACGAACGCAGAACCGCTCGCCGACCTTGCCGTTCAAGTACAGCTCGCCACGGGTGGCTCCATACAAGATGACATTCCCGGCAATAATGTTCTCGGCTGCAACCAAATCAGCGTGACTTCCCTCTGGTGGCCGAACAACAATTCGGCCACCGGACAAACCCTTGCCCACATAATCGTTTGCATCACCGTGTAGACGAAGGGTGATTCCGTGTGGCAGGAATGCTCCGAAGCTGTTTCCTGCCGAACCATCAAAGTCGATCACGATGGTATCTGCAGGCAGGCCCGCACCACCGTGTTTCTTGGTGACCTCATGGCCGAGCAAGGTACCAACAGTGCGATTGACATTGCGGATTCCAAGACGAAGATGCACAGGCTGAGAGTGCTCAATCGCTGGAGCGCATTGCTCAATCAGAGTCACGTCCAGTGCCGCCGCAAGACCATGGTCTTGTTTGCGATGCCAAGACAAGTGATCATCGGGGCGTGGTTCTACAACATGCAAAATCGGGCTCAGGTCAAGGCCCGCTGCCTTCCAATGACCTACAGCCTCGGCAGCGTCAATCACCTCTGCATGACCAATCGCTTCTTGCAGGCTGCGGAAGCCGAGTTCAGCAAGCAACTCGCGCACTTCCTCGGCAATAAACAGCATGAAGTTCTCTACAAATTCAGGCTCGCCAGAGAACCGCTCACGCAGCACTGGGTTCTGGGTAGCGATGCCAACAGGGCATGTATCAAGGTGACACACACGCATCATGATGCAGCCAGAAACCACGAGCGGGGCAGTAGCAAAACCAAACTCTTCTGCTCCGAGTAGCGCCGCAATCACGACGTCACGGCCAGTTTTCATCTGACCATCTGCTTGCACCACGATCCGGTCGCGCAGGCCATTCAGAACCAGCGTCTGCTGGGTCTCGGCTAGGCCAAGTTCCCACGGAGCACCAGCGTGCTTGAGTGAGGTGAGCGGGCTGGCTCCGGTGCCTCCGTCGTGACCAGAGATCAACACCACATCGGCTTTGGCTTTTGCAACGCCAGCCGCCACAGTGCCAACTCCCACTTCTGACACCAGCTTCACGTGGACGCGAGCCGAGGGGTTAGCGTTCTTTAGGTCATGGATGAGTTGAGCCAGGTCTTCAATGGAGTAAATGTCGTGATGCGGTGGCGGTGAGATAAGCCCCACGCCTGGCGTTGAGTATCGGGTGCTTGCAATCCATGGGTACACCTTGTGCCCCGGAAGCTGGCCGCCCTCGCCGGGCTTTGCACCCTGGGCCATTTTGATCTGAATATCATCAGCGTTCGTCAGGTATTCAGAGGTGACCCCAAATCGCCCCGAGGCAACCTGCTTGATTGCAGAGCGCTTGGAATCCCCATTCGGCATGGGTAGATAGCGTTCTGGATCCTCGCCACCTTCACCCGTATTTGACTTGCCTCCCAAACGGTTCATGGCGATAGCAAGCGTCTCGTGCGACTCTGCCGAGATTGAGCCGTAGCTCATTGCGCCTGTCGAGAATCGTTTGACAATCTCAGAGACGGGTTCGACCTCGTCGAGCGGCACGGCCGCACGGTCGGAATTGAACTGGAACAAGCCGCGCAAGGTTGCCAAGTTGCGTGACTGGTCATCTACAAGCTGGGTGTATTCCTTGAACACGCTGTACTGGCCGGTACGCGTGGAGTGTTGCAACTTAAAGACCGTCTTGGGGTTGAACAGGTGGTACTCACCCTCTCGGCGCCACTGGTATTCACCCCCGTATTCCAAATCTCGGTGAGCCTGCTCTTCTGGGCGCAGCGGGTAGGCACGGGCGTGCCGAAGGCGCGTTTCCTCAGCCACTTCGTCAAGTCCAATACCACCGAGCCTGCTGACCGTTCCCGTGAAGTATTCATCTACTAGTCCAGAGCTCAGACCGATCGCCTCAAAAATCTGAGCACCGGTATACGAGGCAACTGTAGAGATACCCATCTTGGACATCACCTTGAGCACGCCTTTGCCCACCGCCTTGATGTAGTTCTTCTGGGCGAGTTCAAAGTCAGTGACGGTGGTTCGATTTTCTCGTACCAGTTGCTCGATAGTGTCAAAGGCCAGGTACGGGTTGATCGCAGCAGCGCCGTATCCAATGAGCAGCGCAAAGTGATGCACCTCTCGCGCTTCGCCGGTCTCGATGATCAGACCAACCTGAGTTCGTGTCTTTTCGCGAATCAAGTGATGATGCACAGCCGCCGTTGCGAGCAGCATGGGGATTGGCGCCAGGTCTTCATTCGAATGCCAATCAGAAAGAATGATGATGTTTGCGCCATCGGCGATTGCCTCGGAAACCTCTTTGCGGATCCGCTCCAACGCTCGCCGCAGGCCATCGCCGCCCGAGAACGCAGGGAACAAGGTGCGCACGGTATGCGCTTTGAACCGCGGATCGGCCTCTTCGATATGCAGGATTCGATCAAGGCTGACGTTATCGATAATCGGGTGAGGCAACTCAAGAAGGTGGCAACTCTCGGGGCCGGGCTTGAGCAGATTGCCCTCGGGGCCAATCATCCGACTTGCCGAGGTAACAAGCTCTTCACGAATCCCGTCAAGTGGCGGGTTCGTGACCTGCGCAAACAGTTGCTTGAAGTAGTCGTACAACAACCGGGATCGGTCAGAGAGAACAGCAATGGGTGTATCGGTACCCATTGATCCGAGCGCCTCGCCACCATTTCTGACCATGGGCTCGATCAGAATCTTGATCTCTTCATGGGTGTAACCAAAGGTCTGCTGCTCGCGCAGCACATCTCGGGGAAGCTCCGCCACGTGATACACCTCGGGAAGGTCATCAAGGTGCTTCATGCCAGCCTTGAGCCACTCGTTATAAGGATGCTCAGCGGCGAGTTGTTGTTTGATCTCTGAATCCTCGATGATCCGGCCTTGTTCGGTATCAATCAAGAACATGCGGCCGGGGCGAAGCCGGCCCTTCTGGATGATCTTTGCCGGGTCGATGTTGAGCGTGCCAACTTCGGAGGCCATGACCACTAGGCCATCATCAGTCACCCAATAGCGCGACGGACGCAAGCCGTTGCGGTCGAGGACAGCTCCGACCACGGTTCCGTCAGTGAAGCAGACCGAGGCTGGGCCATCCCAAGGCTCCATCAGGCATGCATGGAAGCGATAGAAGTCGCGCACTGCTGGGTCCATGTGTTGATGGTTTTCCCAAGCCTCGGGAATCATCATGAGCATTGCGTGCGGCAGCGAGTATCCGCCGAGGCACAGCAATTCCAGTACTTCGTCTAGGCGTGCAGTGTCAGATGCGCCAGGGGTACAGATCGGGAACACTTGCTCCAGTGCATCTCTTCCGCCCGGGAACAAATCAGATCCGAGCAGGGCTTCTCTGGCGCGCATCCAGTTTTGGTTGCCCTGCACGGTGTTGATCTCGCCATTGTGAGCGACGTATCGATACGGGTGAGCGAGTGGCCAAGAGGGAAAGGTGTTCGTAGAGAATCGAGAGTGCACCAAGGCAATCGCTGACTCCATGCGCTCATCTTGCAGGTCCGGGAAGAACTCTCCGAGTTGAGGCGTTGTGAGCATGCCCTTGTAGACCAAAGTGCGCGCCGAGAGGGAGGCGAAGTAGACGGCTTGGTCACCATCAGCATCAAGAATCTCGTGCTCAATATGCTTGCGAGCAAGAAACGCTCGGCGGTCAAGGACAATTCCAGTCTCGGTGCCCGCAGCATCAGCCACGAAGAGTTGCCGAAAAGTGGGCATTGCATGCAGAGCAGCGGAGCCAACCATGGATGGATCCACTGGCACATCGCGCCACCCGAGAACAGTCAAGCCTTGGGCCTCACAGATCTCGTGAATCACCTTGCATGCCGCATCGCAGTCATCAGGCTGCTGAGGCAAAAATGCAATACCAACTGCGTAAGCACCCTCTGCAGGAAGCTCAAAGTCAACTACGTCCCGCAAAAAGGCATCAGGTACCTGAATCAGGATGCCCGCACCATCGCCAGTGTTCTGTTCCGCCCCGGTAGCACCTCGGTGTTCAAGGTTGCAGAGCGAAGTCAGACCCTGAGCGACTAGACCGCTGGACTTGCGGCCATACAGGTCCACTACAAACGAAACGCCACAGGCGTCATGTTCAAATTCGGGCTGATAAAGCCCCGTTTTACCGGGGAGATGCTGAGACATGATGCTTCCTGAGATACATGTGGACACAGGTGAAATTCTGGCCACGGTGATCGGATCTAGCGAGCCGATTGAGACAGACGCGCTGCAGGCAACTTTGGCTGCAGGGCAGCGACGTTGCTGCATGTACCTGATCGGCTGAGCCACACTGCTCAGAGCCGATCACGTACGGAACTTAAAGTTAGTCGCAGATGGCAATGGTCCCAAGGCGGATTCAACGCTCCGGTACTCTTAGGGGCTGATGACTCGTACTCGCTTGTTCGTAATTTTTGCCGTGCTAGCCGCCACGCTGCTGAGTTTTGGGTGTTCCGGGTCCAAGGATGAGGTCAAAACTGCACAAGGTGATGGAGATACGACCGCTGATACGACCGCTGATACGAACGGTGACACGACTACGAGCACCGAGCCTGCAAAGCAGGCGGGTCCTCTGGGGAGCGGCGAGGCTGTCACCATCGCCTTTGCTGGTGATGCCAGCTTTGAGGGCCTGAGCAGCTCGGTGGTGTCAAACACCACCGGCCTGTTGTCTGCGATTGCGCCAGTCATGTCTGCTGCTGATATTTCAATGGTCAATGTCGAGACTGCTGTTGGCACGGGTGGCACTGCAGTCAACAAGCAGTTCACGTTTCAGGTCCCTGAACAAGCACTGGACTCGCTGGGCGCAGCCGGTGTCGATGTGGTCACCATGGCCAACAACCACGGCATGGACTTTGGCAAAGAGGGCTTTGCAGACACGATGCGTGTGAAGGCCGAGGGCAAGATGCCCATCATTGGAATCGGCAAAGACGACACCGAGGCCTACGCCCCGTACATCAAAGAGGTCAACGGGCAGCGAATTGGAATCATTGCGGCCAATGACATTTACCCGTCCTCGATGGTCACCTGGTGGACAGCAGCCCCAGGGGTTCCCGGCATTGCGAGCGCCGAAGAGGCCTACCAAGAACAACTCGCTGATGCTGTTCGAGCGGCCCGGCCAACGGTGAACACGCTTGCGGTGTACTTGCACTTTGGAACCGAGAAGGAAACCTGCCCGAATGCGCGACAGAAAGAACTGGTCGACCTACTGATTTCGGCAGGGGCAGACATTGTGGTTGGCACCCATGCTCACCGACTGCAAGGCATCGGGTATCAGGGCGATCAGCTTGTGGCCTTTGGGTTATCAAACTTTATTTTCAAAGCACCCTCTGCTGTCGGAAACACCAGCGGCGTGCTTGTCGTCACCGCGACTGGGCGCCGCATCGATGGCTACGAGTGGAAGCCAGCCCAGATTCAAAACCTTGTCCCGGTGCCGCTCACTGGTGCCGCTGCTACGGCAGGAGTTGCAGCTATGGATGCGCTTCAATCCTGCGCAGGTCTGACTCCAACTGCAACTGGGCCAGGCTTTGAGGACCCGCCGGCTAGCAAATCGCCACCGAGCACAGAGAAGGGCACATGATGCTGACTCCAGCAGAGGAAATGGCCGGGTTTATTGATGCCTCACCCACACAGTTTCATGCTGCTCATAACGCCGCGCAACGCTTAGTGGACGCCGGGTTTGTGCTGTTTGATCCTGCACAGGTTTCCGACGAGCAGACCCCCCAAGAACCCGGTGCCAGATTTGTGGTTCGGGACGGCGCACTCATTGCCTGGGTAGATGGCAAATCCCCGCTCGGGCCGCTCCGAATGATCGGCGCACATACCGATTCTCCTAACCTTCGTATCCGACCACGCCCAGACTCTGGTCGTGCTGGCTTCCAGCAGCTCGGAATTGAGGTGTACGGCGGAGCGCTGTTGAACTCTTGGCTGGATAGGGATTTGGGAATTGCTGGCCGGGTTGCGCTTCGCTCTAGTCAGTCTGCAGAAGCAGTTGAACACCGCCTCTTTCGTAGCGAGGGCCCACAGGTTCGGGTGCCACAACTCGCAATCCATCTTGATCGCGAACTCGCCGAGCGTGGCCTACTCCTCAACAAGCAAACGCATATGCAGCCGATTTGGGCGCTGGGCAACCCTCATGAGGGTGAGTTCCGCGCC
>JBAXCX010000017.1:0-31749 GCA_037141255.1 Actinomycetes bacterium | reverse complement strand
CCGCGTCCCCCGCCTTGGCTTGCGGGAAGAAAGTCGATCTCCTCGGTCTGGTCCTGTCCGACATCGCCGACCCATAGGTCGCCCGTGGCCGAGTCGAAACTAAATCGCCAAGGGTTTCGTACGCCGGTCAGCCAAATCTGCGGCTGTGCTCCTGGAGTGTTCACAAAGGGATTGTCTGCAGCTACGGCTTGTTCCGCATCGGGGTCTAACCGAAGAATCTTTCCGAGCAACACTTCGCGATTCTGGGCATTGCCATCAGGGTCGCCAGAACTGCCACCATCACCAAGGGACATGTACAAAAACCCATCGGGTCCAAAAGCGATATGGCCGCCGTTGTGATTCTCATACGGCTGCTCAACGCTCAGAACGTTTTTCCGCGTGCTGGGCTCAATCTGATCGCCCTTGAGCTTGTAGGAGTCGAGTTGGCTGCTGCCGTCCTTGCTCGAGGTATAGCTCAGGAACAATTCCAAGCCATCGGGCCGAACGGCAATTCCGAGCAAGCCGCGCTCGGCATCGGTGCTGCCTACCAGCTTCTCGATATCTAGTGCTGTCTCCGTCGAGGTGACCTGTCCGGCATCGGAGCGATTGACGAGGATGACTCTGCCTGCTCGCTCGGCGATGAGCAAGGAATCACTGCCGGGTAGGGCAGCACCAGCGATGGGGTTCTCAAAGTCTGCCTTGAGCGGTTCAAGCGAGACAGCAGGGAACTGTTCAACGGGGACAGCAGAGGGCGAAGCTGAAGCAGCAGGCAGCGAGGCTGAGGCGGCAGGGAGCGAAGCTGAGGTCGCAGAGCTATCGGAAGGTTGTGAATTGCTGCAAGCCACAGCGCTGCAAGCGAGTAGGCCTGCGATCAGGAATGTACGCACATCCAAATACTTGCCTACAACTCCAGCTGTGTACTGTCGGCAACTGAGTTCTAGCTAGCAGCCAGCATTCCGATACCCTAGGAAAGTGAATCTTTCTCCCACTTCCCTGCTGGAGCACGCACGCTCCGATGAGGGCCGCAAACAGATCCGTTACGTTGGGGTCTCGGTGGTGTTTGTGCCATTGGGACAGATCATGATTCAGGTGCTCGGCACCTTTGTCTTTGATGGCGACTACACCAAGGCTTCAATTCTGAGTGCGCTGATTCTGATTCTGCCGAACTTCTTTGCCAACAAGTATTTGGTCTGGAAGGAAGTCTCAAAAGACAATCTTCGTACCCAGATCCTGGTGTTCTGGATTGCAGGGATTCTTGGAGTCAGCTTTGCCACCTTGTTGACCTACCTTGTTGAAGAGCAGTTTCGCGGCCAAGGCGTAACCGAACAGATCGCAGTGTTTATGGCGCAGCTGATCGGGTTTGGCGTGGTCTGGGTAGTCCGGTACTTGGTGCTCGACCGTTGGATCTTCAAAGCCACCCATCACGGCGAAGAGCCTGATGAGGATGAACTTGAGATGATGCACGGAGACGTCCCGATCTGATGGACCCGATTTTGCGTGCTGCAGCAGAGGCCTCTCGAGGATTCATGCCAGCCGATGAGGGCCTTGCGCTCTACCAAGCTGGCCTTTCAGCAGCACTGGCGCTGCCAGGGTCGCCGTTATTAGAGGTCGGCTCGTATTGTGGCAAGTCCTCGGTCTACCTAGGAGCCGCTGCCCAAGCCGCCGACACAGTTCTCATTGCGGTTGATCATCACCGTGGCTCCGAGGAGAATCAGCCCGGGTGGGAATGGCATGAGCCCGACCTAATGGACGATGAACTCGGCGTGATGGACACGCTGGGATGGTTCCGCCGCACGATCTACCTTGCCGGACTTGAGGGCTCAGTCATAGCCGTTGCTGGTGACTCGCCCACGGTCTCACGCGTCTGGTCCACTCCATGCGCCTTTGTCTTTATTGATGGCGGCCATGGTGAAGAGCCGGCCGCTTTGGATTTCAGGCTCTGGACACCCCACGTTGCGCTCGGCGGCACGCTCGCGATTCATGATGTGTTTCCGAACCCTGCAGATGGCGGACGCCCTCCCTATGAGCAGATTTATCTTCCAGCGCTGGCCTCGGGTCAGTTCAAGGAAGTATCGGCAACGGGCTCGCTACGAGTCCTGACCCGCATTCTCTGAGCCAGCCGTCTCTGGGCTAACAGTCTCTGGGGTAGCTGTCTCTGAGCTAGCTGTCTCAGGGCTAGCAGCGGGAGTTTTATCAAGCGGTGATGGCGCTCGCACACCCTTTCCTGTGGCCCGAGCTAGCGAAACTGGATCGAGTCCGGCATCTGCCCTTTTCGATCGCTTCTTCTTTGAGGAGTACCAGACTGCGCAGGCAATCAGGATGATTGCCCCGCAGATTAAGAAGAACAGAGAGACTTGCAGCCACCCTCCAGGATCGGTTGGACTGAGCGGCTTCATGCCCATATTCGGTCGCTGAATGCTGTTGCCGAGTAGTCGGTTGTCCTCGGGGAGCGAGGTAGTGGTATCGCCAGGTTCAGCAGCGACTGGCTGCACGAGGAATCCAATGGAGAACACCAGCACAGTCAAGGCTGACAGGGCGCTCTGTGCTTTGGTGATCCGGCTGGGCTGATTTGGGATGGGCTGATTCATGGTGGGCTTATTCAAGAGGGTGCACTCACATCGGGTAGAGCAGAGTGATTGCTAAAGAGTCCTGAAGTTGCAGACTTTCCGCCTAGTGCGTCGGCTGCAAGGATGACTGCAGCCGAGGTGTAAGTGGATTGTTCGCCGCCTGGAAAATGAACCTCTTCAGGAAGAACGATTCCCGTCCAGTATCGCTGGCCTTCTGTACGAAGTTGTTGCGCCCAAGCAAAGAGTTCCTTGGCTATGTCCACCTCGCCAACTGCTAGGTACGCAATGGCACACTCACAGGTCTCTGCAGCAGTCACCCACGGGCGGTCAGAGACACATCGAATACCCCATCCCTTCAAGGTGAATGCCTCATGGCGATGCCGCAGGCGTTCTCGGCCTGCTTCGCCGCCCAGGATTCCGCAGAGCACGGGGTAGTACCAGTCCATGGCCCAACGGTGCTTCGGGGCAAAAGCATCGGGGTCGTCGCGGATCACAGCAAAGAGGCGCCCGGCGGCAAGTTCCCAGTTTGGACGCTCGTGACCCAACTCTTGGGCAATGGCAATCGAGCATCGCAAGCTATGGCAGATCGATGAGGACCCTGTGAGCAGAGCAAAGGCAAAGGGGGTGGAATCCGCATGACGTGCCCAAATGATCTCGCCTCGGGGCTGCTGCAAACCCAGTACAAAATCGGTTGCGGCACGCACCATCGGCCACATGGACTCGAGCGCTCCGCGGTCACGGTAAGTCAACCAGTGAAACCAAACTCCTGCCGCAACATAGGCCACGCAGTTTGCGTCAAGTTTGTCCTGTTCGATCTTTCCATCGAGGTAGTACTGATGCCAAGCGCCATCTTCTCGTTGCAACGAGGCCAGCCAGTCGAATCCCCGTTCAGCGGCCTCACGGTGGCCACCCAACATCAGCGCCATCAGGGCCTCGGTATGGTTCCAGGGGTCGGCATGTCCACCGGGGAACCAAGGCACCATCCCAGAGGGGAGTTGCCAGTCTGCAACGGCATCAACGGTTGCGCTGAGTTCGGCTGCAGTTACAAGGCCGTCGATGTCGACGAGATGATGATCAGACACCGGCATCGGCCCTCTCGGTGGAAGAGGCACCCGAGGAGTCGGCAAAATTCACGCGAGCGTGACGAGCACTCTCGGGTAGGACAGCAGTGGCCTGCTTTGTTGAGTTGCGACTGCTGGCTGCTGGCTTGCGGGAATACACCACGATGCTCTTGCCCAGAACCGGATTGAGCAGCCGCTCGGCCGTACGCGTCAGCGCTGGTGCTTTGGCAATATCCCAGACCAGCAATTTGTGGTACGCCTGAACCAGCGGGTGGATGTCGTTACTCACGCCAACTATGCATTTCAGCCACCAGTACGGCGCATGCAAGGCGTGAGCCCGGTGCGAGCTTTGTGGCTTCAGCCCGGCTTGTGTGAGGCGATGGCGAAAGAGTGGTTCGGTATAGACACGCACATGGCCGCCGGCCGCGAGCGGGGCGTGGTACTCCGCTGAGAGCGCCCAGCAGACCTTCTCGGGGAACCATGCGGGGACTGTCGCTGCCAGAATTCCGCCGGGCTTCAGCACCCGCGCAAGTTCGGCCATCGCACCCTCATCATCTGGGATGTGCTCAAAAACTTCAGAGCAGATGATGCGATCGAAGGTGTTGTCGGCAAATGGCAATCGAAGTGCGTCGCCATTCAGGCAGGCGCCAAGGCCTTCCGGGTCAGCTTCACCGGCTTCTCGCATTGCCCAGAACAAAGCTGAGACGGGCGGTAGTTCTGCGAAGTCGTAATCCAAGGCCACGACTCGTGCACCTCGGCGAAAGCACTCAAAGGAGTGGCGTCCAGCGCCTGCCCCCATATCGAGAACAAGGTCTCCCTCGCTCAGTCCGAGTTCTTGATAATCAACTGTTAGCACGGCGTAGTCCTTATGCGGTTCTCTGTGTCGAGTGGTGTACTAGCGGCGGTCGTATCGGTCTCGAGCAGTGTCTTCGAGGAGCGCCCGGTAATGGTCCACAGTACGAACAGCGGTGTGTCTCCAACTCCAGCGGGAAATCACACGATCGCGCCCCGCTGCACCAATTTGTTTCGCAGCCTCAGGGCCATCGAGCGCTCGGCGGATTCCCGCTGCAAGGGATTCGCTGTCGGCAGGAATGGTCATGAAGCAGGTCTCACCATCGGGGCCGGCCACCTCGGGAATTGCCCCGCCAGTCGTAGCGACGAGGGGGCAGCCTGTACTCATTGCCTCAATCGCCGGGAGCGAGAACCCCTCGTAGAGGGAGGGCACAACCGCGCAGGCAGATTCGTTGTAGAGCTCGACAAGTCGTTCGTCAGTGATGCCCGATACGAACTCCACGGCGTCTTCAAGGCCAAGTTGCTCAATGGTGCGCTGAGCAGCCGATCCTTCTTTGAGTCGTCCAACCATGATCAGCTTCAGGTTTGGGCGCTCGGCGCGGAGTTTGGCAAGTGCTTCGAGCAGGTAACGCTGCCCTTTCATTGCAACATCCGAAGAGGCAGTTGAGATGATTTGATCGGTCTTGCGCTCAATGCCGGGCAGTGGAATAAACAGTTCGGGATCGACCCCGACTGGAACAACAAAGAGCCGCTCAGGTGAGACCATATGGTCTCGGCAGATGTCGTCGTATGAGGATCGGCTTACCGTGATGACTCGCCGCAGACGCTTGGCAACTCGAGTTTGCATCTTGGTAAATGCATACCAACGCGACTTTGACCAGCGCTCATAAGCCGACTCTGCGTGTTGCATTTCCAGTCGGCGGTCCATGGTGATGGGGTGATGGATAGTTCCTAGAACCGGAAGACCCATGCGCTCCATCAGGAGCAATCCGTAGCCCAAACACTGGTTGTCTTGTACCAGGTCAAAATCATTGCGGCGGGCCTTCAGGTGATCCCAAGCGCGCAATGAAAATGCTAGGGGTTCGGGGAAGGTGCCACTCGAGAACGCTGTGACTTCCGCGTAGTCCCACTTATCTTTCAGTTCCCACCAGGCCGGCATGCGCATGGGAAAATAATCGTTGTAGATATCCAAACTTGGCAGGCTCACGAGCGGCACCCGCTCATCAAGAATGGGGTACGGCTGGCCTGAGAGCACCTCTGCGCTGTGACCAAGGTCGACGAGCGCCTTTGTCAGATGCCGGGTGTACACGCCCTGTCCACCTACGTGTGGTTTCCCTCTATACGTGAGGTAGGCAATGCGAAGCGGGTCATCCGGGCCGGGTAATCGCGGCAATGATCCTGGTCCTGAGCTCGCCGCACCATTGTTCATAAGGTACAAGCTTCGCTGTGCGGCTACCTGATGGTCAAATGCTGATGGTCAAATGACAGTCCTCTTGGAACGGCTACGGATCCGGTGAAATCCTGCCAAAGCGATCGCAAGTCCGGCCAAAAACAGCGCTGGTACGTCTCCGAGTGCCTGCGCAGGAGTTGTTCCGGTCATCCTTGGGACATTTGCGATCAGTACCTTGGTTTCACTGATATTGGTTCGCTGCAAGATTGTTCCGCTGGCATCAAATACAGCTGAAAACCCAGTGGGCGAGGTTTGAACAAGCCAGCGGCCACTCTCCACTGCTCGAAACGCAGAGGTAGCTAGTTGCTGTGTTTGTACTTGGGTCAGCCAGTAACTCGAACCATTCGTTGGATTGACAACAACTTCGCCTCCGAGTCGGACCCCTTCTCGAACCCGTCGCGCAAAGAAAACTTCCCAACTAATGACCACCGCAATGGGACCGGCAGGGGTCTCTACCATCGAGGGTCCTACCCCAGGCGATGCGTCACGAGGCGGAAGGGAACTACCAGCGAGTGGCTCAAAGAGCCAGCGAAGCGGAACGTATTCCCCAAAGGGAACTCTGCGTTCTTTGTCGTAACGGTCACCGAGTGTGCCATCGGGATTGACTATCACTGAGTAGTTCAGGAACTGCTTGGGATTATTCGGATCATCCTCGACTACCCCGGCCAGGATTGGTGCGTTGAGGCGCTCTGCTTCTGTTGCAATCTGATCCTTCCAAGCATCTTGGCTAAATGGTCCGGCAACGTTGATGGCGTTCTCGGGCCAGATCACCAAATCAACTGGCTGATCTATGGATTGCGTTGCTGTCAGGTGAGCGTTAAACACCTCGGGAACCTGTTCGGAGTCGAACAGCGTCCCTTGTTTGCCTCCACCCTGAACGGCTGCAATGCGCATCTGGTTATCGGGGCCCGAGATCGGGTGCACCAGATTGAGCGAGGCCATGCCAGCACCGACGAGCAGCGCACAACCCAACAGCACAGCTAAGGGTTGCTTCCACTGTTTCTCTGCCATAGCGATGTACAACGCAATGCCCAACGCGGCCACTGCAGCACTCACCAGTAGGCCTCCGCCAAGTCGAGCTATCGGCAGAAGTGGACCGCGGCCTTGGCTCATCGACAGCAGGGATAACGGCACGCCCCCGAACGGCGCGTGGCAGTGGAACCACTCAAAGATCACCACGCTGGCGGGCAGCATCAAGAGCCTCCAGCGGTTGGGTGGAACGGATAGGCCAACCAAGCCCACCATGGTGGTCCAACCCAACAACACTCCCGCTAAGTAGCCAGGGGGTGTGAGCTTCCACATCCACAGGACCGAGGGCGCAAACCATCCCAGGCCAACCATCCAAGAAATCAGGTAGCGCTGCAGGCCTGCTTGATTGCCGAGTAACGCAACCCACAGGGCGATTCCGACTATCGCGAGTGGCCACCATCCCCACGGAGGTAGTGCAGCGCAGATCATCAGCCCAGCAAGCAGACCTAATAGGAGACGGAGCAGATGCGGTTTCACGAACCATGATCTTCGCACCCTGCTGGCCAACTTGTACGAACCCAAGCCGGCGGCTGAGAAAATCTGCTGAGCGCGCCGAGGGGGTTGGAGCGAGTAGAGCGGAGCGAGCAGGTGCGGGATAGCAGGTGCGAGTTAGTAGATCACCTTGCTGCTTGACCTATTGTGAAAGACACTCTGTGCTGAGCGAAAGTTCGCAGGCACAGTGCACATCAAAGGCATATTGCACATCAAAGGATTCTTATGTTGCGTTCTGCAAAACACGATCAGCCCAAGTTGGGAACTCGTCGGGCACTTGGATTTGGTTTGGCCATCTTGTGTGTGGCTGGCGGTGCCCTGACCGCCTGCAGCAGCACGGAGTCAGCCTCAACTGCCACGACTGAGTCCGCACCGGAAGCGACGAGTTCGACGACAACAGCTGCTCCTGCAACATTGCCGACGGTTTCGAACGTGTTTGCCCCACCAACCGAGGTGGGCCAGAACGTCATCGTTTCGCTCAGTATTACGGGCGGCGCGACCGAGGATTCACTGGTGGGAGTCACCGTCTCGTCTGATTTGGCAGACACGGCGAAGTTGGTGCCTGGAACTCCCGTAGTTCTTGTTCCTTCCCATACCGTCAACCTGACGACGAGCGGTCCCCATATTGAGTTGATGGCGCTCAAGGAGGCACTCGACTTGAACCACCCCTTCGAAATCACGTTGCAGTTCAAGGGTTCGCCAGATCAGACAGTGCAAGGTGACGTTCGCGAGATCAGCTTGGGCAGTAGTTGATACAGCAGTAGTTAGCTGTCTACGAGTTTGGCGGCGGCGCTTCGGCCTTGACTGATGCAAGCGGGAATCCCGAGGCCTCGATACGAGGAACCTGCCAGTAAAATTTGCGGGCAATCTTTGTTCAGGGATTGCTCAATGCTGTCAATGAGTTGCATATGCCCAACTTCGTACTGCGCAAATCCATCGGGCCACCGAGAAACCCGAGTGGCTACTGCAGGATCTGTGATCCCTAAGGTGGTCTGCAGATCAGCTTGCAAGCCCAAGATGAGTTCTTCGTCTGTCAGCTCGGCGCCTCGAAGATCACCCGAGTGGCCAGCAGAAACTCGCAGCACAACGTGTTTCCCATCATCCCAATGAGCCCATTTGGTTGACCCCACCGAGGCAGCAGTCATGAGCAGCTGAGCCGTCCGGGGAATCAAAAACCCTGATGCAAGTAGCTCGCCCGGTACCGACTCCTTGCTAAAGACGAACGTGAGTAACGCAACTGAGGAATAGGAAATTTGTTCAAGCAGCCTGGCTGTGTTTGGGCTGATGCTGCGAAGTAGCTGAGCGGCCTTGGCGGCCGAAGCGCAGATCAGCACCTCGTCAGAGGAGATGGTCCCGGTGCTCAACTCAGTGAGGATCTTTTGTTGGTCTGACTGCGAACAACTCACTGCTTCGGACTCAGTCAGGATCTGGACCCCTCTGGCTTCGAGGGCATCGTGGAGCGCGTCAACTAGGACTGAGGTGCCACCGAGCAGAGCAGTAAAGACAGGATCAGTCGGATCGGTAGGGGACTGTTCTTGCTGTTTACGCAGTGCCAGGGTCAAGCTGCCGCCGCCACGAGCGGCTGCAAAGAGTTGCGGGGTGACTGCCTGCAAGCTGAGCCTGTCCACGTTCCCGGCATTGATGCCACCAATCAAAGGAGCAACCACATGTTCCACTAGCTCGCGCCCGTATCGCTCGGTCAGGAATTCCCCAATGGACACATCACCTGTGGGCGCGGGCCAATCGACATCAACCTCTGAGCGAGCACGCTCCATTGCCGCGACCGAGAGCAGTCCGCTCGCAGCGAGCGACTCAAAATCTACGGGCACTCCCAGCACCGTGTCAGTGGGTAGAAATCGAAGCTCACCCCCCAGAAAGACTTGGGCTCGGCTGACTGCAGGGTGAGTGAACTCTTCCTCTAGGCCAAGTTCTGTACAGAGCTGAACTGCGTCTGGCACACGGGCCAAGAAGGCATCAGCCCCTTCGTCGATCATTAAGGGCTGCTCATCCGCAATGGCGATTTCCGAGCCCAGAATTTTGCCACCCAGCCGAGGCTGAGCATCAATCAGGGTGACTTCAACTCTGGGAAACTGAACTGCTTCCCAAGCAGCAGCCAGACCAGTGATGCCGCCGCCGATGATGAGCAATTGGCTCATATCTCGGCGAGGTCAAACAGCAGCGAGGCGAGCGCAGCCATCACTGCGGAGTCAGCATTGACTACCTCGGTTCGAGCAAAGGCCAAGCCGAGTTGAGCAGCCAGGTCAGCCGCTTCAATATCTAGGTCGAAGAGCACCTCGAGGTGATCCGCGGTAAAGCCCTGCGGTACCACCAGGACCCCCTCAGCCGAGCCAATGGCAGAGACTTCTTTGATGCAGTCCAAAATGTCTGGTCCCCGCCAAGGCTCAGGTGTTCGCCCGGCGGATTGCCAGCCGATGCTCCATGCTCGATTACTGCTGGAGGTTTGGTTACTGCCGGTCAATCCAGCACGCTCTGCGATTGCTTCTGCTGAAGCAAGAAGCTGCTCTGGGTAGGGGTCATCGAGCAGCACTCGTTCGGGCAGTGAGTGCGCAGTGAAAAAGACGTGCGTGTTGGTCGGTAATCCCTGAAGTTGTTCCCGCACCGAATTGGCCTGATGCGTGAGATACGCCTCGTTTAGGCTCCAGGAGTCAAGGCCCACGAAGGGCACACCAAACTCCTCTGCCGCACTCGAGGCTCGCGCCTGGTATTGCCCCACGCTGAAACCCGAATAATGCGGTGCAAGGACTAGGCCAACAATGCGCTGCGCCCCGGCCTGAATCAGCGCAGCTACCCCATCTTCAATGAACGGAGCAGCATGTTTTTGGCCGAGTTGAACCAAGAAGCAGTCGGGGTGTGCGGAGTCACCGGCTAAGACCTTGAGCGCTGCTTCAACTGCATCGAGCTGAGCTTGGGTTCGTTCGCGCAACGGAGAGATCCCGCCAATGGCCGCGTATCTGCTGATCAGATCTTGCAGCTGTTCATCAGTAGGTGGCCGACCGCGGCGAATATGCGTGTAGTACTCGGGAATGTTCTCGGGACTTGAGGGAGTGCCGTACGCCATGACAAGAATGCCGATGTGCAGTGCGTCAGTTGAACTGTTTGGAGTCATCTCTATGGCCTTTATGGAGTTGTGGAGTGGATGAGTTCGATCACTCGCTCGAGGACCTCTGGGTTTGTTTCAGGAAGTACACCGTGGCCCAGATTGAAGATGTGACCGCCGCGCCCCCCAGGGTTTCCTTTGCCACGAGCGAGTACATCAAGCACAGCAGGCTCAGTCGGTCCCCATCCGGCAGCGGGCAGAGCTGGGTCAAGGTTTCCCTGTAGGCCTACCGATTCGGGCACACGGGTGCGGGCGGCGTCGAGCGGGGTTCTCCAGTCCACGCCGACTACCTCTGCTCCTGCGGATGCCATTAGTCCGAGTAGCTCGGCAGTACTTACACCAAAGTGAATTCGCGGCACCCCAAGTTCGGCAACCGCAGTCATGACTTTGGTTGAGCTTGGAAGCACGAATTTTTCATAATCACTCGGGCTGAGTGCACCGGCCCAGGAATCAAAGAGTTGCGCTGCCGCAGCACCGTTACTGATCTGCGATCGGAGCGAGTCAATTGCCAAGTCCGCTAGGGAATCCATCAGGTCAAACCAGAGCGCCTCGTCGGTATGCATGAGCGCCTTGGTCTTGACATACGTACGAGACGGTTTACCTTCGAGCAGATAGCTCGCAACAGTGAACGGCGCTCCAGCGAAGGCAATGAGCGGTACCGAGAGTTCGCTTACTAAGTTTCGAACTGTCTCCACCACATAGGGGGTGTCGGCCTCGGCGTCGAGCGGACGAAGTCGCTGCAGGTCCGCTCGCGAGCGAAAGGGGTGCTCAACCACTGGCCCGATTCCCGGAGCGATGTCTACCCCGAACCCAATTGCGTGCACGGGAGTCATGATGTCTGAGTACAGAATCGCTGCATCGGTGCCGTAACGCTGCACTGGTTGCAGGGTGATTTTTGTGGCCAAATCGGGATCAGCGATTGCACGAAGGATGGTGCCCGTGCCGCGAATAGCGCGGTACTCGGGAAGGGAACGTCCCGCCTGGCGCATAAACCAGACCGGAGGGCGCTCAGTTGCTAGGCCAGTGCAAGCACGAATAAAAAGAGAGTCCGCATGAGCTTGAGTCATCTTGTGTAAGTCAATCATGCGTACCCTGAGTTCTCCCATCTGGGGCCATAATCATCTGTATCAATCATCTTGGGAGCCACCTTCTTGGGAGCCATAATCATCAGGGAGCCATATGCGCCGCAGTATCGACGACGATCAAATTCCTGTTCCACCGGTTGACCCCGAGGATGCAGCCGAAATGTTGCCCCTGAACTGGGCAGTATCAGTCTGCGATGACTACCTCGATGCCACCCCTCGAATTCAACTGACCACCGAGGAGTTCGGGGCCCCAGCAACAGGCCTTGTGGCACACCTTGATCCGTCTCAGGCGCGCCGACTGCGACTAGCTCTGCGCTCGGCTCTCAGAGAGATTGGTGAGGAGCCCGGGCAGTAGCTGAGTCAGTGGCTGGGGCATCGGAGAGTTACTCGGCTTTTCATGCTCGGGAGAGTGGGTAAACTTATCGCTCCCCCAATTCACCCCTGCCCACCCAGGAGACCGCGTGGCAACTCACCCCGAGATGGAACTTGAGCAGGCATATATCGACAATGCCTACCTTTGGTTGGATCGCGCTCGGGCGCTTGCCGAAGCAATGCGCGAGAACGTAGTCGACGGCCAAGGCGGCACCTTTCAGAACCGTTACGAGCGCGATGTGGTCTGGGAGCGAGTTGGTGTGCGTCTTCATCAACTCGAACTTGGCGAGCGATCCTTGATTTTTGGTCGCGTTGATACAGAGCCCACAGAAGAAGATCCAGAGGGCGATAGCTTTCACATCGGCCGAATTGCGGTCTCGGATGACCAAAGCAACGCCGTGGTTGTTGACTGGCGGGCACCGCTAGCGGAAACCTTCTATCGGGCTACGGGTCTTGACCCCATGGGCCTGCGCCGCCGCCGCCACTTTGCAAGCCGCGGTCAGACCTTGCTCGGGATCGATGACGAACTCTTTGGATCAGCCACCCAGGCCCTCGATCAAGGGTTGGTGCAGGGCCATGGTGCCCTGATTGCGGCTTTGGAAGAATCCCGATCAGGGAAACTGTCCGACATCGTTGGGACGATTCAGACCGAACAGGATCGAATCATTCGGTCCCCCCTGCAAGGCGTGTTGGTAGTTCAAGGAGGCCCGGGAACAGGTAAGACGGTTGTTGCTCTGCATCGGGCGGCCTATTTGCTGTACTCACAGCGATTTCCACTCGAAGGTCAAGGCGTGTTGGTGCTTGGGCCAAATCGTGTGTTCTTGTCCTATATCGAGCAGGTACTGCCCTCATTAGGCGAGGCAGGAATCCAGATCGCAGTGCTAGCCGACTTGGTGCCCGCAATCCGCGCGACTGGCCACGACGCAACCGAGGTCGGCCGAGTCAAGGGCGATAGCCGCATGATCAACGTTATTCGCCGAGCCGTTCGAGATCGTCAGCACCCCCTCCGGGAAGAACTCCGCGTGCCCTACGGGTTGCAATTTTTGGTTTTCACTCGGGAAGATTCAGTAGAGATTATCGAAAAGGCCCGCCGACGTTCACGCACCCATAACGCGGGTCGCCGCCATGTCGAGCAGTTGGTCTTTGAGCGGCTCGCGGCTTCTTCCCGAAGTGATGACACCTTTGAGGTGATTCGCGATCGCATCCGACGTGACCCGCTCGTGATTGAGGCACTTGAACGCATGTGGCCGGTGCTCACCCCAGCTGAGTTGCTCAATGATCTCTTTGGTTCGCGGGGACTCTTGCGTTCTGCCGGGAGCGGCCGACTCAAGGAGTCTGAGTGGCCATTGTTGTACCGGGAACGCAGTCATGTTCCAGCTGAGTTGATTTTTACTGCAGACGATGTTCCGCTGCTTGATGAGGCGCTCGAATTACTCGGTCCCCGCCCAAAACACCTCGAGGCTGACGCAGTTCGCACCTTTGGTCACATCGTGGTCGACGAGGCACAGGATCTGTCACCGATGGAGTTGCGGATGCTGGACCGTCGCTCGCTGAATGGCTCAATGACCATCGTGGGTGACATCGCACAGGCAACTGGTGCTTGGCCACATCAGAGTTGGGAATCAGTCCTCGAATACCTTCCGGACCGCAGGCCGCCCCGGCGGGCTGATCTCACAATCGGCTACCGGGTTCCAGGTCCCATTATGGAACTTGCCGCCAAAATGTTGGTCTTGGCTGCGCCGGGCATTGCTCCTCCTCAATCTATTCGTCACACGGGTGAGCCACCGCTGATCTTGGGCGTGGCGAGTAGCGAACTCGAAGCCGAGGTAGTTGAGCGAGTCCGCTATGAGCTCAAGACAATCGGCTCGGGAAATATCGGTGTGATCGTCCCTGAGTCGATGGCGGAACAAATTGACGCGGCTCTGACTCGGGCAGGAATCGATTACGGCCGAGCGACAAGGCAGGGGTTGGAGAAGCAGGTGACGGTGGTTCCCGTGAACCTTGTCAAAGGCCTCGAGTTGGACTCGGTGCTGGTGGTTGAACCGAAGCGCATGCTCGAGGAACAGATTCGCGGGGCGCAATCCCTCTATGTTGCACTCACTCGCTCCACTAAACGCCTCACCGTGATCCACACGGGGCAGCTACCAGAAGTCTTGTTGGACTAGGCAATCACCAAGATTCGCTCCGCTGCGAAGGATCCGATTCCAACGTGCTGTCCGTCGATCTTGACTGTTGCAGTGCCATCTGGGGACAGAGCCGTCAGGACTCCCGAGTGGCCAGGAAGCAGAGAGTTTTCTTCCAAAAAGTCTAAGAGACCCGGCGTGAATTCCAGTTCCTCAGGTATGCGACTCACGGTAAACGCCGACCCCACCGGTACTGCTCGCAAGGGATACGAATCAGGGGCCTCATAGTTGGCCCCGGGGATGGGATTTCCATGGGGGCAGGTAGTTGGATCGCCGAGCACGCGTGCGAGCGCAATCTCTACAGACTCAGAAATCACGTGCTCCCACTTCCCCGCCTCAAGATGGGCGTCGGCCCAAGAGAGATTCAAAATATCGGTTAGGAATCGTTCCGCTAAGCGATGGCGGCGCACGACCCGCTCAGCGAGTGCCTGCCCGCTGTTCGTTAGCGTGATCGCAGAATCAATGATGAGCAGTTTCTCGTGTTCCATCCGCCGGATCATCTCGGAAACTGCAGGCCGAGAAACTTCAAGGCGATCAGCGATTCTCGCTTGGATCACGTCAATGTCGTCCTCGCGAAGCTCCCAGATTGCTTCGCAGTATTCCTCAAACGCAGGATGAAACTCTTTCGCTCTCGGACCGACCATATCTCTACCGTAGGTCAGACACCCCAGACCTGCCTACAGGTTTTCCTACGGTGATTCTGAGCAGTCTGCAGGAACCCTGTCCGATACCCTCGGTACAGTCACTCTGTGGCCGCCGATTCCCTCGCACCCTTCTCACGCGCAACACGTGAGTGGTTTGAGTCATGTTTTCCTGCGCCGACTCCCGCTCAAGCGATGGCTTGGTTGCCAATTTCGGCCGGAGAACACACGTTGTTGTGTGCTCCAACTGGCTCTGGCAAGACGCTGGCGGCGTTCCTGTGGGCTATTGATTCACTCGGAAGAAACCGTCAGATCGGTTCCAGTCAGCAGGGTTCGGGTGTGCGGGTGTTGTACATCTCACCGATGCGAGCCTTGGCTGTGGATGTCGAGAAAAATCTGAAGAGTCCCCTCCGAGGTGTGGCGCTCGCAGCAGAACGACTTGGGGTTGAGTTTGTAGCACCCACGGTTGGCGTGCGAACCGGAGACAGCAGCGCAAAAGAGCGACGGGACTTGGTGCGAAACCCGCCAGAAATATTGATTACTACGCCCGAGTCGCTGTATCTCATGCTCACCTCGGCGGCGCGTGAATCTCTGCTAAGCGTGGACTGCGTGATCGTGGATGAAATCCACGCGTTGGCGCCCACCAAACGCGGTGCACACCTCAGTCTCAGCCTTGAACGCTTGGAGCACTTGATTGAACAGCGAGCCCAAACCCCCCGCAAGATTCAACGCATTGGGCTCTCGGCAACTCAGCGTCCACTCGAAGCAGTCGCATCCTTCCTCGGCGGCTTCAGCCTGAGTTCTCCCGAGCCGGTTTCTCGGCCCGTCACTATCGTTGATGCCGGCATGCGCAAAGAGCTTGAGCTCTCGGTGGTGGTCCCCGTTGAGGAACTCAACCCGGCAAATGGTTCTGCTTGGCCTTCCATGGACGCTGAGTTGCTTCAGCTGATTGAACAGAATCACTCCACGCTTTTGTTTGTGAATGCCAGAAGGATGTCGGAACGGCTTGCGAGTCGACTCAACGAGTTGGCACTCGAGCAGTCCGACCACCCTGCTGAGAGCGATGAACTCGTCAGGGCACATCACGGCTCGCTGTCGCGTGAGCGGCGTCTGATTGTGGAAGATGAGCTTAAACGCGGCGAGCTGAAGGGTCTTGTAGCTACGAGTTCGCTCGAGCTCGGGATCGACATGGGAGCGGTTGATCTTGTCATCCAAGTGGCATCACCCGGTTCGGTCGCATCGGGCATGCAACGAATTGGTCGTGCTGGGCATCAGGTGGGAGTTGCGAGCCGAGGGCGGATCTTCCCGAAGCACCGAGCCGACCTCCTCGAGGCTGCGGTGGTTGCGCAGCGCATGCAAGACGGTCTGATTGAGCACACCAAGGTTCCGGTCAATCCCCTTGATGTCCTAGCGCAGCAGGTTGTTGCGTGTTGTGCTCTCGACGAGTGGCAGGTCACCGAACTGTTTGACTTGTGTCGCTCCGCCGCAAACTACGCAACGCTGTCCTGGGAACTCTTCGAGAACACCTTGGATTTGTTGGCCGGCCGCTACCCCGCCGAGGAGTTTTCGGAGCTGCGCCCACGAGTGGTCTGGGATCGAATCGAGGGCACGGTGCGCGGTCGCGCCGGTGCGCAACGCTTGGCGGTGACCTCGGGCGGAACGATTCCCGATAGGGGACTGTTTGGCGTGTTCTTGCCAGATGGCACTCGTGTAGGCGAGCTCGATGAGGAGATGGTCTATGAGTCGCGAGTTGGCGAGACCTTCCTTCTCGGTGCATCTACTTGGCGGATCGAGGAGATCACTTTTGAGCGAGTGATTGTGACACCCGCTCCCGGGCAGCCCGGCAAGATGCCCTTCTGGCATGGTGATGGCCCCGGTCGTGAGGCAGAGCTCGGCCGAGCACTCGGCGAGTTCCTTCGTGAGATCGTTGCGGTTCCTCGCGAGCAGGCGGCTGATCGGTTACGAACCCGAAATGCTCTCGATGACTCTGCAGTGAGCACACTTTTGGCTTATCTTGACGAGCAGGCCGAAGCCACGGGAGTGATTCCCTCTGATCGAACGCTCGTCATCGAACGCTTTCGAGACGAGATTGGAGATTGGCGAGTCTGTATTCATTCCCCCTTTGGTTCCCGCGTGCATGCGCCCTGGGCCACCATCATTCGAACGCGACTTGACGCGCATTTCGCCGAGGATCTGGGGGACGGATTCGGGGCCGAGGTGTTGTGGTCAGATGACGGCATCGTTGTTCGCCTACCCGAGGCCGCAGAAGATCTGCCCCTCGACCTTCTGCTGCCAGACCCCGACGAGGTGGAGCCCGAGGTGGTTGCGGCCTTGCCCGGAACTGCAGCATTCGCCGCTCGGTTTCGAGAAGCAGCAGCGCGAGCGCTGTTACTTCCCCGGCGTCGGCCGGGCCAGAGAACTCCTCTGTGGCAACAACGGCAACGGGCGGCCGATTTACTCTCTGTAGCCTCGAAATATCCGAGTTTTCCGATCCTGCTCGAGACCACCCGCGAGTGCTGCAATGACATTTTTGACTTGCCAGCTCTGAGACGAGTCATGACCGAGGTGCGGTCTCGAAAGATTAGCGTGGTTGAGGTGGAAACTCCGGTGGCCTCACCGTTTGCGCGCTCATTGCTCTTTGGTTGGATTGCCGTGTTTATGTACGAGGGTGACGCCCCACTAGCGGAGCGCCGGGCGGCAGCGCTCTCGCTAGATCGTGACCTGCTTCGCGATCTGCTCGGGGCAGAGGAACTTCGATCTCTGCTCGACGCAGAGGTGATTGATCTCGTTGAGATGGAGTTACAGCGACTCACTCCTGAGCGGGCAGCTCGTGACACGGACGAACTTCATGATGCGTTGAGAGTGCTTGGCCCGCTCACGCAAACTGAGCTTGCTGCTCGCGTTGGGACAGCCTCGGTGGTCACGCTGCAGGAATGGTTAGACCATCTAGTCGAGCGCCGCAGAGTGATTCAGGTCAGCATTGCGGGCGAACTCCGCTACGCAGCTGCCGAGGATGCCGCACGCCTGCGGGATGCCCTCGGAGTTGCCATCCCGCTGGGTCTCCCAACAGCATTTACTGATTCGGCCTCCGTAGAGAGTGGTGAGCGCCCGCTTCGAGACCTCGTAGAGCGTTTCGCACGCACGCACGGACCGTTCAGCTCGGCGCAGCTCGCAGCTCGTTTGGGAATCTCGGCAGAGGTGGCTCGCTTGGCGCTGGCCGAACTCGTTGGCACTGCGAGACTGCTTTCCGGCGAGTTTCTTCCCGCTGGAACAGGGGCAGAATTCTGTGATGCCGAGGTGCTTCGCAGGTTGCGGCGTCGGTCACTCGCGGCGCTTCGAAAAGAGGTTGAGCCAGTGGATGCAGCTGCCTTGGCTCGATTCTTGCCAAGGTGGCAAGGGATCGGCTCAGGGCGCTCGGGAGTCGAGGCGGTGGCCGAGGCGGTTGCCTTGCTGCAGGGAGCGGCCCTTCCCGGGTCCCTGCTCGAGGCAGATGTTCTGTCTCAGCGAGTCAAGAATTATTCTTCGGCTGATCTCGACCTGCTCTGTGCCACCGGGGAAGTGGTGTGGCTTGGCGCGGGTGGAGTAGGAGCGAATGACGGCCGAGTGCGGCTGATGTTTCGTGATCAGGTGGCACTGTTACTCGCCCCGCCGCTTCTGGCAGATGAGTCAGCAACGAATGAGCCGCATCATCAGGTTATGCGGGAGCACCTCAGGGCTCACGGGGCTTCGTTCTGGGCCGACATCATGAGCGCCGTAGCTGTTGCTTCTTTGCCCTACGACGAGCAGACGATTCTGGCATCACTCTGGGACTTGGTGTGGGCCGGAGAGGTAACGAACGATTCGCTGTCTCCGCTCAGATCGAAACTCGCAGCAGGCTCCTCTCGTACGGCCGCTGGGGCAAGATCCCGAGCTGCATCAGGGGCAGCATCGCGCAGGCCAAGCGCGGGCAGAGCCCGGCGGTCTTCTCGAGTGTCACGCCTTGGTCCGCCCGCAGGTGCTGGTCGCTGGTCTTTGACTGCACCACTTTTTCTGCCCCTCCCTACCCCTACGGAGTTCGTCACCCAGCGGGCCGTGCAGTTGCTTGAACGCTATGGCGTCCTCACCCGAGAGATGGCACTTGCCGAAGGAGTAGCGGGCGGATTCGCCGGGGTGTACCCGGTACTCAAGCTGCTTGAGGAGCGAGGTCAGGTGCGGCGAGGCTATTTCGTGGATGGGTTAGGAGCCGCGCAGTTCGCCAAGCCCGGAGCAGTGGATTTGCTGCGTTCGCTGAGCCTTGAGCCCTCTCGTCCCGAGGCTGATGGGGTGCATAAATCGCGCAACGCCAAGGAGCCAAATGTTGCTGATGGCGAAGGGTTCGATTCTTGGGTGCTTGCTGCTACTGACCCTGCCCAGCCTTATGGGGCAGCAGTGCCGTGGCCCGCTTCAGGCGGTCGACCTACTCGGGCCATTGGCGCATATGTGGTGCTCGTGAATGGTCACGCGTGCGCCTACCTTGAGCGTGGCGGCAAGCGCCTGTTCACCTTTGAGTCGGCCTCTGAGTACGAATTCTGGCCGCAGGTGCTTGGCTCAATTCTGAGCACTTCGCCCGGCGCAACTTCCTCAGCGAGCCGCTCTCGGATTCGTCGGCTGCGCATTGAGAGTATCGATGGAGAGTCAGCTGCCGTCTCGCCTTGGGCTGATGCGCTACGCAAAGCCGGGTTCACCGAGGGATATAAGGGTCTGAGTAAAGGGGCCTAAGCTCGCTGCGAATACAGCTGCAGCAGCACTACTAGGGGGAACACGATCATGGCAGAACGTCCGCGCAGGTTTGAGGGCAAAGTAGTTTTCATTACCGGCGCGGCGCGCGGGCAAGGGCGTTCACATGCGGTGCGTTTTGCCCAAGAGGGAGCAAGGATCATCGGGGTCGACGTTTGCTCAGATCTCCCCGAGTGCTACTACCCCTTGGCTACCGAAGCTGATCTTGCTGAAACAGTCAAACTTGTGGAGTCTGCAGGTGGTGCCATGCATGCAGAAGTAGGTGATGTGCGAGATCTACCTCGCCTTCGTGAAGTGGTGAATGCTGGCTACGAACGCTTCGGCCGACTTGATGTGATTGTGGCCAATGCTGGCACCTACTCTCCAAACCCCGCGCAGTTCCTCACCTCTGAGCAATGGGACGAGACCATTGGAATCAACCTGACTGGAGTATTCAACACAGTTCGATCCGCGATGAAAAAGATCATTCAGCAAAACGAGGGTGGAGCAATTGTCATCACCTCTTCAACAGCGGGACTCAAAGGCTTTTATGGCTGCCCGGCCTATAACGCAGCCAAGCATGGCGTGGTGGGATTCATGCGCTCGTTAGCTCTGGAGCTTGCTCCGAACCAGATTCGGGTCAACACCATTCATCCCACCTCGGTGGCAACCCCGATGATTCAAAACGACGTGTTCCCCAGTCTTGTGCGCATGGATCTAGACAATCCCAGTATCGAGGATGCGGGCGAGTTTCTTCGCACGCAGCAGCCAATGGATATTCCCTGGGTAGAGCCCGCAGATATTTCCGATGCACTGTTATGGCTCTGCTCAGATGAGGCTCGCTACGTCACGGGTGTGACGCTGCCCGTTGATGCTGGCGCGTTGCTGAAGTAAGGACAGGCCCAATTCGTTAGGCCGCCGAAACTACTGCAACGGCCAGTATCCCGGTACACGGTGATGTGGAGTATCTAGGTACACCTTCGCCTCGGGCGGCGCAGCGAAGCGACCGTGACTCCACCGAATTTCCACGTGGCCCGCAACGATTCGTTCCTGACCGGATTCGATCTCGGTGACCTCGGCTGTCCACCCAACCCGAGCCTGGCCGCCGGGTTGCACAGCGAGCACAAAGCTGCGTACTCGAAACGCTTGGGCAAAGTCCCAAGGTGTTCCTACCCGCAGACGCACGGACTCAGTCGGTCCGGTTCCCAACACGAAGTAGGCGGCGGGAGCAAGTCGAAGAAGGCGCCACAACATTGTGCTTCGAAGGCGGTCAGAGCCCAAACCCTCAGTCCATCGAGTTGCTGATCGTTCAGCTGTGGAGACAACAAGTTGGGCATATGCACCAGCTGATTCAGCCGACCAATCTTTTGGAATCCGCAGCCGTAGCTCGTTGCGTTGGGATTTGCTGAGCGCCCGCACGGCCTGAGGCAGATCAAGATCTGCCGCGTAGCTTGAGCGCACCGTCTGGTAAAGCAACTGGTGCTCAGCCGGGGCCACTTCGTCGAACCAATCTCCGTCCGAGCGAATCCCTTGAGATCCTCCTAAAAGCCGTTCAAACAATGCCCAAGGTGACGCGTTGTGCAGCACTTTTGACAGGTACTTGCAGCTCACTAAATACACGTGGTCAATCCGCAGATCTGCCGGGACGGCGTGATCTCCTGGGTCTCGATGGCGCCCCTTCCACTCAACAAGTTGCGGCGGCCGACCGCGTAACCCCTCCTGCGCGTTCAAGAAGGCTCGCCCGTTGTTCCATGCGGCCAAAAAGTCTTGTTCGTGACTGCGAGCTTGGTGGGCCACACAGAGCCGAGTCCAAGTCTCCTCGTCCACATTTCTCAGGGTTGCTGGCGGGTGGCTTCTGAGTGCCTGTTCAAGGGAGGCATCGCCGAGCAAGGCAAGGCCGGTGATGATTTCGGTAATCTCGGTTTTCAGAGCGGGCACGTCACAGATCTTGACGCAGATTTATCACCGCTAGGGTGACATCCAACCAACCTTGTGGAGGAGCATTCACCAATGTCTACTGTTCAGCTCACTACCGACCAGATGAAAGCCACGGTTGTTGCCTATGCGGCTGCGCATACTGCAGGCGATATCGACGCCATCGCTGCGATTTTCGCCGAAGATGCAGTGGTGGCTGACCCGGTTGACCAGCCCGCATTTGTTGGCCGAGCAGCAGTACGCGAGTTCTTTGCTGGCACCCATGAGTTTGCTGAGTCGCTCGAGTTAGTGGTGACGGGCCCAATCCGAGCCGTGGATCACTTTGCTGCTGCGCCACTTCGTGCCATTACCTCGATGGGCGGCGCGAAGTTTGCAGTCGATATCATTGATGTCTTTACGTTTAACGATGAAGGTCTGGTCACCGAGATGAAGGCTTACTGGACTGCTACCGATATTGCTCAGATTGACTGAGCAGAATCTTGTCTGGACTCGTAGTTGGCCTACTGCTTCTGCTGATGGGTGCTGCAGAACTTTGGGTTTGTTGGCTTGGATCTCAGCGCCGCCTGGCACCCAACGGGGTGGTGGGGATTCGCTTGGAAGCAACTCGAAGTTCTGAAGAAGCTTGGTATACGGCGCACGAGTCAGCAGCTGCTCCGCTCGGTATTGGCGGGGGGATCGCGGCCGCCTGTGGCGCGGCTGTGCTGTTGACTGGGTTAGACGTGGTTGGAGTTGGAGTTGCCGCACTCGGGTTCGTAGTGCTGCTCAGTGCAGTCTCCGTCGCCACCGTAGTTGCCCTCAGAGCAGTCCGAGCACTGCCTGAGCAGAACAACGAGTCTGGTTAGCGGCTAGCACTCAGGCTCGGCCGAGGATGCGGTCTACCGAAATCTCTAACGCCACACGGTCTGTGCGCTCGCCCGGTTCTTGGTATCGGTAGCTGTATCCCTCTACTGCGGCGGCAACCCGTTCGGGGTCTTGCGTAGCGGTGATCGTTCCCTCAAGTGACAGCCAGCGCCCACCGTCAACTTGGCTCACAACTGCTCGACCGCCGCGCTCGGCATTACGAACTTTGACCGAACCAGGAAACGTAATGATTCGCACCAGGCGTGCATCAATGTCATAAGAAAAACCCACTGGCACCACATGTGGCGACCCATCGGCGCGCAGGGTAGTCAGCGTTGCGAGGTGTCGCTCTGCAAGAAACTCGAGTGTGCTTGCGGGTAGATGTGCGGGGTCAACAGACATTGCTTGGGGACTCCTGAATGCTCGGTGGGTTACACAGACGAGACTGCTTTGAGCACATCTAGGCGAGATGCACGCCAAGCTGGTGCAAGGGCGGCAAGAACTCCCGCGAGTGCAGCCACGAGGGTAATGATCACGAGCTGGCTGAAGGGGAGGGTGTATTTGAAAATTCCCGGTGAATCAGCCGAGATCACTACTGACAAGGCAAACGAGAAGATGATGCCGATGGTGAGCCCGATCGCGGTTCCAAACACAGCGATGATCATCGATTCGCCGATAACGGTGTGTCGCAGCTGTTTGCGAGACATGCCGACTGCGCGTAGCAAGCCCAACTCTCGGGTGCGCTCAAGCACCGACAGCGAAAGGGTGTTGGCTATGCCAATTAACGCAATGATCACCGCAAGGCCCAGCAGTCCATAGACCACTGCCAAGAAGGTATCGAAGGGTGCTGTTTGCGCATCGGCGTACTCGCCGAGATCCTGCACCGAGATTGCTGGCGAGTCGGCAACAATCGCGTCGAGTTGTTTGCGAACCTGAGCTAGGTCGGCTCCGGGTTCGGCCTTGACGTAGACAATGAAGTCGGTGTTGAACAACGCAAGCGAATTTGCCTCGAAGGTTTCGAGTGGCAACAAGTAGCTACCGCCGCCGGAGTTCTGATCGAAGGTCATAGCCAGTTTCAATTCCTGAACCCCCGTCTTGGCAAAGTAGACCGGCACCTTGTCGCCAACCTTCCACCCGTGCTTCTCTGCCTCTTTGAGTTCTGCAGCAAAGGTGCCCGGCACCATGTCTTTTGGTTTGCCCTGAGTGTTGCCTACGTCGTTGACTTGAAAGTAGCCCTTGGGCTCAATCCCAAGCAGGAAGCTGTCATCACCCGGAGGCGCAGCATCTCCGGCACCGAGCGGATTCTTGTTGTTCTTCTCTGGGTGTGCAGCCGCTTGCTGCTGGGAGTAGGTGTCGGTCAGTCGGAAGGGGGCAAAGCGCACCGGCGTCGCCAATGCCACACCAGGAATCTGCCTAGCTTCAGCCACGGCCGTGGTGGGGATTCCAGTTCCGATCGAGAACGTGCTGGAGTTGATCACGAAATCTGCCGAGATCGTTGAATTCACTGCTGACTCAACGCTGGCCTTGATCGAGCTTGCCATAACAGCGATCAGGGTAACGAGGGTGACACCAATGGTGAGCGCCGCAGCGGTGGCAGCGGTTCGCCGCGGGTTGCGTGCAGCGTTCTCACCGGCCAGGCGCGGAGTAATAGCGGTGCCACGCGTGAATGGCCAGACCAGGAAGCGACTAAACGGCGCTGCAATTAATGGGCCCAGAATGACTGCCACCGAAACCAAGAACAGCACTGCGCCTAGGCCGAAGAGTACGAGCGGGTTTGGTCCTGCGTCTGCAAGGCCCAAGCCAAGCAGAGCAGTTCCGCTCAGTAGGAAGAGCGTTCCCCAGATAATTCGTGAGCGTGAAACGCTCGATCGGTCTACAGATACCTCGGACAAGGCTGCAATCGGGGGCACCTTGGTTGATCTCCAAGCAGGGACGAGACCAGACAGAACGGTGACACCGACCCCCACGATGAATGCTGTGGCTATGGCGCTCGCAGTAAGCGTTGGTAGCCCCGACTGCACAGTGAAAATTCTGCCGACAAAGGCCTTGAGCGCCGAGGCCAATAACACGCCGCCGATAAGACCAAGCACCGAGGCCACGAGTCCTACGAGTACGGCTTCGAGCACAATCGACAACAGGACCTGCTTTCGCTTGGCACCAATTGCGCGCAATAACGCAGTTTCTCTGGTGCGTTGGGCCACCAGAATAGAAAATGTGTTGTAGATGATGAAGCAGGCAACAAAGAGCGCGACGTAGCCAAACACCGAGACGAAGGTGGTCAGGATATCTACGAATTTCGAAACCGACTTCTGGTTCTCGGTGGTGAACTTCGCGCCCGTTACTACTTGGTCTGCGGGCAGTGCCGCGGCGATGCCGTTGGCGAGGACTTCTTGGCTGGTGCCCTCCTCAGCAGAAACGGCTATGTAATTGAATTGTGCCGGTAATTGAGCAAGGCGTTGGGCAGTGGGAGTAACAAAGAACATCATCTTTGCCCCACCAGCTAGATTGCCGTCTTTGCCCAGACCCATAAGCCCAACCAGGTTGAATTTCTCACTACCCATTTGCGTAGAGATCGTGACCTGATCGCCAACTTTGTATCCGGCATCTTTGGCAGAGGTGAAGTCCAGAACCATTTCGGTTGCTGCAGTAGGTTTGCGTCCCTCGGTCAGCTTGCCCACTTGTAGCTGTGGGTCATCGAGCCAGTTGTAGACCAAGGTTGGTGGACCAAAATTGGAGCCAACAATCTTGCCGTTGGTTCCAACTAACTGTGCTGAGGTGGTTTCCACCACACCGAGCGCAGTGCGAACTCCACTGACTGCATCAACTTGGGTAACGAGTATTTCGGGAACGGGAGAACGGATTTTTTGACCCAAGCCCAGCTTTTGTTCTTCAGGTGAGCGAACCACAGCGTCAAAGCCCTCATAGGCAGTGCCGACTAGGGATTCAATTGACTCCTTCAGAACCCCCGAGAGCACCTGAGTGCCAGTTAAAAAAGCAATACCCAAAATGATTGCTAAGCCGGTGGTAACGAGCCGCCGCTTGCGCGCAAGGATGTCTTTGAGGGCGACCCTAAACATGGGTGCTCAGTCTCCGAGTTGCTTCATGAGGTCGAGCACTCGGTCTGCCGTTGGCTCAATCATCTCATCACGAATTTTGCCATCGGCCAAGAAAATCACGCGGTCTGCATGGGCAGCGGCACTCGGATCATGAGTCACCATCACAATGGTTTGGCCTAGGTCAGAAACTGCGTGGCGCATGAAGTCCAACAGTTCGGTGCCAGAGCGTGAATCCAAGTTTCCGGTGGGCTCATCTGCAAACACAATCTGCGGCTGACTCGCAAGCGCACGAGCGACGGCAACACGCTGTTGTTGGCCGCCAGAAAGTTCGCTGGGTCGATGATTCAGCCGTGGTCGCAAGCCCACCGTATCGATCACGGTATCCATCCACTCCTTGTTCGGCTTTCTGCCGGCAAGGTCCATTGGCAAGGTGATGTTCTCGAGAGCAGACAGAGTGGGAATGAGATTGTACGCCTGAAAAACAAAACCAATCTTGTCTCTGCGGAGCTCCGTGAGTTGACTTTCGCTCAGATCATCAAGGTAGGTATCGCCGATGAAGACACGGCCATCAGACAGTCGGTCAAGACCTGCGAGGCAATGCATCAACGTGGACTTGCCTGATCCAGATGGTCCCATAATCGCGGTGAAACGGCTTTGTTCAAAACTGACGGTGACTCCATCAAGAGCGCGAATCTCTGTGTCGCCTTCTCCATAGATCTTGGTGGCTTCAATTGATCCTGCTGCGGCAGTTTCAGTCACTGTTGAACTCATGATGAGTAGCCCTTCGCGTTCTTGGGGATGTGATCCGCTCTGATGCATCGGAAACTGCACGAGAAGGATGAGATCCTACTCTGCAAGAGTCCGGCTGCCCTGCGCGGCAAAAGCGAGGGCGGAGCTAGGCGGCGCTGATGGTCTGAGTGAAAACTTCAGGATCACTGAGTAGCGATCCCTCTGCCGAAAGTACAGGAACCGCAGATTCGGCCTCGTGTTCGGGAGTGGGTTCCCAGATTCGATTCGAGAGAGGCGAAATACACGAGGCTGCCCATCGAGCCCAATGTTTGGGAACCTCGGGTGATGCTTGACGAGCAAGTTTGAACATGGAGCGTGCTTGGGTGTGGTGGCGGAGTCGCGCCGCTGCTACTCCACCGATCGTCGCATAACGAGCGAGCAGCACGCCATCGGGAATGGGAGTGCGGGCCATAGCGTCGAGTGCCTGAAGCGCCCAACTCAACCGGAGGGCATCCCCGTCGGCGCAGGGCTCCTCGGGCGGTTCGTTCCATCGAACCAGCGGCTCGGGAGTGTGGCTCACAATCCGGCCATCGGCGATCACCGTAGCGGCCACGCGCTTGCCAATTTCGAGCAGGCTGAGCGCTCGAAGTGCTGCAGGTCTGGGCTGAAGATCTGGATCGAACGCATCTGGGCTGAGGCGTAGACAGGCTGTCGGGGCGGTGTTTTCATCGCTGAGATGCCCCACTCCAGCCGACTGAACCGTCGATACCAGCAGGTGAGATGAGTTCTGCGTGGCGACCGGGGTGAATGCGCCAATTCGTTCGAGGCGTTCTCTGCTAGCAGCGAATGTTCCTGACCGGAAGCAGGCTTTGTAACCGTGATCGAGCGGGTGGTGCCATTTAGTTTGGGGATCAACCGGCTGCGGTTCGAGAAGCACAGGACGAAAGGTGATCTGGGTGCCGTCGCGATAGAACTGTTCACCTCCGCAACTCACTAGGGCGGCGTCAGTTGAGTCAATCAGGCGTCCAAGCCGGGCCAACCAGGCTGGGGCAACCTCATCATCGGGGTCGAGGAAGAGAATCCAAGTTCCTTTGGACTGTTGCATGCCAGCGGCGCGAGCGGCCTCGATTCCCTGCTGCTTTTGTCGGAGAATACGCACGCGCCTATCAGCGACCGCTCGGGCAGCCGCCACGCTGTCGTCGGTAGAACCGTCGTCAACGAGCAGGAGCTCAAAGTCGGCAAATGTTTGAGCCACCACGCTAGCGATGGCGCGACCAACTACATCAGCTCGATTTTGTACAGGTATCACCACACTGAAGCGGGGATGCACAGCTCAATTGTTGATCAGAGCGGGCTGCATGTGGCGGATGCTGCTGAGAATTCCGGACGTGATGCTCAGCCGTGTTTGGTCGGGGGCTGCATGCGATAGACGCTCAAGTTTCCGCTTGTTTGTAACTCAGTGAGATTGAGCCGAGTCTTGAGTTGTTCCAACGTCCACAAGTGGCCGTACACCGGTGGTTCGTCAATCCAAATCAAGCAGGATTTTGTGGTTGCGAGCGTGGCCGTGATCTGTTGCAAGTCGGGGATCTGTTCGCTTGATTCCAAGGCCCGCCGTTTCGGACTCCATTGTGCCTCGTAGCTGGGATAGAGGCCGTTGGGCAGATTTGAATAGAGCTTGCAGTCAGCAGGCAATGCCTCGAGCGCCGGATTCACGCGAACCTGATCGAACACGTCTGCTTCGTAGTTGCCAATGAAGTAAGGGTGCCCGGCGGCAAATGCGACCATGGCAAAACAACCAGCAGCCAGATTGGCGACGGCCCATACGTGAGCGCCCGCGTAGCCGATCTTCCACCAGCGGTTGCTGGGCGTATCTGCAGCATCCGAAGTTGTGTTCAGGCGGGGCAACCTGTCGATCAGGGCGAGAGCCAAAAACATGAGGGGAAAGTACGCGGGGTAGAGCAGTCGAAGGTCTAACTGATTCAGTGCAGTAGTGGTGCGCACGTACAGCATGTAGAGCATGTAGAGCACGGGGAAAAACAACAACAGTCCGAGGGTTGTTCCAGGAATCACTATGAGGCGGTGGAGCACTTGTCGCGCGGAGAGCAGTTCCTCTGCGGGGGTTCGCCCAGCTGCGGGATTTTCTGCACTTGGCACTCGCAGAATTCGCCAAGCAAGGTACAGGGCTACAGCCAACACACTCAGCCCGATTGCTGCCCAGATTTTGGTCAGTCCGTTGCCAAGACCGGGTAGCAAGAACCGGCCAAGGGTGGCAGCAATATCAAAACCGTTATCTACTAATCCTCGGGCCGATGGGTGACGTTCGCCAGTGAAGGTGCCATCGATGGAGTAGTTACGCGCCATCCATAAACCTGGTGCGATGAGCGAGACAACCCCGTAAATTGCTCCGTTTCGTAGTCGAATGAGCCAGCTGCGGTTCTGGTCGAGCAGCAGCCACAGCCCGCCGAAAGCAATCAGCACCAAGCCGATATAGCGCAGGCCGAAACCAACCCAAACGAACAGCCCCGACAAAACGAGTGTGGCAAGTGACCCCGTGCGACGAAACCGCATCAGCGACAGCATCCAGGTCATGACCAGCAGAGCAAAGGCCATATCAGTCATCAGAACATGGCCGAGGCCAATGGTTGACGGACCGAAGGCCAGGACCAGCGTTCCCAACAGAATCAAACGGGAGTTGCTGACGAACAGCCGCAGCAGGCGGTTGCCAACAACCACCACTGCGGCCGCGACTGCAGCATTGAGCAGGATCACTGCACCCATCGTGTTGAGCGGGGTAACCCATGCAACCCCGGCCATCAACGTTGACCAGATCGGCGGCCAAATCGTGACTGGCCGCTCCAAGAAGTAGCCGTATCCCTGCCCGTGCAGCAGCGAGTCTGCAATGGCTCGGTATCCAACTCCATCGTCACCAGACGCGATGCCAGAGATGTTCGAGATCAAGACCGCTAGGGCAGAACAAACTGCGAGTATCAACACATATGGGTAGTTGTCAGCAGCAGACCCAGAGGAACCTGCTGCTGGTTTGGTACTCGCAATTGCCCCGTTCACTACCGCATTGTTTAGTCGGTCGGTGCGGGAACTAGGCGGAGGTAGGGCTTCACTGTCTTCCATCCACCTGGATACTGCAGCTTTGCGTCCTCGTCGCTCACGGCACCAGCGATGATGACATCCTCGCCATGCTTCCAGTTCACCGGAGTGGCGACCTTATGTTTTGCGGTGAGTTGAAGGGAATCAACCACTCGAAGAATCTCGTCAAAATTTCGGCCAGTTGATGCTGGGTACGTGATGATCAGCTTGACTTTGTTGTCTGGACCAAGGACGAACACCGAGCGCACCGTCAGGGTGTCGCTGGCATTCGGGTGGATCAGGTCGTACAGGTCTGACACCTTGCGGTCAGTATCGGCAATGATCGGAAAGTTCACTGCTGCGCCCTGAGTCTCTTCAATGTCAGCTGACCAAGCAGCATGATTCGTGAGTTCATCAACCGACAGTCCCACTACTTTGACGTTGCGCTTGTCCCACTCGGGCTTGAGGCGGGCAACGGCTCCAAGTTCGGTGGTGCACACAGGGGTGAAATCCTTGGGGTGAGAGAACAGGATCGCCCAGCTATCGCCCTTCCAATCGTAGAAGTCGATCTTGCCATCAGTGGTAGCGGCGGTGAAGTTGGGTGCGGTATCGCCAAGTTGAAGTGCCATAGTCTGCGTCGTCTTTCTGTCTGTCTGTCTGTCTGTCTGTGGGCGTCTTGATCCCTCAGAATCTATTGTTGACTAAGTTAGTCGGGTTTAGGGAAAAGTCAAAGCGGGGGGATTTCTGAGAAATTGCTAACTTTTGTTAGCAGAAGGGTTGACGTAGTGCGCACTGCTAACTACAGTTAGCAGCTCAGTTAGCAGTACCCCCAACAAGAAGGAGCACACATGACAACCGTGATTACACGCATGACAGAAGTACAGGATCAGGTCATCAAGGCCATCAACAGTGTGAACGAACCACTCACTGACGCAATTACAACCGCCGTCAACTTTGTGGTCGAGTACATCCCGCAGATCCCGGCTGTTCCGTTCGCCGAGAAGTTCCCCACCCCCAAGGACTTGATCAACAACCAAGCCAAGTTTGCATCCAAGCTTGTAACTACCAACAAAGCAGTGGCACTCAGCGCAGCAAATGCAGCACAGCCACTCACTGATCAGTTGCTTGACCGCAAGTCCGGTCCAGTACGCACCAAGGCTGCAGCCTGAGCCCTATTCGGCCCTGACTCAATTGGCCCTGACTAGATCGGCAGCACTGACTCGATCGGCCCTGACTCAATAAGCAGCGTCGATTAAGGCAGCAGCGTTGATGAAGGCAAAACTGAATAACTAGCGAAGTGAACGGCGCAGTCTCTGTGGCCGTTCGTTTCGCGTCTGGGGCTGGGTTGTTGGGTCAGTTCCCAAAGGGGTTTCACTGCTTTGCTCACTTAGAGATTCGTGCAAAGCGTTCTTTGTACTTCAGCGCTGGAGTCTCGACGTAATTCCATGACAGCACCGAGACTCCAATGGTCACGGCAAATGCAATCGGAAAGGTGACCAGCAGAGCCAGCTTGGCGTGGCCCACAAACACGCCCTCAACGAATTTCAGGATGATGAAATAAATCAGTAAGTGCCAGATGTAGATGCCGTAGGAGCGCTTGCCAAACCAACGACACAGCGGGTGAGCAAGCAAGGCTGCAAACTTGGCTTGCGGTCGACGGACCACATCCAAAATCCAAAGCGCCATGGCAATCACCGTCAAGTTGTAGAACAAACTGACAAACGGGGCGAAGGGGGTGAACCCGCCGAGGCAGAGCGTCATTGCAAACATCACCAGGGCGATGTTGCCGCCAATGGGCAAAAAGCGTTGCAGGGCTGGCGAGTTCTTTGCGGGGTCAAGGCGAAAGAAGATGGCCACTAGGCAGCCCAAAACCAGCGAGTCCGGTCGCAGAATCGAGAAGCCAAAGAGGAAAGATTCAAAGGTCTTTCCTCCGAGTTCCGGGGTCAGCGTCATGCGCAGGATTGGCATGATGACGACCACGGCAAACATGCCAACGAGCAAGGCATTCATCCGGCGGGCCTTGCCGGCCTTCATTGCTGCAATCAACAGCAGCGGCCAGACAAAATAAAACTGCTCCTCAAGAGAGAGCGTCCAGAGCTGTATCAGGACTTGACCCTGAACTCCCACCCAGGCGATCAGAAAGTCGTAGACATAAAACGCTGCCGCGAGGAACTCAACGACCAACTGCTGCCGGTGCACTCCACCGAAGATCAGGGCGAATACCAAGAACACTGCGAGCAGGGTGTACACCGCGGGGAACAGCCTGAACACCCGTCGCAGGTAGAAGTCGCGCAGCGAGATTGCGCCGCGTGCGGCCCGTTCTTCGAACATCAACGTAGTAATCAAAAATCCCGAGAGCATGAAGAACATGTCCACCAAAATGGGTGCGCCGTCTAGGTACCTGCTCCCCATGAAGTGAAATGACATCACGAGCACCACGCTGACTCCGCGCGCGCCATCAAGGGCAGGGTTCCAACCAAGCTTGCGCTCAGTCGGGCCCTTGAGGGTGGCTAGAAAGCCGGGGCTAGCGGCACTCGGGGCTGTGGTCATGTGGCTGTGGTCATGTGGCTGTGGTCATGTGGCTGTGGTCATGTGGCTGTGG
>JBAXCX010000016.1:0-33577 GCA_037141255.1 Actinomycetes bacterium | reverse complement strand
GTGTTAGAGCAACTCGTTGTAGATGCAACCGAGCGCTTTGAAGGTGTCCCGGTTCCTCGTCCGCCGAACTGGGGTGGGTATGCCGTGCGCTCTACCGAGTTTGAGTTCTGGCAGGGTCGGCCGAGCCGCCTGCATGACCGATTGCACTACTGGCGACACGGCGATCAGTGGCGGCGCGAGCGCCTTGCCCCCTGAGCCCAGAATCTGACTCAGGTCTGCACACCCTCAGATGCTGAGTTCGCGTCGTACTCCGTCGCTGCCCATGAAGGCACTCGCCACAGGGGAGATGAAGTCGACCTCATCGGGAAGGTGAATCTGGATGCCGCAGAACACGGCGATATCCATCTCGGTATGCGCCTGCAGAGCGCCGAGCTCTGCCCACATTTCTGTGTTGACTGCTGTGGCCGCCAACCGAGTGAGTTCCAACAAGTTGTCGGGTAGCTGATCGGACTGCGAGTCAACAATGCGCCGGAGACGGTCGGCCTCATTATCGTCGAGTCCGGGAGTCTGTGGTTCAAATCCGTTTCGCAGCGATGACAAAAGGGCGGCCATTGCTCCGCAGGTTGGGGTGACCTGATCCTGGTGGCGGCGCAGGCTTTGTCCGATGTTTCCTTCGGGGTCGATCCCGATATGGGGCAGACCAAACACAATTAGGTGGCCGCGATCGTGATCAGAAGGCACGTGTGAGAGGGCTGCGCGCCAACCTGTTCGTCCAAGGGATGGCAGGGCCCCAAGGCCACCCAAGCTGAATGGCTGATCCCATCGTCTTGCCACCAAATCTGGAAATGATTGGGTCAATTCATCTCGGCAGACCGAGACGGCGGCAAAGCTATGTTCGCGAGCAAATCCGAGCGGCGAGACCAGCTTTGCAACACGAGCCAAGTACTGCTCAGCGCTCGTAGCCTGCGGAAACTCTGTAGCGAGCGCGTCGATATGGGTCATACAGGGCGAGGATAGGTTCTGATCACACCGAGGTGCCATCTTCACCGGATCGAACCTGAGCTTCAGATTCCTCAATCTGTTCTGGCTTGTGCGGGCGAACCAACAGTGAAAGAGCCACGGCGGCACCGAGAATGATGACGGCAGCGAGGGCTAGCTGACCTCCGCCTACGCGTTCCACCCACCGTTGCAAAGAGCTCTGAACATCTCGGGCAGATTGCACCACCGATGTTGACCCACCGGAGTTCAACTCGTGAATCTCAACAGCTGCGTAATACCCAACGAACAGGCCAGCAAGAATTAAGAACCCGCCCGAGATCTTGTTTACGTATGGCAGTAAACGACGAAATGCCCGCAGGATTCCTTGTTGAGTGAGAGCGACTGCCACCGTCAAGATGGCAAGGGTGGCACCCATGCCGAGTCCATAAGCCACAAACGTGGACACCCCCGCAGCAAAACTTCGGCGATCCAAAGTGGTGGAAACAATCCCGATAAAGATGGGAATGGTGCAGCTCAGCGAGGCAATCGCATAGGAGATTCCGTAGATGAACATGGAGGTCATCTCGCGACCCTCGGTGGATAGCTCGATTCCAGGCAGCTTGAGCACTGGCTCAAAGCCAAGCAGCATGGCAATGCCCAGCAGGATCAGAGCGATTCCCACCAGAATCGTGATGTACGGGAGTCGCCGACCAATGAGTCCCGAAACTGAAGACCAAGCAAACCCCATGACGCCGAAGACCAAAAGGAATCCCAGCGTGACACACCCGCTCACTGCGAGTGCGCGCAGCACAGGGTTTCGCACTGGGTCAAGGCCGTTCGATCGCTCGGCTGCTGTGGCTGAGTCTGTGGCGGCACGCGGTGTTTCAAGACCCAAGAAATAGGCAAGGTATGCCGGCAACATGGCAAATCCGCAGGGGTTAACGGTGGCTACCATCCCCGCTGAGAAAGCCAACGCGAGCACGGCTGCCATTAGGAAATAGGAATCCCGTTCTCGCTCAGGAACTTCTGAAGGGATTGCTCGTTTAACTCGCCGGTGTAGGTGGCCGCAACGTTGCCCTGAGCGTCAATCAACACGGTTCGCGGCAGCGCGAGTGCCCCGAATGCAGTCGAGATCTCACCTTTCGGGTCTCGGCCGTTGCGGAAGGTAATCCCAGTCTGAGTCACCATTTTGTTCCCAGAGTCGACCGTGTCTTGGCTATCGATTCCAATCACGGTGACCTTGCCCTTGAGTTGCTGCGACACCTTCTCGATAGCGGGAAGTTCGTTTAGGCATGGCGCACAGGTGGAGGACCAAAAGTTGAGCAGAACGGGGGTGCCCCGTCCCGCAATTTCTGAAAGCTGTTTGGTGCCCCCATCTAGGAAGTCCAACCGAATATCTGGGGCGGGTTCATCAAGGGTGGCTCGAGCTTCAGGGTCAGCAACAAGTGGTGCTACCGCAACTCCGTTGAGAGCGTCTTGTAGGTCGACGGCTTGGCTCTGATCACGCGCACCTGAAGCGTCAAGAAAGAGCCAGGCAGCACCGAATGCGACGCAGAGAGAGAAAGCCGTAATGGCCAACAGCCCCAGGGGGCCAACAGGTAGACGTCGTCCCCGAGGGGAGTTGGATTCCTCGGCTGCTGGGGCATCTGCCATGCGTGCAAGCTCTCCGACTCTGCGCCTCAATGACGCGACCTAATGGGGGGACCGGTTACACCGGTTCCCCCACCGTACCGATTCGGGCAGGGAAGATGCATCTCGGCGGGATCAGACTGCCACCAGTTTCCGGTGAATCTCCGGCACCTCCACCTCGGGCATGGTGTCGCCGGGGCGAGCTTTGCGGGGCGGGCGACCCTTTCGGCGCTTGCTGAGAATGATCTTGCCCGAGACGAACAGATGACCACCCCAGACCCCAAACTGCTCGCCACGTTCCACAGCTGCGTCCAAACATCGCCCACGCACGGGGCAACTCAAACACAGGAGCTTCGCGCTGCCAATGTCATCGAGGTCATCGGAGAAGAAGAAAGCGGTATCAAGGTCTCGACAGCTGGACTCCGCAATCCAGCTGTCTGCCAGAACGAATCCAGCCAAGAGATCTGCTGTGAATGAACCTGAATCGGTGGTGGTCATCTGGGTCTCCTGGGGTGGGTGATAGGTGTAGTTCGGTGCGGAAGGTGAGTTCGGTCTCACTCTGTATGAGTACGACCGAGGTGAATTGTGACGTTTTCGGTTCTGCTAGCCACAAGGAGGGATGTTGGCCACCAGGACAGATGTTGGCCACCAGGATGGAGCGCGAGCGATACTGCAGAGTCTGCGGGTCTGCTGTGACAGGGAAGCCGGGAACGGGTTCCAGAGAGCAGAAAAGCCGCCTGAGTGAGCTACCCGGCGGCTTCTAGAGTCAGGACCTATCGCTGAACCTTTCGGTTACTGCGGAGGGACTCCCCGTCGGGGTAGAACAATCGACACAAACTCGTGGGTCGAATGCGTTGGCTTACAAGAATAAGAATTGGCTGACTGAAGGCGCGCATCAACACAGCGCCAACCGGCTGCTTGTGTTGTCATCGTTGCCTTATGCATCTGACTGCTGCTTTCCTCGCCCAACCAAACGGGAGGGGCTCATGTCTTGCTCTACTGAGTTCCTGCTCTAGTGATTGCACCACTCACTGTTGCGGAAAGCAAGCGATTAAAAAATTCCGTTGCACTCAACGGGCATGCGGGCAGTTAGGAACTGGTCTGATACCGCAGAACTCCCTCGGCGTCTCGAAAGCTCGTGAGTCGACCCTCTTGTCGCAAGTGCTCAAGGTGAGCGTAGGTCTCAGACTCTGCCATTGGACCCCATGACCGTTCTTTAAAAAGTCGCTGTGAGTACTCCTTGACGGGTGCCCCCTCGAGTTCCATCGCAATCTGAAACAGCAACTCGAGGCGATCCTCATGGTGTTCGATGATTGCTTGGACGCGGCCGGGAAGATCCTGAAAGACCAGACCATGCGCCGGCAGAACATTGGTGACTCCCTGAATTGCCCCAACTCGTTCTAAGGCGGCAAAAAACTGGCTGAGTGAGTCCGAGTCGGGAGTCATGCCCGAGATGTGCGGAGTGATCGTGGGCAAGACATGATCCCCAGACAACAACGTGCCGTTGACGGGATCAAACAAACAGATGTGATCCTCGGTATGTCCAGGGGTGTGGACGACTTGCCAGTCGGTTCGTCCCAGTCGGATTATTTCGCTGTCTACCACTCGAATCGTTGGAGTGAGTGAGAGCAGCCCCTGCTTTGAAATCGAATCCCAACTGCGCATGTACTCAAGTTGTTCTGCAGGGGGAAGGATTGGATCTCCTCCCCAGGGGGTGGTCCTACCCGCAATGTCGGGGATTTCTCCCTCTCCAAAAAGAAGTTCCCGCAGCATGTTGGGCTCGGGCGGTTCTTGGTTGTCGGCAAGCTCAATCAGATCTCCCTCCATGGTGTTGTCGCCCTGATCGAACGGAGTGATGAACTCTTCGTGGGCCACGACATCGCAGTGTTGCTCAGCGCGTAGTCGGCCGGCTCCTCCAAAATGGTCGGGGTGAGAATGTGTCACGAGCACGGTGTGTACGCGCTCCACGGGAATCCCTGCTCGCGTGAGCCGGGTAGTGAGCTCGCGGTGGGCATCTGGCCCAGGCAGGCCTGGGTCGACCAACGTCACGCCGGTGGCATCTTCGAGCACATAGCAGTTCACATGCCCGAGGCCGGGTAGAAAGATCGGAAGCTGAATACGAAGCACCCCAGGTGCGACTTCTACGGCGTCATCTTCTGGCGGGAGTTGCTCCTGCTTCATCCTTCGGCAGTATCCGCGGCAGCGGGTTCTAACGCAGGCACAACGGGCGCAGCGGACGCAGTCTGTGCTCGAAACACTCGCTTGCGCCAGTAGCGCAGCTCTTCGAGCGACTCTTTGATGTCGTCCATGGCGCGATGCGCCGAGACCGACTTCTGGTATTGCTTCAGGTCCTCTGGGTACCAGCGGCGCGCAAGTTCCTTGATGGTCGAGACATCCACCGAGCGGTAGTGCAGGTAGTCCTCGATCTCGGGCAGGTAAGCCGTCAAGAACCTTCGGTCCATGCCAATGGAGTTTCCGCACAGCGGCACGGTTCGTGGCTCGGGGATATGCGTCTGAATAAAGGCAAGGGTCGCTGCTCCAGCCTCTTCAAGAGTAATCACCGAGGCGCGGATTTCATTGGTCAAACCGCTTCGAGCATGCATCTCAACTACGACCTCGTCCATCATGGCGAGTTCTTCCTCGGTGGCGTGAATCACCAGATCGGGGCCTTCGGCGATGATGTTGAGTTCATCGTCAGTAATCAAGGTTGCGATCTCGACGATCACATTCTTGGTTGCATCTAGGCCGGTCATCTCAAGATCCATCCATGCGAGCATTCCCCCACAGTACGGTCATTGCGGCCCTTTGCTGAAAGTCTTGGCAAATTCACCTCATCCCAGAACCGCTATCCTCAGCCCCGTGCTCCACGTACCTGTTGTTCGACTCGACCCAGAACTTCCCCTTCCTGAGTATGCAAAACCGGGCGACGCAGGGATTGATCTGCGGGCTCGTCAGGCCATCACGCTGAGCCCTGCTGGGGGGCGTGCGTTGATCCCGACTGGCATTGCCGTGGCCATTCCTCAGGGGTATGCCGGATTTGTTCAGCCCCGAAGCGGGCTTGCTTTGAAACATGGGGTGACCTGTTTGAACACCCCGGGATTGATAGACGCTGGTTACCGTGGCGAGCTCAAAGTGTTGTTAATCAACACTGATCCCGTGGAGCCGTTCGAGATTCTGCGAGGAGAGCGCATCGCGCAGCTCGTGATTCAAGCCGTTGAACATGTGGAGTTTGTTGAAGTCGAAGCGCTTGAGGAATCAGACCGTGGGCAAGGTGGGTTTGGCCATACCGGCCGCTAGCTAGTGGCGAGACATCTTGCTTAGACAGCTCGCAGGGTGGGCCCATCCGGTAGTAGCTCGATCCGGCGAGCACCATTTCGATCAGCAAGCCAGATAACGAGTCGCAGGGGCTGTTCGGCGTTACTCGAATCCCATTCCAAACACGTCATGGCCTGATCAAGCACACCGCAGCCGGAGTTGGCGTACTTCACTTGGTTGCCCTCGGCATCGTGTGGCCAAAGCATCGGAAAGTGGGTATGGCCAAAGATCAACCAAGGCCAAGATCCAGCTTCGGGCGTGCATTCGGCTAGGCGCGAGAACAGACGCTGTTCGTCCAGACTGTCGAAGCGGCGGTTCCCCCCGTATCGAGGGTCAACGGTGATGAGCCTGTTCCGGGCGCGACCGGCGAGGAGTCTTGCCAACCCCTGCTCATCGGGTAAGCCGCCCGCTTTCGGAATCTTCGGTAGATCATCAAGGCCAGTGATCAACCAGGTGATGGACCGACCCAACGGTGCAAACCCCGGGCCGTTCCACGAGTCAGTCAAATGACCATGAGAAATAATTGCCAAGACTCCCTCAATGCCGTCGCTCGGCACAGCCTCTGCACTACACAACAGCACCGTATCGGTGAGCTCAGCGCCGGGCAGGTGAGTGGTAGTGAGGTACTCCACCATTTTTGGGTCGGTATAGGCGTCGTCGTGGTTTCCCATGGTTCGCAGATAGCGACCCTCGGCGCAGAACCGGTCGCGAAGCAGCGAATAGATGCCTTCGTTGTTCTCGACAATCCTGTCGAGTTGCTCCCTTAGTATGGTCCGGCGAGACTCGTCTCGGCTCGGCCCGACTGCTCCGGTGAGGTAGGCAACGTCATAGATTGCGCCCCAGGTCGAGCCACCCACCATCCAAAAATCCTCAACATCACCGTTCTCGATCAGGTGCCACTCCTGGTCTGCATAACCAGTTAGGACCTCTTGGTAGAGCTCCTTGGTGCCTTGTCGCTCTGGCCAATCAAGGCGTCCGGGAATGCACCGGTGTAAGTCCGAGGTGATCACGTAGCGCGTAGCTGCAGGTCTGCGAGCTACACGAGTGAGCGGAAGCGGCGATTCAAGGCCCTGAGCGAGTGCGTGCAAATGCTCGGGGTACAGCTCGATTCTGGAGCGAGTGATCTTTGCAGTCCGCAGCGCAGCCACGGTCATCGTGGGCACCGTCACAGGCGCACCTACAATACTGAGCGCGGCCTTTGCTACCGCCCAAGCCGAGGCCGTAGCTCCGGGGCCACTGACCTCGATCTGGACTCCGGCGTCAGCACTGGCATCAGCACTGGCTCCAGCGATTGCGGCGCTGATGAGCGTGGGGTCCACCTGCCCGGCCTCAAGCGGACCCGACTCTTCGAGCGTAGAGCTGTCAACAAGATCAGGATCTAACGAGCGGAGCACTCTCAGCTCAGCGCCCACAATCGCGTCCCGGTCAGCTTGAGGGTCGATCTCCCCGTCGGGCGCTACCGGGTGCGGCCGGTCCCGAGCGTCTGCCCATCGGGCAGCTCGAAACAGCGCAGTGGTCCAAGCCCGAGCAGACTTCTCAGCCAGCGACAGCTTCTCTGGTGCAGGTTCCGCTTCTGCGGCGAGATCTTCTTGGGCTGCAGCCCGATCCTTGTTTGTATCCTCGCTGCTCACTGACAGAGCTTGGCACGCGACTGATGCCTCTCAGGGTGATTGCAGGTAGTGACGCTTGTTAGAGCGCAAAGCTGCCCGCGGCCCGGGCCGAGTGCTCGGACTCGCTAGAACCCTCTGCAGATCCTGCACAGCCGTCTCCAAGTCCAGAAACTGCCTCGGCAGTAATCTGATAGTTCCCTGAACTCATGCCAGCGGGTAGCGAGACTTCAAAGGTTGAGTTGAGCGGTTCGCTCAGGTCAGGAGTTGCATCCGTCCGAATTGCAGTTGCGGCACAACCAACTTGGACCCCGTCAACTGCTGCAATCAGGGGAACCTCGGTCACCGCAGTAACCCCTGAGCCGCCGCTGCATGTGAAGCCTTCTGCTAGGACCACTCCCGTCGCCCCCGATCCAGCAGCGCGCACCGTGACCGTGACGCATTGTTGCGCTGGTGGTTCGCCAGCCACTGCGACAGCCGCGGCAGAGTCAGAAACATTGATGGTTGCTCCCGCTCCTCCTGCTGCCTGTTCGATACTGAGCTTCAGCTGACCGGACTGACCGAGTGCTGATGTGGGCACCGTTGGAGTATCTACTTCTGCGCTGTCGGCAAACACTTGCGATGCCTGAGACGGAGTCGAGGTGTCAACGAAGCCGAATATAGCAATGGCGAGGGCCATCATTCCCAAACTGCCAAATACGGCGGCTCGTTTGGCCGTGCGTCCTCTGCGGAGTGAATTTCCGCGCTGGAGGATTGCATCAAATCTTGCTTCCTCGCCCACGGCCGGGAAGTTCGGTGGGGTTTTCTCAGCCATCAGTCATTCCGTTCTCGAGAAGTTCTTCGGCGGGCTGACGAGTGACGTTTTTCATCTGTTTACGCAGTTTTGTGGTTGCACGATGCAGATGAGTCTTGACCGAACCGCTCGACATTCCGAGCGCTGAAGCAACCTCTTCTTCTGGCAGGTCGATCAAATAGCGAAGCACGATGACCTCTTGTTGGCGGCCAGAGAGATGCTGCATGGCGTCGGTAAGGTCGATTCGTAAGGCTGCGGAGTCACCGGAGGGATCGCTGCGGACTTGTTCGGGTTTGGCCTGCGGCTTGCGCTGTTCGTGGCGGAGGTAGTCAATGCAGAGGTTGCCCACGACTCGCAGGAGCCAGGCGTCGGGGTTGGGATGCTGGCGCACTTTGCCCCACCTTGCATAAGCGCGAGCGAAGGCTTCAGCAGCGATGTCTTCGGCGAGTGCTGTGTCTCCGAGCAGGCGGCGGGCAACGGAGATGGCGCGCGGTTGCAGGTGTTCGTAGAACCCTCTGAACCCGTTGTCATCGGCTGAATCTTGCACCACATACCTCTTCAACGGTTGGGGGCCGCAGAGCGTTGACTCCCACCTAGAAATTATTTCTGTTACCGGATTGATGGTACCTGCCTAGTGTGGCGCAGTTCGGCTCCGTCCGCTCATATCTGTACGCTGAGATACGTGACCGTTGTGGCCGGGGCGTATTGGGTGATTTGTCTGGTTCTGGTTGCCGCTGGAGCAACCAAACTGCTTGACCCTGCAGCGTTGGCGGGAGTTCTGGCCGCGTTGCGGTTTCCGCTCGCGACCAACGCAGGCTCAGCTGCGCGGATGGCTCGGCTCATCGGGTGGGTAGAATTGCTTCTCGGTTTTGCTGGCCTTGTAGCGGGTGGGGCAGTCGTAGCGGCAGTTGTAGCGGCAGCAATAGCGGCGGCTTATGCAGGATTTGCGGTTCTCTTAGGAGCGGCTCGGCGGGCATCGCTCACAAGCTGTGGCTGTTTTGGATCCCGCTCGGGCCCGCCAAGCCGGCTCCACCTAGCAATCAATCTGGGGTCAGCCTGTGTGGCCGTTACTGCTGCGGCTTTCGGCGTGCCTGCAGTGCGCGAGGGATTGTCGGGAACGCCGGCGGTCAATGCCTTGGTGTTGCTCGGCGTGCTGTCTGCAACTGCGGGCATTCTGTTCTTGGAGACTGAGCATGGCTGAGCCGTTCAATCCAGAGGTTTCGAGGGTGCTGTTGGTTTTCAAAACGCATCTTGACGTGGGGTTTACCGACTTTGCTCGAGTTGTTCGGCAGCGGTATCTGGAGGAATTCTTTCCCCGAGCGATTGCCGTGGCCGCAGCCTTGCGCAACCGTGATGGGATTGAGCGGTTTCGTTGGACGACCGGATCCTGGATTCTTTCAGAAGCCCTAGATGCCGAAACGAAGACCGGCGGGCGAGCAGTGCAGGCCGCAGTCGAACGGGGTGATTTGTGTTGGCACGCGTTGCCATTCACTCTGCACACTGAGTATTGCGACCGCTCTCTGTTGGAACATGGCTTGGCCCTGTCCGCCCGCCTAGATGATCGTTTTGGCAAGCAGACCCGAGCAGCAAAAATGACCGACGTGCCTGGCCACACCCGGGGTTTGGTGTCGGTCCTCGCTCAGGCCGGCGTGGACTTCTTACATATCGGCGTCAATCCAGCCGCCACTGCTCCCAGCGTGCCCGAGTTGTTTCGCTGGCGCGACTATGCGGCAGCAGGCTCTCCTGAACTTCGAGTGATGTATCAGCCTGGCGGCTATGGAGATGTTCAACTCATCCCCGGCACGAGCACAGCGGTGGCGATCGATCTGACCGGAGACAATCGGGGTCCGCACAGCGTTGAACAGGTGATCGCACGTTTCGCAGAGCTGTCGGTGCGCTTCCCGAATGCGCAGATTCAAGCAGCGAAGCTTGATGATGTTGCCGATCTGCTGCGGGTTCTGCCTGAACAGGTCACTCAGGATCTGCTGCCGGTTCTTGATCAAGAAATTGGTGACACCTGGATTTTTGGGGTGGGCAGCGACCCACAGAAAACTGCTTCGTTTCGCGAACTCTGTCGAGTTCGAAACTCCTGGATTTCCCCCGAGGCTCCGGCGTCAAGCCGGCTTGCGGTTGATGATCCTGCCCTGGCTCAGGCCTCCACTGAACTGCTGCTCGTGGCGGAGCACACCTGGGGCATGGATCAGAAAACTGACTGGCCAGAACTTGCGCATTGGAGTGCAGAGGGCCTCGCTCAGGTCAGACCCCACACAACCACGGCGAGATTTGAGGCGAGTTGGGCTGAGCAGCGCGAGTATTTGCAACAGTTTTTTACCGCGTTGGAACGAAATGCTCTGGCCGGTCACGCTGCTGAGGCTAAAGCTGCAGTTGATGCGCTCACTCCCCTGCGACTGAGCACCGATGATCTTGTTGCCCTGCAGAAGCCCAGCGGCAGTCTGATTCAGCTTGGCGAGTTTCAAATCCGACTCGGCCCCGATGGGTCTGTTGTGCAACTCGCCGACGCATCGGGTCGCGAACTAGCGGGCGCTGCCGGGCTCGGACGGTTCTGTGTTCAGACTTTTTCGGCTGCCGATTATGAGCGCTGGTTTTCTACCTACAACGCCGGCACTTCGGATGAGGACTTGTGGTGGGCGCGCTGGGACAACACCAAGCCTGGACTGGAGGACTCGGGGGCAGTCTCTGCGGTTTGGTCGCCACAGGTGACGGGCATCTGGCAGGGAACGCGCAGCGGCCAAAATCTTGTTCAGGTCCACCTTGAGTTCGCGGCCGTACCCTCGGACCCAGTTTCGCTGCCAGAGTCTGCGGTGCTCACTCTGCGGTGCCCGGCCGAACCGGCAATTGCTGCAGGTTCAGCGCTCGGGAATATGAACTCCTTGGAGTTTGAGTTGCAATGGTTCAACAAGGCGGCAGCGCGCTGGCCCGAGGCCATCAGTTGGCAGTTCGCTCCGCAGGTGGCCGAGCCAGCGCTCTGGCAAATGCTGAAGTTGAACGAGTGGGTTTCTCCGGCAGAAGTCCCGGCACATGGGGCGCGACACCTTCACTGCGCCGATCAGGTCGTACACCCCGAGGGAATCGGACTGGAATTTCTAGATGCTGCACTCGTCGCGCCCGGCAAGCTCAAGCTGCTTCAGTTTGAACCTGATCAGGCAGCAGTGTTTGAGCCCGACCTGTCTGAAGGCTGGGACTTGTGCCTCTACAACAACCTGTGGGGAACCAACTTTGCGATGTGGTCCGAGGGCGATGCCCGATTCAGAGTCCGCTTGAGTTGGGACTCTGCCTGATTCAAATCTGGGTTCATCTCTGAACCCAGATTCGCACCGAGACGTGGTGGGCCCCGTGGGGATCGAACCCACGACCGATGGATTAAAAGTCCACTGCTCTACCAACTGAGCTAGAGGCCCGCCCGATCAGAATAACCCCCAACCGAAGCAGTCCGAAAACGCAGTGCTGGTTTCAGTGAGGGTTCGGATTAGGGATTCAAAATTTCAGAGGTGCACCCAGGCTCCAAGCTGCCATCAAAACTTGCTGTGATGAACTTGTCCAGAGGCGATCCGGTGAACACCAAATCCGCTGGTGATTTGGACAATCCTGCTGCTGCGATCTGGCCTGGGATCGCAAGGTGGCCAGCCGGGCTGGATTGGCCGTCCTTGCGAAACGCAGAGAGTTGCAGGTGACCCTTGTCGCCGCTCGCAGGGCAATAGACCTGGGTGCTGAGGGTCTCGTACAGGGCTGAACTCATGCAGTTGGATGCATCGGGAACTTCTGCCTTTGTCTCGCCCTTAGGCGGGATGCAGTGAATGACTGGATCGTTTGCACCTTGGGCGATCATCAGCGGCAGCGGGGTTCCGTTCCAACTCGGAAACTTGGGGAATGGGTTCTCGCCAAGTGGGCCGGGAATGTTCCAGCGAATCCAACTGCACCAGGCGGTCAGTGACGGCTCGGTTGCTTCTGCGCAGGTTTTGTCGGCACCGCCGGGAAAGAACTGATCTGCTTTGTAGTTCTCGGGAAGATTCCACAGAGAGGGAGTCAGCATCTTATTTTTCGCGGCATCGCGGTATGGGGCCACAAGCTTTTTAACGGTTTGAGCATCCGATCCACCAAGGCAGAGCGGCATGACTGAAGCAATCGTGCCTGCACCTTGATCAGTGGCGATCGTGCTCAGGTCAAGGTTGCTTGCCTCTGCTGGAAAGGCAGGAAACTTGGCATTCTCGGAGGGGGTTCCGCGGGCCGAGAATTGAGCCCATGAACCAAAAATATACGAGAACAGGGCCGGTCCAACTTGAAGTTCGAGCGCACCGATGGGAAGCCCGATGAGCTGTATTGATCGATGCATCTCCCAGTCGGCCAAGCCTTGGCCAAATTCGACACCGGGCTGAAGCTTGGGTTGAGCCAGCAAGTTTGAAGCAGGCGCTTCGATTGCAGCCCCGCGCAATCGAAGCGGAGTTGCTGCCGGATTCGGAGTCGCCGCTAGGTAGGTCTCATAGAGCTGAGCAGTCCACATGGCCGCATGGCCACCTTGGGAATGTCCAAGAGAAACAGTGTCATAAGAAGTTGGAAGAGGAGCAACCGCTGGTGCATCGCCGCTGGGACCGAATTCCTTCGCCATGAGTTGTGTTGTGGCACGGGCGGCGTCGATGACGTTTGACGCAGCAACCTTGCCCAAGATGTAGGTGTTGTTTGGCTGGTAGTCAGTGGTCGAGACAACCCAACCGCGGTTCACAGCAGTTTGCAGAAGGCCATCCGCTGGGCTCCCTACGCGAGCACCAGGCCCGGCGCCCCAGGCGACTGCCCCAATGCCGCTGGCCATCTTCCCCCAAAAAGCTGTCACCGGATTCGATGAGGGCAAGCAGGCCTGTTGCAAGCCGATAGTTCCGTGCGCCCAAGTCAGCATGTGGCCAACGCCATCTACCGAGGCTGGACCACCCTTGGGGGCTGCAGCCATTCCGCAGACCAACTGCAGGTCGGTCTCGTCAAAGCCAGTCGAGACGTACAGGATTCGCCAGACCTTGGCGTTTTTGGGATAACCCTCAGAGGTGCCGAACTCGTCTTGCAAGTTGGCTGCTGCAATCAAGTCTCCAGGTTGGGCACCATCTGGGACTGTCCCGCCCACACCATTTTCACCCGAGCAGGGCGCTGTGGGGGCACCGATCGGAACCGTAGTAGTCGGTCCGTTCGTAGGAATTTGCCCAAGCAGCGCCGAACTAGCGTCTTGATTCGAGCTACAACTCGTTGCGAACAGTCCCACAACGAGCAGTGCAGGCGCACTGATTCGAAGGAGTCTTGTTCTGGAGAAGTTCATTTTGCTAGCTCCCGCTGATGCCATGTGGCTCCTCAGCGTACTCAGTTCCGCTACGACTCCTGTTGGACGGAGCAGTTGTAACAATCAAGGGTTCGGGTCAAGGGCCAGAGTTGAGCTAGTCAAAGTTTGGAGCGCCGCGAAGAGACCGTTTGAACTCGGCCAGCCCTGGCGTCCGGGCCACAATCCACATTGCGTCCCAGAGTTGTAGCGCTTCTTCTCCACGGGGAATCCGATTGATCACGGGCCCAAACAGAGTTGCCTCATTCGGCCGAGTCGTATCAAAGGTGATGATTGGAGTGCCCACGTCCTTGCCAGTTCGCTCAAATGCAAGGTCTGTTTCGGCTCGCACCACCACGTCAAACTCTTCTTGGTGTGCGGCTGCTGCACTCTCTGGTGACACATTGGCAGCGGCGAGAATCTCGTTGACCACTTCGCTTGGGTCGCCGGGGCCGTCACTCGCCCAGAATTCTGCTGAACGTCCCTCTTTATGCAGCAGGGTTCCGCAGACGGTGTAGAACTCGCCGACGGCATCGTTCCCGGACTCTTGTCGAATCGCAGCAGCGACTCGGAGTAACGAGGCTCCTGCCGCTGCAACTGCTGGAAAGCCAGGGCGAACCGGTTCAATTCCTAGCTCTGCGGCCTCTTCTGGGGTTGCGTTCAGGCGCACCTCGTTGATCATGGCGAGCGAGATGAACCTCCAGTCCACTGAAAGTTCGCGTTGTTCAGCAACCTCAACAACAAACCGACTGGTGATCCAAGCCCAAGGGCATAGTGGGTCGAAGAAGAATTCAATATCTGCCATAGGGTCCAAACCTACTGTACGGTTCAAAAATTATGGGTACAGGGTTTGGCAAGGTTGATGATCGCACGCCGGTGCTGATTGCAGTCGGAACGGCGCATCATCGAGTCAGCCCAGAGCCGTCTCAAACTGCCGGCACGGAGGTGATCGATGCCCTAGCAATGATGGAAATCGCTGCTCGCTCGGCACTTGGCCAAGCAGTGTCGACGAGTCGTCTTGCGCAACTGCAGCGGAACATTTCTCTGGTGGCAGTTCCCGAGGGGGATTGGAAGTACGAGAACCCGGCCCGAACGATTGCAACACGCTTGGGCTGTGAATCAGCACGCACGGTTCGCGTCGAAATTGGTGTGCCTCAACATGCTCCGATCCGGGCGGCTTTGTTAGGTATCCAATCAGGGCAGATGCAAGCAGCGCTGATTGTGGGGGGCGAGGCCAAAGCCACCCAGCTCCGCATCGAGCGTGCTGGCTGGATTGCCCCCGGCACTAGACCAGATGGGGCAGGTCGGGATGGCGTAGAGCTTGATGTCGCAGGGATTGATGGGGCAGGGCTTGATGAACGTTGGACGCCCGAAGGCGAGATCATGGCCGAGGCCGAAATCGCTGCCGGAATCTGGTCGGCTGTGGAGCAGTACGCCTGCATCGATGCAGCACTCAGATATTCCGAAGGGCAGTCGGTGCCCGATCACCTTGATTCGATTGCCTCGCTGTGGCAGCAGTTCAATCAGATTGCATCGCGCAATGCAGATGCTGCTTTTGGCACCCCTCGTTCAGCGGAGTTTTTGCGCGTTGCAGGCCCGGGGAACCGGCCCCTGGCCTTCCCCTACGCCAAGTGGCACAGCACGCAGTGGGCGGTGGATCAGGCAGCAGCCATGGTCTTGTGTTCAGTCGGCCTTGCCCGAGAACTTGGTGTGCCAACTGATCAATGGGTCTTTCCGCGAGTGGCGCTCGAGTCTTCGCTGTCCGTCTCGCTGACAAAGCGAGCAGAGATGGGCCGCTGGCCCGCCATGAAGGTGCTCGGCGATGCCGCAGCGGCACACCTGCAGCAACCGCTCAATCAGGTGCAGCACGCCGAGGTGTATAGCTGCTTCCCAGCAGCAGTTCGGGTGCAGCAACGTGAACTTGGCTTGGCCCAGGATCAAGCTCCAACGCTGACCGGTGGCATGGCATTTGCGGGCGGGCCGTTCAACAACTTCACCTATCAGGCCACCGCCGCAATGGTGGATCAACTGCGCCAGGACCCTGGTTCGCTCGGTCTCGTGACCACAGTGTCGGGCTTGTTGACCAAGCCGGCCTTGGCAGTGTGGTCAACGGAGCCGGGGGAGGTCCTGATTGCAGACCTCGTGGACGCTGCCGCTGCGGCCACGGCTGTTCGAGAGGTCACCAATCAGGGCTCGGGCCTTGCAAGCATTGCCTCTTACACGGTGACCTATGCCGGGACGGATCCCTCCTCGGCATTTGTGATTGCTGACCTTGCCGATGGGCGACGCTGGATTGGTACAAGTACCGACTCAGAACTGCTCGCAGAGGGAGTGACTGCCGAACTAATAGGCCGGCAGGTGATCGTTACCGGTAACTCCTGCGAGTTTGCCGACTGAGTCGCCCAGACGGTTTAACGGTCGCCAACCTGTTGTAAAAATTGCTGGGTGCGCGCGTGTTGGGGGTTTTCCAAGACCATCTCGGGTGTGCCTTCTTCCACGACTACGCCATCGGCCATAAAGACCACTCTGTCGGCCACGTTTCTGGCAAAGCTCATCTCGTGAGTCACTACCATCATGGTCATGCCCTCATCGGCGAGAGACCTCATGACTCCGAGTACCTCGCCAACTAGCTCTGGGTCGAGCGCAGAGGTGGCCTCGTCAAAGAGCATGATCTCTGGGTTCATGGCAAGTGCCCGCGCGATGGCAACACGTTGTTGCTGACCGCCCGAGAGTTGTGCCGGAAACTTGTTTGCGTGCTCGGCAAGCCCCACTCGATCGAGTAACGCTTGTGCTGTCTGTTCGGCCTCAATTTTTGAGCATTTGAGCACCTTACGTGGACCAATGGTGACGTTATCTACAGCCGTCAAGTGGGCGAAAAGATTGAATTGTTGGAAGACCATCCCGATCTTTCTGCGCACTTCGTTCACGTCGGTATCAGCCTGGCAAATATCGGTTCCGTCTATCATGACTTGGCCTTGATCAGGTGTTTCAAGAAGGTTGACACATCGCAACAAAGTGCTCTTGCCCGAACCTGATGGACCAATGACAACCACCACTTCGCGATCGTTCACATGAAAGTCAATACCCCTGAGGACCTCATGTGCGCCAAAGCGTTTGTGAAGATTTCTGATTTCTACAGTCGGTGCTGTGCTCGTTTCGGCTTGGCCGTCGGTCATCGTTGGCCTGCTTTGGTTCGTTTTTCTACGTATTTCACTAACTGGCTGAGCGGCACCGTGATAGCCAAGTAGCAAACTGCCGCTGCCGTGAGCGGGGTGTAGTTGCCGATCGAATTTGAAAAGGTTCGTCCCCAAGTAGTGAGTTCTCGTTCGCCAATTGCCACGCCGAGTACGGCAAGAAGTGAGGTGTCTTTGAGTAGGAGTACTAGTTCGTTAGTAAGTGGCGGCAGAATCACCCGGAAAGCTTGCGGCAAGACAATTGATCGTGTTGTTTGCGTAGTGGTCATGCCAAGTGACCGGGCGGCTTCAACCTGGCCGCGCGGAACTGCCTCGACGCCCGCCCGGATGGTCTCAGCAAGGTAGGCACCAGAGACCAGAGCTAGAGCAAAGCCGCCTGCGCCATAGAGGCTACGAAAGAATGAGGGCAGGTTTTCTGCGCCGAAGGCAATGGGGATACCAAATCCCACGATCAAGATGGTGAGTAGAGCGGGCAAGGCCCTAAAAATCTCAATATAGAGAGTTGCCAGAATCCGTGCCGGCGGCACAGAAGACTGCCGCATCAAAGCCGCGACTAGGCCAAAGATAAGGCCACCAGAAAATCCAATGACTGTGTAAATAAGCGTGTTGCGAGCCGCTTCAAAGATGATCTGTGGGAACTGTCCCGAGAAGTCATCCCACTTGAAAAAGCGATCAGCAAGAGCGCCCCACCGAACCGTGAGAGCGAGCGTTACGCCCAAGATGACGAGCCCCAAGGCGAAAACGCCCCATTGAGTCAGAGTGGAACGTTGATTTCGGGTCATCTAGGACCGCTGTCGATTCGTCTGCGCAACCTTTAGGATTGCGGTGGAGCTTGTCCGAAGTACTTCTCGTACAACTTGTCGTAGCTGCCGTCGGCCTTGGCCGAGGCAAGACCTTTGTTGAATAGATCAAGGGTGGCGGAGTCGCCCTTCTTGACTGCAATCCCGTACTTCTCGCCTGTGGGAATGCGCTCCGAGATGGCCACGTTGTCGTTCTGTGTAGCGCGATAGGCATTAATCGGGTAGTCCTGCACAATTGCGTCAATTGTTCCGGATTCGAGGGCTGCAAACAGATCGGCCGCGCCTGGCAGAGCGGTGACGGTTGCGCCAGTTGGAGTGTTCTTGTTGACGAACTCCTCGCCCGTGGTTCCCGATTGAACACCGATGTTCTTTCCAGCGAGGTCGGCAAGAGTCTTATAGGTTCCGGCGTTTTCTTTCAGCACCAAGAGGGACTGATCCGAGTCGAAGTACGGCTCGGAGAAGGCCATGTTTTGTTTGCGCTCGTCGGTAATGGTTACCGAAGACACAACGGCGTCACAGTTGCCGGCATCCATAGCAGCGAAGATGCCGTCGAACGGCGTGACCTTTACCGAAAGGTTCCTATTGGCACCGTCTGCAATTTGCTGCGCAAGATCAATATCGAACCCGGTGTAGCCACTCGGGGTCTTCTGTGCGGTTGCCTCGAACTCCATTGGTTCGTAGGGGATGTCAGAGCAAAGAACCAGGTCTTTGCCGCCGACACTGGTTTGAACTGCTGCATCTTCGTTGTTGCTGCTGCAAGCTGAGAGTGCGAAACCTGCAACAAGAAGAACCACCGAAGCACGAAGTAGACGACGAGACATGGGTTTCCTTTCTAAAGGTTGACAGAGGGTAACGCGCAAATGATCGCGCCGACCGACTGAAACGCGTCTGGAGCGCTTTTTCGACAGTATGTGTCGAAAAAGCGCTGCAGACGCGCAGTGCAAACGCGCCGTGCAGACGCGCGCTGCAGATCGCGGCCGGCTACATCTTGGGGGTGTCGTCGAGCCCGTCGTTCATGCCTTTATACATCTGATAAATGTCCTTGCACTTTTGGCACACGGGCAACTGCTTCGGGTCACGTGAAGGCACCCAGACGTGGCCGCACAGTGCCTCGAGCGGGGTTCCTTCAACACGAGCAGCAAGTACTTTGGCAGCGGCGTCTTCGTTGCGCTTGGTCTTGACGATATGCGCAACGGGTCCGTCCTCGGTCTCGAGTCGTTCCTCGGTCACGGTGGTCGTTGCACCACCTGGCTCGATAATTGTTGGTTGCATGGTGGCTGTTGCAGGCATCTGGATCACCCATCTTGGATTGCGTCTCGGAGTACGACTGCAGAGGAAAAGGATTATTGCGGCGCAAAAGTACGGCTGCGCAGCAAAGAGTACAGGCCTCGGTCAACCCGTTTCACGCTTGGGAAGCAGCCGGTACGCAATGCAGCAGGCGGCCCTCGGGTGTGACCTCTTGGCCGGCGATAACAAGGCCTGACCGGCGCAGCGCGTCGTTGACTAACAGGTCCACGATCTGATCGCTCGCCTCTCGGTGACTCACCGTGACCTGCGCTGGGATGACCAAAATTGCGCCGCCGTTCGCCTTGGCCTCGGTCACCACAAACGAGATGTCTCGGATCACATCTTCCAGTGCCGGTAGGGGAGTGAGGTCCCCCGCCTTCAATGCAGCAGCATCCGCAGCGACTGCTGCGTCATGGGCTCGGCGGACAGCGCGGACCTGGCGCATCTTGTAAATCACATAGGGGGTAATCAGAACCACGGCAATCAACAGTGCTCTGCCAAGGGTTTCTCCTTGCACCTGCCCAAGCAGCGTTGGCGGATGAGGAGCAGTGCCAACGAATCGTTGGATGTGCAATCCTTGGATGAACAATTCTTGGATGTGTAATCGTTGGATGAACAGGGTGACAAACACGCAATCGTGGAGCGTATCGGCAGTGCCAAGGGCGACATGCTTTGGCAGGCCAAGGATTCGCGGTCGGAGTGCTGACTAGTAGTCTCTGAAGACCATGGAGAACATCGGCCAACCCACCACGGATTCAACAACTGCAGACCTAACTGCGGCAGACGTAACCGGTGCTGCAGATGTACCAAGCACACCAGATGTACCAACCGCACCAGATGTACCAAGCACACCAGATTCGGCAGCGGACCAGGACGAACTCGCAGCGCTCGATCAGCTCGAAGCTGATCTTGCAGCAGTGGAGCAGGCGATTACCACGCTTGAGCAGATCTCAACGGATGGTTCGCTTGGGGATTCTGCGGCTTCGCAGATTGCGACTGCGGTTCCGCAAGACCGGTTCGCTTCGGCAGCAACTTCAGATCAGATTTGATCGGGAATGGTCTCGTCGATCAGTAGGTGAATTCGATTGCCGATGGTCCAGGTGCCATTGGCGTGTTCAAGCCAGCGGCCACCCAAGTTAGCTAGGCGTTCCCATTCGGCCCCGATGATGCGCTCAACTGCGAATATCACCCCAGCGTGGGCCACAGCGAGCACATGCCCATCGGGGTGCTGCTCAGCAATCTCATCCAAGGCCGCCATGACACGGGCCTCGACTTCATCGTCATCCTCCCAAGCAGGTGGGCGCGTTCCAGCATCAAGATACCCCGGGTATTGCTCTTCAATCTCGTCTCGAGTCAATCCTTGCCACTCGCCGGCATGACGTTCCATGAGCCCAGGTAGCAACAGAATCGGACCCACCCCGATCTGCTCAGCGATAATCATCGCTGTCGTGGCTGCGCGGTCTAGGGGTGAGCAATAAATGGCGTCAACTGCGCCGACGCCATGAGAGGCAAGGCGGGCTTGTTCTCGGCCCAACTCGGTCAGGGGAGGGTTCTCTTGGCCTTGCCAACGACCGTCGGCATTCCAAACGGATTGTCCATGTCGCACAAGAAGCAGGCTGGTCACTGGGGTGAAGATACCAGCCGACCTGCAGTTGTTGTGCTTTCGCGTTGGGGTCTTTGACCCCTTCCTGAGTAATCTTGTGGGGTGAGTTTTAGTCAGCCGTGCCTGCTCAAGGCCCGAAGATGAGTCGGCCCACCCAAGTGGGGGTTCCTGTGGTGACCACAGAACCATCGACCCAAGAGAACCAAGTGGTTGTTGTCGCACCGGTGGTTCGTCCACGGCGGGCGGCGCAGCGGGCTGCTGAGATGAACGCTGCTACTGCGAACGCTGCCGAACAGATTTCTGAGGACCCAACCGCGGCGGAGGCTCTCGGAGCGGAGCCAACCCCGGAGGCGGTCAGCAAGATCAGCCTGAGGACGCAACTGGGTGGCCTGTTGGTAACTCCCGAGACTCGCGGCCCGAGAATCCGGCTCGGATTGTTCTGGTTCTTTATTGTTCTCGCAGCTGCAACGAGCGGTCGAGTTTGGACAGCGGTTGTGTGGTCCGTGGTGTCTGCTGCCGCGGGGTATCAGATCGTCACCGTCTGGCAGCGTGAACAAGCAGCACGGGCGCCTGAAGAGGGCACAGAGGATGCTTCTCATCGGCTGAGTTCTGGCGGCCTGTTCAGACTTGTGGCCGCCTTCGGTGCGGGCCTCATGCCGATTGCTGCGGCCTACAGCACGGGAATGGCTGGGAGCGCCTTGATTGTTCTGCCCCTAGTTGCCGTTCTGCTCCACCTGCTCTTCGGGCTGCAAGCCTCGTCAGCTGCCCCCACGGTGATTGGAACTGTGTTACCGGCCATTGCTGCAATCTCGGTGGTGCTCACGGTGCGCTCTGGTCTGTGGGCTGGGCTGTTCTTAGTGCTCGCTGTCAGCTTGTACGACGCTGGTTCGTTCCTGCTCGGCGCAGAGGCCAGCAGTCGATGGGAGGGCCCAATAGGCGGGATGATCGGTGTGCTCGCTGTGACGTTCACCATCGCCACCTTTCACCCTCCGCCCTTTAGCCGCGGTTCGGCTTGGGTTGCGGGGATTGCCGTGTGTCTCGCATGTCCGATCGGTCAATGGCTTGGATCGTATTTTTTGCCCTCGGCCGACACCCACGCCCCAGCGCTTCGCCGCATCGACGCCTACCTGCTAGCTGCGCCTGTGTTCCTAGCGTGTATCTGGCTGCTGCCGGCATGATCCCATCTGGCATGATCCGGTCTGGAAAACCTGAAGGCTCTAGTGTGAGTGAAGTGCTCCACCTTTTAAGCCGGGCTTGACCTACATTCGCGGTAACGCCACTCAGGTTCTGCGTGCTAGCACGCACCCCCGTTTCAAATTCGAACTACAGACAAGGCCGCCAACTTGCGATTCGATCTGATCAAACTCATCACCATCTCGGAGCCGGAGAACCTTGAAGACTGCTCCTTACCCGAATTGCGCGAGATTCGCGATCACTATCAGGATCTTGAAAACGGCCTGTCCTATGCCCGGCGCATTGTGCAGGGCAGACTCGACACGGTGACCGTCGAGCTTGATCGCCGCACCGAAGGAGTCACCGAGGACGACGTGCTTGAGCGTCTCCCCGATGCGCTCGCCGCTCATTCTCGTGGACCAGGTTTGCCGAGGCCAGTGAGAGATGTTGAGCCGCCAGAGTGGGCAGACGAAATCGTTCTCGAGCTTGATGAAATCCTGACACCAGCGGAATTGGGTCAACTGACGGAGCTTCCCACCGAGCGTTTGAGTCAAGCTGCACTCGGAATCGGTGATCTCGAACTAGCAGTTTCAAAGCTGCGCCACGAGATGCATGACCGCATCGATCGGGTACAAGACGAGCTCATCGGCCGCTACCGCAGCGGTGCAACTGTTGATGACCTGCTTCGCTAGCAAACCCACATCTAGCCGCTGCTTGCTTCAGCAATCGAAGTGTTCGCGGCAGTAGCGGTATCATCATCGCCATGAAGGAAGATCTGGATCGACGCTGGTACGACCTCGGAGAGTTCATCCGTGAACAGCGCAACATTGGACAACTCTCGCTACGCAAGCTGTCTGAGATGGCAGGAGTGTCAAATCCGTACTTGTCGCAGATCGAACGCGGATTGCGTAGGCCCTCGGCCGAGATTCTGCAGCAGATCGCACGAGCGCTCGAGATTTCCTCCGAGACGCTCTATGTGCGTGCGGGGATACTCGACGAACCCGATGGTCAGGTCAACGTGGTGGCTGAAATCCGCCGTGATCCCCGAATCACCGAAGAGCAGAAGAAGGCGCTTGTGCGCATCTACGAGTCCTTTCTGCGTGAGAGCGAGGCGGCCGCCCGGGAACTCCTTGACGCCGCTTCGGGTACCGAGGCCTAAGAAGTGACGCACACCCCCGAGCGTTGTGGGAATCAAACTGGGCGAAAGGAGTTGACGTAGCTGTGAGTTCCGTTGCGGTTCTGTCCATGCATACATCTCCCCTTGAGCAACCTGGAATGGGTGACTCTGGCGGGATGAACGTGTACGTGCGTGAGCTTGGCGCATCCTTGGCCCAAGCAGGTGTGGATGTTCGCGTCTATGTGCGTCGGTGGGCTGAGGGCCTACCCGACCGGGTTTCGGTTGAGCCCGGTTTTGAAGTGGTGCACATCGACGCAGGCCCGCCCGCCCTCGCTAAAGAAGACCTACCTTCTTGCATTGACGAGTTTGCAGATGGCGTCGCTGCCGATTTGGCTCTGGCCCCAGTCGATGTGCTGCACGCGAACTATTGGCTGTCAGCAGTAGCCGCGCATCGACTCAAGCATGATCTCAATTTGCCTCTCGTGGCAACCTTTCACACGCTTGCTCGCGTTAAGGCCGAGGCGGGCGATTATGAGTCCCTCGAGCGCGCTCAGGCAGAGGCCCAAGTGGTCGGCTGCTGTGATGCAATCTGCGCTTCCAACCCCGTTGAAGCAGAGCAGTTGATTCAGTTTTACGGCGCGCTACCGGAACGTATTGAGTTGGTCGCGCCTGGCGTTGACCATGCCTTCTTCTCTCCTGGTGATCGCGCTGGTGCTCAGACGGCGCTCGGAATCGACCAGCGGCCAACCTTGCTTTTCGTCGGAAGAATCCAACCGCTGAAAGGCTTAACGATTGCAGTTGCTGCACTCGCTCAGCTCGAAAATAAAGACGCCCGATTGCTTGTTGTAGGTGGGCCCAGCGGTGCAGAAGGTGCTCAAGAACTTGTCCGTGTGCACTCACTGATCGGGGAGCTTGGCTTGGAAGAGCGTGTGACTTGGGTTGAGCCGCAACCGCATCATGCGCTCTCCACTTTTTACCGTGCCGCCGACGTGGTCATCGTGCCGAGCCGCTCGGAGTCCTTTGGGCTCGTGGCGCTCGAGGCTGCGGCCTGCGCAACACCGGTGGTGGCCGCGGCAGTGGGTGGTCTGCGCACACTGGTTCAAGATGATCAGACTGGGTTCCTGATCGATTCCCGAGATCCGAGTTTGTTTGCTCAGCGGATTGACGAACTGCTCGCTCACCCTGACCGAGCCGCTGCGATGGGCCGGGCTGCAGCAGCGGAGTCCGATCGTTATGCATGGGCTACCACGGCTGGCCGGCTCCGCCGCTTGTATAGCGATCTGCGTGTTCGCCAGCTCGTGGAATGTCGATGACCCAAGATGCTCTGCCGCCCGCAAGTGCGCAGGAGCTTGACCAGATTGAGGATCGCATAGCGCAGTGGCTAGCAGAACAGCTACAGCAGAACCCGACTGTTGAGTCGGTGGAACGAGACACCGACTCGGGTGAGCGCCGCTGGATGATTCGGGTCTCGGCAGAAGAGAAAGCAATGTTCTCGGTGTGGTTCCATCTTCGTCAGCGAACGCTGCATGTGGAGACCTATCTCATGCCTGCTCCCGAGGAGAACAAAGCACAGGCCTATGAGTATTTGCTGAGGCGAAATCTGCGCTTCAACGGGCTGAGCTTCGCAATTGGTGCTGAGGATGCAGTGTTTTTGGTGGGGCAGATTCCCGTGCAGTGGGTGACAGAGGCCGAACTTGACCGTCTTTTTGGGTCGGTTTATTCGTATGTGGAACAGAGTTTCAGGCCAGCGATGCGCTTGGGGTTTTCCTCGCGCTACGAGGGTTAACCGGGGAGCAGGACCCGCTGACAACTCGGTCGCCGCTGCCTACAGTCACGGCCGCAAGGTTCAGGGGTTTGGGGAAGCACCTGGACCTTGCCCTTGCTTCACACAAACTGCATCAACGGCAAGAACCGAGCGGTTGCTTTCGAACTGCTCTCTCGGGCGCTCGCTCTGCTCGGTATGCTCCCCGCCATGGAAGAACTCGAACTCATTGGTGGCGGATCCATGGGAACTGCCTTGCTCCACGGCCTGTTGAGCCATGGTGTGGTGGTTGCAGAACAGGTTTCACTCGTTGAAGTTTCCGAAGAGCGCCGGGGGGAACTCGCGTTGCTTTTCCCTGGGGTCAAACTGCTCGAGCGGCCCGTGGGCGCACCACAAGTCATTCTGGCCACCAAGCCCAATCATGTGATCGAGGCCTTGGCCGCGCTGCGCAATCTGGGCGTGAGGCGGGTGTTATCGGTTGCTGCTGGCATAAATCTGGCAACGCTTGAATCTGCCATCGGAGCAGATGTGGCGGTGATTCGAGCGATGCCAAACACGCCAGCATTAGTCGGCGAGGGTGCCGCTGCGATGAGTGGTGGGTCATCGGCTGCCGAGGCTGATCTGGCTTGGGCCGAGTTGATTCTGGATGCTGTTGGAACGGTGGTTCGTGTTCCCGAATCACAACTCGATGCGGTCACTGCAGTGTCTGGTTCTGGGCCGGCCTATGTGTTCTTGATAGCCGAGGCCATGATCGAAGCCGGGGTGCTTCAAGGCTTGGATCGAGCAACTGCCGATGCACTCGTGCGACAAACCTTGTTGGGCTCGGCTCGTCTGTTAATTGACGGGGACTGGGACCCTGCAGAGTTGCGGGCCCGCGTGGCTTCACCCGGTGGAACCACCGAGGCGGCACTGCGCGTGTTACAAGCTGGAAAGCTGCAAGAAACGCTGATTGACGCGATTGCGGCGGCCACCGAGCGGTCTCGCGAACTAGCTGGCTAACCCCCATCATTTTTCGTTTCGTCTTGCAACGATCCTCACAATCCGCCCCCCGTGGGTGGGTCCCTCGCAGAACAGAACGAGGTTGTTGGACGGTTTTTGGGGGCTTGGGCGAGGCGGGGTACGTTGGCGGGGCATGACTTTGCGATATGACACGATCTCTTTCCTCTCGGATTATGGCCACACCGATGAATTTGTCGGAGTGGTGCATTCGGTCATTCGCCAGATTTCACCAGCGGTCAGGGTGATTGACATCACCCATGAGGTCGCCCCGTATGACGTTCGAGCCGCTGGTTTGGCCCTCGGTCGAGCTGCTCAGTACTTGGCCCCGGGCGTGGTGATTGCAGTGGTCGACCCTGGTGTGGGTAGTGGCCGCCGAGCCGTAGCGGTTGAGGTTGGCAATGGACAGTCGATCCTGTTGGGCCCTGATAACGGAGTGCTCGCACCGGCCGTTGCCATGGTGGGCGGAGCAACCCGAGCAGTTTGGTTGAATAACCCCGAATATCACCTTGCCGGGGCGGGCTCGCTCTTTGATGGCCGAGACGTGTTTGCTTCCGTAGCTGCACACTTGTGCAACGGTGTCCCCCTTGAAGAACTTGGAGAGTTCATCGAGCCCGCTGGGCTGATACCGGGAACCTTGCCGATCTCGGAGTTGGACGATGATGTCCTCACCGCCGAGGTGCTCTGGGTTGATCGATACGGAAACGCGCAGCTCAATGCCGACCCAGAAGAACTAGATGGATTGGGTACCGTCTTCGAGTTGAACCTTCAGGCAGCTGCATCAGTTGGTACAACCGGCTCCACCGGCTCCACGGTGCGAACGGTGAAACGGGTGAGGAGTTTCTCTGAGCTCACCACGGGCGCCCTGGGATTGGTGATTGACAGTTACGGTGCCGTGGCCTTGGTGTGTGACCGAGCTTCAGCCGCCGAAGAACTCGGCCTGGAAACAGGAGACGCGCTCAGCTTGAGGCCGCTCGATAGCGCAGACGACCCAGCTCGTGGGGTGACTACCCCTGTGCAACTTTCACCATCGTTTAGGCCCCAGTCATGAGGCGGAACACAACGATCGCAGTGCTCATTCTGATGCTGGTTCTGGTAGGTGCTTCGTTTCTGCAATTAGTCGTTCTCGCTCCCAAGTAGCCAGCTTCAACGCCCATGAGCCCGCTCATGGGTGGCATCGGGCACACCTGCGACTACTTTGGGGGGAAATGAACTTGGCGACGATTCTCGAAAACCACCCTGATGATGCCTGTGCGCTCATTAGCCGTGGCAAACCCACCACGTTCGGTTCCTTACGCGCGCAGGTTGCGCAACTTCGTTCCGGCCTCATCTCGTTGGGTCTGCAGCCGGGTGATCGCCTTGCTGTTATCGCCGGAAACAATCGGTATTTTGTGGTCTCATATCTTGCTGGTTTGGGCGCCGGACTCGTGATCGTCCCGCTCAATCCAACAAATCCCAGCGCAGCCATGCAACACGAGATCCACCTTGTCGGGGCGAGTGCAGTCATTGTTGGTGCAGCAGGCCGCCACGCATTTTCAGATATTGCGCGCTCGGATCTGCCAACCGTTCAACATGTGATCGGTGCTGGCTTCAGCCCAGAAGGTGGCATGCAGTTCGAGGATCTTGCTGGCGAAGAACGCCAAGAAGAGTCACCGATTGTGGAGCGGTCTCCTGATGATCTTGCGGTGCTGATTTACACTTCTGGTACCGCTGGCTCGCCAAGGCCAGCCATGCTCACGCACGGCAACCTCTATGCCAACATTTGCCAAACCTTGGCCTCTTCGGAAGAAGTGCAACACGGAGACGATGTTGTGTTTGGGGTGCTACCGCTGTTTCACATCTTTGGGCTGAACGTGGTCCTTGGAGTGTCGTTAGCGGTTGGCTCGGCAGTGTTGCTGATTGAACGATTCGATCCCGTCTCGGGTCTTGAATCAATCCAGAAGCACGGCGTATCGGTGGTTTCGGGACCGCCAACGATGTGGGCTGCGTGGGCCGGAATTCCTGGCATCGACGCCGCGATGGTCTCTTCGGTTCGGCTCGCAGTCTCGGGTGCGGCGAAGTTGCCCGTTGAAGTCGCCCAGGCGGTTGAGGCAAAGCTGGGCCTCACCCTTGAAGAGGGCTATGGGCTGACCGAGGCGTCACCCGTGGTGACTAGCCCGACGGGCACCGAGGCACCCTTTGGCTCCATTGGAATTCCGGTCCCCGGGGTGGACCTTCGGATCGTGGATGAAAACGATGAAGACGTGCTCGTGGGCGACGCCGGCGAGATTCTGGTGCACGGCCCGAACGTGTTCGCCGGGTATTGGAAAGACCCCGAGGCCACGGCCCGAGTACTGACCGAGGATGGTTGGCTGCGAACGGGTGACGTAGCCGTGGTGGACGACGAGGGGTACTTGTTCCTCGTGGATCGCTTGAAAGACTTGATCATCGTGTCGGGGTTCAACGTTTTTCCCGCCGAGGTTGAAGCAGTGTTGCTCGAGCATCCAGGAATCGATGCCTGCGCCGTGGTTGGCGTGCCACATCCCTACACCGGAGAAGCCGTGAAAGCTTACGTGCAGGCGCGGCCGGGCGCCCCGCTTGAAGAGGACGACATTGTTGCGTTCTGTGCGGAGCGACTCTCAAGCTATAAGTGCCCCAACAAGGTCTGGTTCGTTGAAGAGATCCCTCGCGGTGTGACTGGCAAGATCATTCGCCACCAGTTGCAATAACTCGCGTACAAGGGGTGCTCGTCAAGAGCTGGCGACTTTGTGAACATGTGAACAAGCGCAGTAGCTTGACTTGATGTCACCCGCTCGTCGTCGAGTCATTCCAGAAGCGACCGTTGCACGTTTGCCGGTCTATCACCGCTGTCTGTTGCAGATGCAGGCCGAAGACCGGACAAAAGCCTCCTCTGAGCAACTCGCTGAGCTGGCAGGAGTGAATGCGGCCAAAGTCCGCAAAGATTTGTCATATTTCGGTTCGTACGGCACACGGGGTGTGGGCTACGGGGTGGATCATCTGCTTGTTGAGATCAGACGAGAGCTCGGCCTGACCCATGATTGGCCATGCATCATTGTGGGTGCTGGCAACCTAGGTTCGGCTCTGGCCAAGTTCGCTGGGTTTTCCGACAGGGGATTCTCGGTTGTTGCGGTGGTCGACATCGATCCTGGGCGCGTCGGGGATCGCGTGGGAGAGCTCACCATTCAACATGAGGAACGGCTCGCAGAGCTCGTCCTTGAGCACGAGGTGGTGATTGGTATTATCACCACCCCACCGGCCGCTGCTCAAGAGGCTGCGGACACACTCGCGAGAGCCGGGGTTCGGTCAATATTGAACTTTGCTCCCACGGTTTTGGACTTGCCACACGGGGTCTTGGTTCGCGACGTAGATGTGGCTGTTGAGCTACAGATTCTGGCTTTTCATGAGGAGCGCAGAGCCGCTGCTGAGGCCGCTGCTGCAGAGCGGGCAGACTCGAAGCTGGTTTCTGGAAATGCAAAACCGACTACTGCAAAACCGACTACTGCAAAACCGACTACTGCGCGCACAACTGCTCGCTGAGCATGTCTGAGTTAGCGCAACTCTCGGTTCAATTGCAGGTGCGCGGCCGACGCTGCGTTGTGGTGGGTGGCGGTCCGGTGGCTCTTCGCAGAACCCTCGCACTACTTCAGGCCGGAGCTCAAGTGCAACTGATCGCACTGAGCGTTCACCCTGATCTACGCGCCGCTGCAGATCGTGGAGAATTGCAGATTCAGCTCCGAGGATTCGAGCCCGCAGACCTCGAGCCCGCAGACCTTGAGCCCGCAGACCATGAGCCCCCAGACTCAGCGGGAAGCCGCAACAGTGATTCGATCCTGCTCGTGGTAGTCGCCACCGATGACCCAGAGGTCAATGATCAGGTAGGAGCCCTGTGCGCTGCTGCGGGGATTCTGGTTAATCGGGCTGATCATGCCGGAGCCGGGAATCTGAGCTTTCCAGCCACCATTCAACGTGGACCCGTTGCGCTTGCAGTGTCCAATTCCGCTGGCATCCCAGCGTTGTCTCAATGGGTAGCTGAACGAGTTGATACTTCGCTAGATCAGGTACTCGGGCTCACTGCAGAACAGGTTGAACAACTAACAGTGGTTCTGTCTCAGGTCCGCGTTGAGCTCGCAGAGGCAAGAACACAGGCCACAGATCATCGGAGAGATGTCACATCTGGCATTCCTGACTGGCGATCTGCGCTAGATGAGACCATTCTTGTATTAGTCCGAATGGGCCGCTATACCGAAGCGAAGGAGCGCCTGCTGGCGTGTCTGTCCTCGTAGTTGGAGCCAACCACCGAACTGCACCTCTCGACCTGCTCGAGAAGATGGTCATTTCTAGCGAGCGCTTGCCCAAGATGCTGCATGATCTTGCCTCTGCTGAGGACGTGGTTGAAGTGGTGATCCTTGCCACCTGTAACCGAACCGAGGTGTACCTGATTGCCGATCGTTTCCACGCCGCAAATAGCCAGGTCACCGAGTTCTTCGGCGATCTCACCTTCCTGCCACCCGATACGTTCGAAGGGAATCTCTACGTGCATCACGACGAGCGGGCCGTGCGGCACTTGTTTGAAGTGGCGGCCGGTTTGGATTCCGCGGTGCCGGGTGAGCATGAGATTCTGGGTCAGGTTCGAACGGCCTGGGACGTTGCTCGTCAGGAAGGAACGGCCCGCCGTTCCATGAACCTGTTGTTTCGCCATGCGCTCGAGGTGGGCAAGCGCGCTCGCACCGAGACCCGCATTGCGCATCACGTCACCTCGGTGTCTCAAGCAGCGGTCATTATGGCGGGCGAGAGATTTGCTGAAGAGCGCAATTCTAATAGCGTCGCGGGTGAGCCATTGGAGAACGGCTCGCCGGAGTCGGGCGCGCGATGCGCTGGAACTCGCGCCGCTGCAGGGCTGGCTGGCAAGCGGGTGCTGGTGCTTGGTGCTGGGCCAATGGCGCGCGGCATGGCGTCATTTCTGGCTGATGCCGCTGTTGGCGAACTCGTCATCGCTAACCGTTCCGAGGATCGCGCCATCAACCTTTCATCCTCGCTGCTTGATCAGTCCGAGCTGACTGCGATCCGAGGGGTTGGTCTCGACTCGTTGGCGCATGAACTCGTGCAGGCCGACCTTGTGCTGAGTGCTACTGGCGCCCCCACATCGGTGGTGTCGCTTGCGGCGATGCAGCAAGTGATGCTGGCTCGAACGCAGCCCTTGCTCATGGTCGACGTAGGAGTTCCTCGAGATGTTGACCCTTCGATCGGTCGACTCGACGGCGTTGAGTTGCTCGACATGCAAGATGTTTCTGCTCTGACCGATGCAAACCTTGCGGCTCGGCACGCCGAGGCTGATGCAGTTCGAGAGATTGTTGAAGAAGAGGCCCTGCGCTTTGCAGCAGTGGCCTCGGCCCGCGAGGTTGATCCACTCATCACCTCACTGCGCGAGCAGATTGAACGTATGCGGCAATCGGAGCTCGATCGGTTCGGATCTCGCCTAGCGACGCTGAGCCCCGATGAACTCGAAGTAGTTGAGGCGCTCAGCCGTGCGCTCGTTGCCAAGATGGTGCACCTGCCAACCGTCAGGTTGAAGGAGTCCTCAGGTTCTGCTCGCGGCGAACGACTCGCCGAGTCGCTGAGCGACTTGTTTGATCTGAGCTGACGTCGACCTATGCGTTCGGTTCAGATGCTGCGCATCGCGACGAGGGCCTCCACGTTGGCGGTCTGGCAGGCCGAGCACATCGCCGGACTCCTTCAGGTAGCGCATGCTGGTATCGAGGTTGAGCTGCTCACGGTGAGCACGGAAGGCGACCGTCGCCTTGATCTGCCCCTGTCTGAAATCGGCGGCAAGGGCGTGTTCGCAACCGAGGTGCAGGCGGCGGTGCTTGACGGGCGAGCCGACTTAGCAGTTCACTCGGCGAAGGACCTGCCGGCAGTGACTGCCGAGGAACTGTTCTTGGCAGCGACCCCTACTCGAGGAGATGCCAGAGATGCCTTGGTAGGCAGTTCACTAGAGGATCTCGGCGAGGGTGCAGTAGTAGCAACTGGTTCTGCGCGCCGTCGGGCCTTATTGGCCCAGATGCGCCCCGATCTGCAGTTCGAGGAGTTGCGAGGCAACATGGCAACTCGCCTAGCGAAGGCCGAGAAATTTGATGCAATTGTGGTTGCTGCAGTGGCCTTCGAACGGTTAGGTCTTGCCGGGCATCTCAGCGAACTCCTCAACGTGGATGCGTTTGTTCCCCAGGTTGGTCAAGGAGCCTTGGCCGTGGAATGTAGGGCGGGGGACGAGGTGACTGCTGCACTTCTCGCAGTCATTGAGCACGCTCCGAGCCGCAGATGTGTAGAGGCGGAGCGCGCATTCTTGGCACAGCTTGGGGGCGACTGCAGTTTGCCCGCTGGCGCTCATGCCCAGATCCGGCTGGGAACGCAGATCACGCTCAGCGCCGTGCTGGCCGACAAGGTTGGCGGTCGCGTGCTGCATCAAACGGAGACGGGGGATGACCCAGAACTCTTGGGTCGCTCGCTCGCCGGCTCACTGCGCAAACAACTCGACCTATCGGGCGAGCAGCTATGACGGTTTACCTTGTGGGCGCCGGACCCGGTGACCCTGGCCTGCTCACGGTTCGGGCGGCGGAACTCTTAGCTCGTGCTGAAGTTGTGATTTATGACCGACTCTCTGCGCCGGGCCTCTTGGATCTTGCCCCGGAGTCTGCTGAACGCATAGCCGTGGGAAAGATTCCCCGAGGCCCGTCCGTGCCGCAATCAAAGATTAATGAGTTGCTCGTTGAGCGCGGTCAACAAGGACTCAATGTGGTTCGACTCAAAGGTGGAGATCCCTTTGTGTTCGCTCGTGGCGCAGAAGAAGCGCAGGCCTTGGCCGACGCGGGGATCCCCTATGAGGTTGTCCCTGGAATCACCTCTGCGATCGCTGCCCCGGCGTATGCGGGGATCCCTGTCACGCAGCGATATTCCTCCACGAGTTTCACGGTGGTCACGGGTCACGAGGACCCTGAAAATTTGCAGACTCAAGTGAACTGGGAGGCGATTGCTCAGGTGGGCGGAACCATCGTGATTCTGATGGGCGTGTCGCATCTACGTCAGATTTCGCAGCGGTTGATCGCCGGAGGATTGGCCGCCAACACGCCCGCTGCGGCCGTTCGGTGGGGCACTCGTTTCGATCAAAGCGTGATCCGCTCCACCCTTGGTGAACTGCCAGATGAACCGCTGCAGTCCCCCTGCACGATTGTGGTGGGTGAGGTCGCTACTCAAGATCTGAACTGGTTTGCTACTCGGCCGTTGTTCGGCCAGCAGGTGGTGGTCACTCGGGCTGCTGAACAGGCTGGTGAACTCAGCGCACAGTTGCGAGCACTTGGCGCTGAGGTCCTTGAAGTTCCAACCATCACCATTCAAGAACCTACCGATGATTCTGAGTCGCTGCGTGCTGCGGTGAGCCGACTCAGCGAGTTTGATTGGGTGGTCCTCACCTCGGCAAACGCCGCCGCTCGGTTCTGTGCGGAGTTGCGAGATGGGCGCGATTTATCGGGGGTCAAACTTGCAGCGATTGGACCAGGAACTGCCGCAAGGTTGAGCGAGTATCACCTGCAAGTCGATCTGTTGCCGGAGCAGTTTGTTGCCGAGTCCCTGCTCGAGATCTTCCCCGAGGCCGCTGCGCGCGGCGGCGATCCGACTGATTCATCTGCTCCGCGGCAACGAGTGCTGATTCCGCGAGCAGAGGTTGCCAGGGAGGTTCTTCCCGACGGATTGCGCGCCCGTGGTTGGCAGGTCGAGATTGTGACGGCCTACCGAACTGCAACGGCGCAGATCAGCAGCGAGATGAAAGCCCGAATTTCCCAAGCTCAGGTTCTGACCTTTGCCTCGGCCTCGGCCGTGAACAACTACGTAGCCGCGGTGGGTCAGGATCAGGTTCCCGCCGCCGTGATCGCCATCGGGCCAATCACTGCTCAGGCCGTGCGTGATGCAGGCCTCACCCTTGCAGCTCAGGCCACGCAGCACACCGTGGCTGGCCTCGTGCAAGCAGTCTGTGCCTGGGTGGCAGCGAGCACAGACTCAGCAGCGAGCACAGACTCAGC
>JBAXCX010000015.1:0-33753 GCA_037141255.1 Actinomycetes bacterium | reverse complement strand
GTGGACTTGCAAGTAGGAGACATGATCCTCTTTACCGGAGGAAGAATCTGGCACCGAGTTGAGCCGGTACATGGCGAGCGTGAGCGAGTCACGATCGGTGGATTTGCTGCTTTGTCCCAGGACGAGGAGCAAGTTTATTTCTGGAGCTAGCCCCAGTCTTAGAGTTAACTGCCCAGAAGTCCTTGTAGATCTTCGATTGCCAAGCTGACTGAGGGAAGGGTAATCCGATCGACCTTTTTCCCATAGCGATCGTCACCATCTCCGTGCCAGAACTCAAAGAAGAACCGCTCGTCGATCTCCCAGACTTGCACGTCTAATCCGTCCTCATTGGTGCCAACCTGCTGATGCCACAGTGTCTTGACCTCTTGAGGAGCCATCACAAGCTGAATCGCCAGACGACGGTGATCCGTCTGGTTCGGCGGCGAATAATGCACGAGTGCATCATCAAGGATCACGGCATGACCCGCTGGCACCTCTACCCGGGTGAGCAGTTCGCCCATAATCGCTTGTTCGATTCCACCAAAAGCTTGATAGGCCCACATGCCGCGCCGACTGCGAAGGGAGCGGTGACTGCCCTCGAGAAGGGACATCGCTCCGTTGTCGAGCACGCAATCTACGAGCGCAACCCAGACCGAGACCGAGGCATAACGCGACTCATCAACCACCGAGAGATTTTGGTGAGTTGGGACTACCCCGGTGCCGGGCAACTTGTTCACAAAGTTTGCGATGAGTGGCCGGTAGTCAACTAAGACTTTCTGGGCCTCTGGGCCAAGCACCGAGGTGATCAGATCAAAAGCTTGTCGCCGGAACTCTGGTCGCGAGTGGATAATGCTGAACTCGGCGTAGGTGTCGTTGTAATCCTCTGGCCTGCTCGCCCCACCCAAGGACTCTGCAATGGAGTCATACCCCGAGACCAACTGCTCAACTTGGCCAAGCGACAGCAACGGCATGACCACATAACCAAGACGGTCGAACTCGCCTTGTTGATCTGGGTCTCGGAGGACAGCGCGCTCAAGGTTGCAAGAGTCGCGGGGCAGAAATCCGAGTTCCGTTGGCGATGACATAACCGCATGCTCCCCTAGATGGACCCGATTTGGTACTGATTGTAGCTGGGGACTGCTCAAACCCACCTCGCATCAGCCGCCGATAGTTCGTTGGTGCTTCAAACTGAGGATTACCTCTTAGAAATGCTCGCTTGGGGGTTCAACCTGTTGTCAGATCAGGGTGTTTGCGGTATACATGGAGGCATGAAGAAGGCAGGCGGGGGCCATAATTTTGCGGGTTTTGCCCAAATGGGTCTCTGCGGAGTCGCCCTAGTGGCAGTAGTAGCAGCAGTTCTGCTCATCAAGCCTGCGTCAACGCAGACTCAGGACCTCGCGTCTGCAGAAGTTCCAACCACAGTCCCGGTCAGCACAGTCCCGGTCACCACACCCGCTCCCGCACCCTCTACGCTCCCACCCGATCCCCAGTTTCCACAAGAGACTATCGACGATCACAATGCATCGAAGGCAATGTATGGCTGGGGAACAGCTCAACCCACGCAAATGCGAGCCACAGTGCATTTTGGCGGCACGTCTATCTTGCTCTCACCTGAGCGCAGGCGTCTGCTGGGAGAAGAACTCGTTCAGGTGCGAGAAGCTGCTCTCAAGATTGGCACCGTGGCAGAGGCCGAGAAGCAGGGATACGTGCGTAATTTCCAAAGGATCAACGGCCGGGGCTTCGAGTACATCAACTGGTCTTACTGGAGCACCAAGTTGGACTTGTCTCGACCAACACTGTTGGCCTTTGACGGAGACAGACCAGACTCAAGAGTGATGTCGGTTGCTTATAACGTCCTCGGGACAATGCAGGATGGGCCACCCACTGACTTGCCGCTAGAGGTTATTCCCTGGCATTACCACTCAAATCTCTGTGCGAAAGGTAACTCCATCGTCGGTAACGTGGAGTTCGACGCCAATGGAAACCCGTACCCCGAACAGGCTCAGCGCTGTAAAGACTTGGGTGCAGTGTTCCGACCAGAGCTGAATCACTGGATGGTCGACTTGTGGGTCATTCCAGGCTGGGAAAACCCTTGGGGCTTGGTATCGAGTAAGCACCCAGACATGATGTTTGAGCCCACTCCTTGGTTCACCTCAAACAAGACGGGTGACGCAGACGGGCTCGGCCTGTACTGCAATATCCCCGCTGGCGCAGACCCCGCTCCCGCTTCTACGCCTTCCTGAGGTCGAGGGAAGAGTTCAGGACCGAGAAGCTGCGTAGCGACTAGCAATCTCGTCAAATGAGAGCTGCTTCACGCTGTAGTCCTCGATCTCAATGAAGGGTTCGCCGGGTGGTACATCACCGATCATAAAGGTGGTGTAAAAGTCGTCGGCGATCTCATAACCCTGCACAAGTCCTTCGGGGGACTTATAAAAGTGAATCGGAATGGCGTTCTCTGCAAGGGCATAGAGGCTTCCGATAACACGAGTGTTCTGTGAGCGGTTCGGCGCTGTCCCATGCAGTACTCGAATGTCGTACACCATGGCTTGGCCAACCTGAATGGGAACAGTCACCATGAGTTCATCACGGACTCGTTCATGCTCGGCCTCCCACTCCATGGGAAAGCCAGGGCTACCTCGTAGCCCCGTCAACCACTTATGGCTACCCGGCAGAACCTTCATTTGCCCTACCTGTTCGGTAACTTCAGTAAGGGCAAGCCACACGCCCATTGTTGAATGCTCCGACTCGTCGGCAAGAATCCAATCCTGATGCGGAGAAACCTCGGTGTCGGGGCCTGGATGCTTGACCATAAAATAACCGACGAGTGGCTCATAGCCTTCGATCAACCCATTGAGAATTGGCCAGACAATCGCGCCGACCTCTTCGTTGGCGGCCGCTTTGTATTCCTGATCGGGGCTCATCAAACTTGGGTAATACCCAGAGTCAATGCCTGAGTTCAAGCGCGTGTAGGACTCAAGGAGAGCGTCGACAATTTCTGGAGTGGCGAAATCCACAACCACGTAGCCGTCGCGCTGGAACGCTGCTTCAAGGGCTGCGTCTCTGAATGTGGCTCGGGTCACGGTGTCTGGATTTTCAATTGTTCTTGAATCGATCACAGGTTCCGCCTTGTTCGCATCGTCCTCGTATTCTAGCTACAGGCCCATGAAAAGGCCCGATAAATCTTGGCTGGCCTAGGAGCTGCTGCAGCCTCTGACTGTGCGCAGAATGCCGAGCGCCCCATCCCGCTGGAGTCTTGGCCCGATAGAATGACTGTCACAGCCGTGACGCAGAGACGGCCCTGATTGACTGGAGAGTTCTGAATGAGCCTGCAAGGAGCAAGCAAAGCTTGTGAATCCCTGCCCCGAACTCACTTCCTAGACGAGGCAGTTAACCAAGAAATTGCGGAGCGCGGTTTTGCCGTCCTGGCGAACTCAGTTTCTTCAGAAGCGGTTGCAGCCCTAACAGAGATGTATCGCCAGGTGATTGAGCAAGTTGGCCGAGATAGCTCCGGTGTGTTTCTGCCCTCGATGATGATTTCTCGGCTCGACTTGCGGGCGCGACTCTGGGATGGAGTGCAGGGCATTTTGGGTCCCATCTTTGACCCACTCTTCGCACCTGAAACAACCACCGTGGTTGGTGGATCATTTGTCTCTAAACCGGGTTCGCAGAACAGCGCCAGAAACCCGCATCAAGATCCTTCGGTCTTTGACGAGACCCGAGAAGTCAGCATCTCTCTGTGGATTCCGCTCACTGATTCCCACAGCACAAACGGCACCCTCTGCCTACTTCCAGGCAGTCATCGCATGGGGAATCACGTTAGGCCGCCAGATGTGGACTCACTTGATCAAGAAGTCAGCGCCTATGCGCTGAATGAGTCGATTGCACTCGACCTGAATGCAGGACAAGTGCTGGTCATTGACGGATCCGTCATTCACCACTCTCCATCAAATACCTCGGACTTTGAGCGTGTTGCTGCAATCTGCGCGCTCAGACCACCCCAGAGCAAAATGCTCTACGCCCAGAGCCAGAACGGTGCCACCGAGGGCATCGCTCAGATTTACAACGTTGGGGCGGAGCTCTATCGGTCGGGGAACTTGGTAACTCCAACCTTGGACCCAGCTCGTCTAGTCCAGAGCTCCCCTTATCGAGCAGCGAACATGGCCGATCTTCAAGCCTCGCTTACGGCAAGCTCACACGTCTAGAGCTGTGGTCGAGACTTCGCCGGTTCTGGTGGCCGCTCCTCCATCGAGCGATACCCGATCACCACTCGGATATTCTCGCCGTCTTCTACAAAAATCACCCTGACTTGCCACCGCACTCCATCACTAGTGGTGAAGTGCACGGCCACGTTGCTACCGTGCTCTCCAACAACGAGTTCCACGCGGTACTCATCTCCGTAGGCTCTGCGAAGGGCATCAAGGATGAAACTCATCGGCTGGCCAAGTATCTGGGAGTCCTCGAGGCCGACGAGGTCAGCGAATCGCTGATCAACCGCCGTAATCGGTCGCGCGATCTCTTGGCCTTCACTCAAACGCCACGAGTTCTCGCAGGATACAAGGAAGGGGTCGCCGCCTTCAGTCCACAGCGTGAGTTCATCTACCAAAGGCGTGTCTGGCGGATGCACAGCGAACCATGGGTCCACTGCCCGGGCAGTGTTTTGCTGCAAGGAGTCAAGGTGGTTCTGCAAAGCGGCAAGCTGCTCATCCCAAACATGTTTGAGGCCGCCGAGTTGTTGTGCCGGTCCGGCGTCTTGCAGTTCTAAATTGCGGACAACCTCTCGCAGATCGGATTCATCCATTTGGTACAGGCTCAAGTGCCGCGGGTAAACAACCGAGTTGATGCCCACACTTGTCATGCCCGCATCCTCTGCAAAACGGAGAAGGTCTATAAACTCGTGGTAGTTCGGCCTCATCAAGCAATGAGCAAGAGACACGCTGCCGGTCTGCGGATTTACCACTTTGAGGAACTGCGAGATGTTGCCCATAACTTGATCGAAATTGGCCCCAACGCGGATGGACTCGAAGGTGCCTTTGGTGATGCCATCAAGTGACACCACAATCGACATGGGTAAATCCGAGCAGATTCGTTCAATCTTTGCAGACCACTGAGTTGCGTTCGTAGTAATCGAGACGGGAACGCTGAGCGACATGTCAAGGAGCATCTCCATCACGTTGAGCGGTTCCTTACCGAGGAACGGCTCACCACCGAGAAACACAACCCGCTCAAGATGAGGCAGAAACTCGGCGAGTTCTTCGAAGAACTCTGGACCATAGACTGCGGGGAGCGCAGGGCGATGCTCGCGATGGGCGCGAATTGAAGAGGACCAGTCGCCATTACACATCACGCATTGCAGGTTGCAGACATTCGACATCGAGAATTCCATCTGCTTCGGCCACAGCAGTTGCTCCTCGGGAATCGCCATGGCATCGAAGGAACGTGCAAAAGGGGATGTGCCACCCTCGTCTACCTGCCACTGACAAAACCCACATCCCACCGAGAAGTCACGCTCGGCAAGAGCGTCGCGCAGGCGTGCGGCATCGGCGCTTTGCCAGATCTCACGAATCGTCTGCCGGCGAATGCTGCCGAGCTTGCCTCCACTGTTCTGGCAGCAGGCTCGCACGTCCCCCATCTGATCGAAGTACATCGAAACGCTCGGTGCATAACAGGCCGAGTAAAACGCTTTGTTCTCGAGTGCGCGATCTGCATCGAATACGCCCTCGTCAGCACCTGAGGGCTTCTGACCGATCTGCACGCGGCGCGAATGCATCCTTAATCGCCCCTGTTGGTGGACCCTTGGGCAGCTGGCTCCACTGACCAGTCGGTATTTAACTTCAGGCCTGGCCGGGCCATGACCTCACCATCGATCTTCATCTCTGCCGAAGCCACAGCTAACGCTGCTGGAAACTCTTGATCCAGGTGTCGGTCATCCTTCGGCAAAACGGCGATTCGAAATTGGAACCGCCCCATCGCCATTGGGACTGAGGGAATATCTGCGCTCACCACATAGGTACCTGGAGTTTTCAAAAACTCCGAAGGTCCAAGTTCTCGCTCCGCAAAGACGGCACGCTCACTGGTGAACAGCGACATCACCACCATTCCCTCACAAGGTTGCTTGACCTTGATCACGGCACGAATCGTGATCGACTCCCCCGATTTAATGACATCGGGCAGGGCTTCGATCGACTCAATCGTTACCTTGCTTGCTAGTCCTGTCGGAACTCGGAAGTCCTCGAAGACGGCCCCCGTCTCGGTGTCTAGAGTTGTGGTGGGTTCCTCACCGATGTACTTCGCCATAGCCTCAGCAGGTGTGCCATCGACCACTACCCGGCCATGATCAAGCAGGATCACCCGCTCGCACATTGAGTTCACTGCCCACAAGTTATGCGTCACCAACACCAGCGAGGCTCCGGCCTGGTTCATCTCACGAATGCGTTCCAAGCTGCGCCGTTGAAACTCGAAGTCGCCCACCGAGAGCACTTCGTCAACTAAGAGCAACTCGCATTCAATCGCAGTAGCGACTGCGAAACCTAAGCGGGCTCGCATTCCGGTGGAATACCGCTTCACGGGCATATCGAGGAACTCTTCGATCCCCGAAAAATCTACGATCTCATCATATTTGCGGCGAATCTCAGCCTTCGACATTCCCATGATGTCGCCGGCAAAGAACACGTTCTCATGGCCGGTGAGTTCTGGATCGAACCCAATGCCAAGCTCAATCAGCGAGGCAAACCTGCCATTGACTACGGCCTCACCTCGGGTCGGCTCCACAATTCCGGCAAGAACCCGAAGCAGCGTTGACTTGCCTGCACCGTTATGGCCAATGAGTCCGAGGGTATCGCCGCGCTCCATGGTGAGAGAGACCTCGTCAAGGGCCCGAAAGGTGGTTGACGCTGCGGCCTCGCCGCGCTTCCCAGGAATCAGGGCGCGGGCATTCGTTCGCTCTTGGCTGATCCGGTATTCCTTCGTTACTTGGTTCACCACCACGAGTGGCTCATGATCCATATCAGACCACATCCACAATTCGGTCTTCGATTGACCGCAAGTAGAAAACCGAACCCACCAGAAGTGCTGATCCAAGGAAAAGATGCACCAACAGAAGGCTGAAGTTGGGCCAGTCGCCCATTAGAGCGACGGCTCGCGTTGCTTCAGCTACCACTGCTACCGGGTTGACTACCCCGAGGAACTTAAGGCTTGAGGGAATCTGCGACTCGGGGTAAAGAATCGGGCTGGCTAAGAAAAGCACCTGACTAATTGTTGGCATGGCGTGCGCAACATCACGCACGAACACAGTAATGGTGGCCAGCAAGATGGCAGCCGCAGCGGTGTACACCAACAGCACGAGGAGGACCAAAGGGAGCGCCACCAGAGTGATCGATGGAGGAATTCCCTGCTTCCAAGCCACGCAGACCATTGCCACCAGGCCAACGCCAAGGTCGACAAGTGCCGCTACACAGCCAGAAAGAGGGATGACCTCGCGGCGAAAATATACCTTGCTCAACACTGCAGATCGGTCAATGAACGAGGTTGCCTGCTGCAAGCCCGCAGCAAAATAGCGCCAGACTGCTAAGCCAGCCACCACAAAAGAGAGATAGGGGATCGTTCCACCATCAACATTGAGAATCTGTGAAAAGACCACTGCGTAGACCAGTACCAGCAGCACTGGCTGGACAATTCCCCAAAACAAAGACAGCGAGCTCTGCCGATACTTACTATGCAACTCGCGGCGAGCAAAACTGACTGTGAGACGAGCCTCGCTTCGGGCGCGCTTTAAGCTGGTCGCGGAGAATGGCCCAATGGCTCGCCCCGTGGTGGCTTGAACGGTTGCCTCGCTCATCTGGGCCTTACTCCCCTAGAACAGCTTCTGGTCTCTTGGTCTACGAGATCCACGGGTAGAACGTTACCAGCGGTTTCTGAGAGATCCTCATAGGTACATGCTTCTGAGATAGTCGCCGGGCGCTAGTGAGGAGAGGTTGTGAGCGGCCAGACGGGCTGGATGATCAACGTTCACCCGAGCCGTCCAAAAGCAGATCCAGGCCGTAGGAGATCGCTGCTAGCAGTCGGATTTGTCAACTTCGTTGCTAGCGTAAAGGGGATAACGGGGTCGTAAAGGAGTAATCAATGTGTGGCATTGCCGGGATAGTCGGAGCAGGCGCAGACGCGCTTGTTGACCGCGTCCAAGTAATGATCACGGCTCTGAATCACCGCGGGCCCGACGACCACGGAATAGCAGTGTTTCAAAACGCAGTGCTGGGCAGTGCCCGCTTGTCCATTATCGACCCCGTCGGTGGCCACCAACCTCTGTTTAGCCCCGACCAGCAGTTCGTGACCGTGTGCAACGGCGAGATCTATGGCTACCACCGCATAAGAGAGCAGTACTCGCAGTATCCGTTTCGAACGGGTTCTGACTGTGAAGTCGTACTGCCACTGTTTGAAGAGTTCGGCCAGGACTTGCTGCCTCATCTGCCTGGAACTTTTTCACTAGCCGTCTGGGACGACCGCTCGCAGTCTCTGCTGCTTGCCCGCGACCGATTCGGCGAGCGGCCGCTGTACTACGCAACGACTCCGGATGGGCTCTTGGCTTTTGCCTCTGAATCGCATGCCTTGCGAGCCGCTGGTTTTGGTCAGAACTCCCCTGACCCAAAAATGGTCGCCCAGATGCTTCGTCAGGGATACGTGCCCTCTGGTCAGTCAATCTGGACCGGGATTAAGTCGGTGCCTCACGCATCGCGTCTGCGCTGGTCTCTGGGAAACACTCCGAAGGTCGACCGGTGGTGGACTCCCCCAGCGGTAGCCGAGGGGATCACCGAAGAAGAAGCTGCTCGGTGGTTTCGAGGAGCACTGGATCACGCTGTGCAGGAACAACTCGAGGCTGATGTTCCCATCGGCACCTTCTTGTCTGGCGGGATTGATTCCACCACGGTGGCGGCGCTAGCAGCAGCCCATCACCCAGATCTACATGCTTTCACCTTTGACATGCCTGGCGAGTCAGAGGTTTCTTTCGCTCGAGATACAGCAGCCAAACATGCAATGACACTGCATGTGCTCACCCCCGACACCTCGAATCTTGCAGAGGACATCCTGCAACTCGCCACCACTTGGGATGAACCGTTTGGCGACTCCTCCTCGTTGCCAACCAGCATGCTCTGCAAGTTTGCTCGTGAATATGTAAAGGTTGCATTGACTGGTGACGGCGCCGACGAATTGCTTGGCGGCTACTTGGTGTGGGCCCGAGGCATCTTGGACCCCGGCACTCCGGGAGCTCCCCCACTCAGCGATGACAGCCTGATCAACTCAGCGAGTAGCGGAGCGGCCGCAAGCTCGGTGCTTGCAAAAATGAGGGCGCAGTTCCAGTCACGGAGAAATGGGACAGGTTCTGCAGCATCAAGAGATTCGGAGAATGGCTCTGCGGTTGCGCGCCGATACGCCTCTTTTCGGCAGTACTTCAGTGCCACACAGCTCGCAGCACTCGGCCTTTCAGCAGTCGGACCCGACAACATCGATCTTTCCGCTTATCACTACGGCACCGCCGATGACATCAGCCGGTTCGACCTTGACCACTATCTACCTGGCGATATTTTAGTGAAGACCGATCGCGCATCGATGGCACATGGCCTTGAGGTGCGCTCACCTTTCTTGGACGTAAAAGTTGCCGAAGGTTGTCTGGCGCTGCCTGCGCATCACAAGGTCAATGAGACTCACGAGAAACTGTTGTTGCGTCGAGCCTGCGGCGACTTGTGGCCTGATTCTGTCTCGTCCAGATCCAAGCAGGGTTTCGGTTCACCGATGGCCTCATGGTTGCAGCTACCCGATGTGGCCGAACTCAAGCATGCCCATCTGACAGATCCAGACTCAGCATTGTTTGACCTTGTTGATCGCGATGCCGTTCAGTCCTTGAGCGCGGAAAATGACCAGCGCACCTGGAACCTGCTCATGCTGTCGATCTGGTGGTCGCGTTGCCGAACAGAGCTGGTCTCATCATGAGGGCGGCCTTGGCATGAGGGCGGCCTTGGCATGAGGGTAGACAGTTCGTTAGTTAGATCAGGTCAGTGGTGGGACCACAAGATTCCACCGCTCATTGCAGTAGCAGCTTTGGCGTCACTTCCGGCCATCGACCCGAATGGGTTACAGCTTTTTGTAGATCTCATCTTGTTCCTCGTTGCAGCAGTTGGTGTGGCGGCTTTTGGTCACGTAGTCAACGATCTGGCCGACATCAAAACCGATGCCCTCGCGGGTGCCCCAAACCAGATGGCCGGACTCTCAACTCAAGCACGCGCAGGCGTACTGTCTGGGACGATTCTGTGTGGGCTGCTGCCATGGATCTGGCTGCCTCACAACACTTCCGTTCTGAGTTTGCTTGGGCTCGAAGTGGCCCTTCTGCTGGCGTACTCACTCAAGCCCATCCGCTTGAAGGACAGAGCAGCAGCAGGCGTCCTCGCCGATGCCCTCTACGCATATGTGGTTCCAATCCTGCTGAGCATCGCAGTCTTTACGCAGATTGGTGACATCTCGGGACCAGGTTGGGCAATCACCCTCTCTGTTGGATTCTGGGCTCTGCTGATGGGACTGCGCGGAATTCTCTGGCACCAAGTGGGCGATATTGCGCATGATCAGCGTGCCGGTGTGACCACCCTCGCCACCAGAATCGGTGTGACGCATGCCAGACGCCTCCTGGGTTTACTGGTGATCGTTGAGTTTGCTGCCGCCGCAACAGCGCTTGTTGTGGTGGCTCGGGGCACCGGTGAAACTTGGTTGCCACTCTTTGGTTTGGCATACGTGTTGTATCGCATGTTCCAAATGTCGGTGCTCTGGTCAGAGCCCGTGCACGTGCGCTCACTTCGCCACTCGGGTGGACGAATTCGCTTTGTGGGCTTTGTGCTGCTCAACGAGTTTGTAGAGAAATGGATTCCCCTCGCAGCACTCCTCGCGCTGGCATTCAAATTGCCGATCCTGTGGCTCGCTGTTGTTTTGTACCTGGTGTTGTTCGAGAATGCAGCTATCGAGTTTTTACGCCGCGATCTTCCCGCACTGCCCGACGCTATGAATCGGCTCGCACATGAACGAAAGTCTCGGCGGAATATTCGTCGAGTGGCAGCAGATCGCAAAGCCCTCCTCGCAGCAGGACCCACTGCAGTAACGGCCGAAGTACAGAACACATGCCGGTGGGTATTCGTCGTTTGTGGGCCAGAAATGCACACCGAGACACTCCGTACAGCAGTTAGGCATCTTGCCCCGCTGACCTCGCTCGAGATTTGGGTGATCACTGACTCGACTCGCAATGTTCGCCCCGTCGACCTTGAGGGCATCCATACGGTTATAGACGTAGCCACCCCCGATCACTTCGATGACCACCAGGCAAGCATTTGGCTCAAGACCGGCATCCACCGCCACCTTCCACAAGGCGAATGGTGCTACCTAGACACCGACATCATTGCAGTACGCCCCGGGGTTGAAGGGATCTTCGACCAACGCCGCGGCCCCGTCACCTTTGCATCTGATCTCACCATCTCGGTGAACCAGGTTGACCGATTCAGCCCTTGGGCGATGAACTGCGAATGCACCGGCTTCGGAGAAACACACAGTTGTTCACACCTTCGAGAGCAGATCACCCAACGGTTTGGCGTTGATGTACCCGGGGACTGGGTGCACTGGAACGGCGGGGTGTTTCTGTTCGGCCCTGACAGCACTGAGTTCTTAGATATGTGGAACGAGCGGGCTATTGCTTCTTTTGATTGGCCCGAGTGGCGGACCCGAGACCAAGGCGCACTCATTGCCACCGCGTGGACTCTTGACCAACAGGACTGCCCGCGACTCCCCGCCGAGTTCAACTTTATTGCCGACCTTGGCAACGGGGACTTGTGCCTTGACCCTGAGCGCGGCTGGGCGCTTCATCCTGCAGGCCCTTGGTACGAGGCCCGACTTATGCACTTGTATACCAGTCGCCTTGAGGACCCCGAGTGGGACCTTGGCCGAGACGTTGAAGCTCCGGTGATACGCCAGACATTGGTGCGAACAAACCGGTGGCGACGAGTTGAGGTTCGCAAGGAACTCGTGCAAAGCAGGCAGCGACTCGGCCAAACTCGACGTGATACCTATTGGGCAACGCAGGAGCGGATCGGGCTGATGTGGTTACGGCTTCGCCGCCAACCGCAAAGACTCAGACCAGCTCGATTGCGCGCAAGTTTGGGGAGAAGAGTGAGTACGAAGGATCACGCCTCATGACTCTCAGGCATCGCATGAGCAAGACGCTGCAATCAGCACGTGGTTCCAAACCAACCGCAGTTCAGACTGAGCAGTCCCAAGAACTTTTGCTGAACCGGGAACAAAAAATTGCAGGCAAACCCTTCGCCTCTGCTTGTTACGCGCCGACGGTTTCGATGTACTTCGATCAGTTTGGCAATGTCCGGGCCTGCTGCCAGAACACGGGGGCTTTGATGGGCAACGTGACGGAGCAGTCGATCCGACAGATTTGGCAGAGCGCTTCGACAGCCAAGATGCGTGCCGCGCTGAAGGTGGGTGATTTTTCTGAGGGATGCGGATTCTGCGAATGGCAAGTCGACCAAGGAGACGAAGAGATCGTCTTCGCCCGGGTGTTTGATGATCTTGCAGTGACGCGTGAAGATCCCATATGGCCAGTGCAGATGGAGTTCTCGATGACGAACTCCTGCAACCTGCAGTGCGAAATGTGCAACGGGGACTGGTCCTCCTCGATCCGAGCTCACCGGGAGCAGCGGCCGCCGCTGCCTGTGGTGTATCACGATTCGTTTTTTGAAGAACTCGCCGAGTTTCTCCCCCACCTACACAAGGCAAACTTTCTTGGTGGTGAACCATTCCTTGGCAAGGAACCCCTTCGCGTTATGACCATGCTGGCAGCGCTACCGAAACCACCCGAGGTAGCGGTCACCACCAACGGCACACAGTGGTCTGATCGCATCGAAGATATTTGCGAACGGCTCCCGATGTCGTTCGTGCTCTCACTCGACGGAATCACCGCAGCCACCTACGAAAGCATTCGAGTGGGGGCCAACTTTGCTCAGGTCATGAAAAACCTTGATCGCTTCCAAGCCTACGCAGAACACCACGGCACCAAGGTGACGCTTGCCCATTGCCTGATGCGAAGCAACTTCGAAGAGTTTGCTCAGTTGCTTCGCTTTGCCGAGGATCGCAATCTTGGCGTTGGTATCAACGAAGTGCTCTTTCCCGTTGAGCTCAGCCTGTTTCAACTACCCCCCGATGAACTTTCCCATGTGGTGGCAACTCTGGAGGCTGACTCGGAAGGCATTGCTCAGAGCCTGCAACAGCTACGTCCAGTATTTGATGGCCAACTGAATGCACTGCGCCACCGACTTGAACTGCTCAACGGCGGCCAGCTCACCTACATTCGGCCTTGGGCAACTACAGCCGAGCAGGCCGAAAGTTGGGAGGATTCAGCAACCCGCTTATTGGCGGAATGGGCGAACGAAGAACTGCCCACTCGCATCGTGATCACAAGATCCGCTGCGGAATCTTCGCCCGCGAAAGTAACCCTGACAGGCAGCCAGGCAGCTTTCTTATCTCGCCTCGGGATAGCGAAGCTCGAGGAACCCGAGCAAATTCTTGCTGTTCTCCGAGCAGAACTTGGGGGTAGCCCACCCCTAGTTGATGCTTCCAGCAACCTCATTCATGATGTGATAATCGGAGACAACGCTCAGCATCTCACTGCGGCGTTTCGAGTTGCTTGGAGCGCCGCTGCCGACCGAACCGTCGTGTACGTGTCAGTGTTACACCCCGACAGCCCAGAGAACCCGGCGCAGGTCTTGGCCCAATGGTGTGGTGCCGACCGAATCATCACCCTCAGCTGTGATGAGGCAGAGCGAATCAACGATGCAAGCGGTGCGCTCCACACGATTGGCTTTGATAGCCCAGAACAGTTAATTGGCAGAACAACTGCAGACGTGGTGGCGGCATGGCAGCAAGAATTTGGTAGCTTCCAACAATCGGCAGGCCCGAGTGGATTTATTGCCGATACCCTTGTCAGCTTCTCCAATGATTCCGTTGGGAGCAGTCTGAACTTACGAGTCATAGTCGAGCGCCACGCCACCGCAGTCCTTGTCTTTATTGGCACCTTGGCTCCCTCGGGAGAAGTCACATGAATGCTGCTGGAGCGCGTTTTGCGACCGAGGGATGTTCCTAATGGCTCAGAGCCCTTGGAGTCCTGACGCGTTGTCTTTGCAGCAACGCGCCTATGGCGTGCGGCACCGCGTTCGGCGGTTCAGACGGGAGCGCCCGGGTGGACAGTCGCTCCTTCGCTGGTTTCCGCGGAACTGGTTTATTGATCCCCTCGCGCTGGTCGACATCTGCTCCCCTTGGGAGGTCGCGTGGGTCACTCGATACATGGCAATAGAGTTCAGAGGGGTTGGTGCCGTCGTAGAACTTGGGCCTTGGCTCGGCGACATCACCGTGGGCATCCTGAAGGGCCTGCATCAGAACCAGCAGGTCCATACAGCGCAGATCCACAGCTATGACCTGTTCGTTTTTGACGATATCGAAGACCGCCTAGCCCAGCTTCCCTTAGCGGGTCGATTTCACAACGGCGAGTCATTTCTGCCGCTCTACCTGTCTCGCTTAGGAGCAGATCAGAGCCTGGTCACTGCTCATCAGGGTGACGTTTTAGAGGAGACTTGGCCAACGGATCAGCCCATTGAGTTCTTGTTTAACGACGTAGCAAAAACTTGGGATATCTGGAACCACCTGAAGGCCACCTTCTACTGTTCGCTGCAGGTGGGGTCAACGGTGGTTGAGCAGGACTGGGCGCACGCCTGCACGCCCTGGCTACACCTGTGGCACTACCGATTCCGCGACTGCTTTGAACCCCTTGATCAAGTACCGCACTCCGGATCTGTGCCGTTTCGTGTGATCAAGGCTCTGCCTACGGCGGCGCTGCAGGCTGATCAGTTCACGAATTACTCCGAAGACGAGGTCACGGCCGCATTCGACTGGGCTGCAGGATTCGTTGACTCACATCGAAAGCCCAACGTCAGGGGAGCGTACGTGCACCTCTACACCCTCCACGGGGATCTCGACCACGCCACCTACTTGTGCGTGCAGGAGCTAGCAGGTACTCCCGCAGACAATGAACTCGTAGAAGTTGCCCTACCGGAGCTTGCCCTGCGCCTTGCTGCCCGCACCGCTCAAGCGGCCTCTGACCCCAAACACGGGGCTGCTGTTCAAAGGCCGGGGGTGCTGCCATGAGCTTTGACCTCAACCGCCCGCTCGAAGACAAAGCGTTCTACTCGGCCTGCTACGCACCAACCACGTCGATGTATTTCGACCAGATGGGAATGGTGCGCGCCTGTTGCCAAAACTCAGAAGGGTTACTCGGGTCGATCCGGGATCAAACGATTCGAGAAATCTGGGAGAGCGCAAGCGCTGACAAGCTACGTTCAGCACTGTCGGTTGGAGATTTTTCAGTCGGATGCGGGTTCTGTAAGTGGCAGGTCGACGAGGGTGGAACCTCTGCATTCGCACGAGACTTCGATGTACTAGAGGTGACGAGTGTCGAACCTCAGTGGCCCGTGCAGATGGAATTCTCTCTCACGAACTCCTGCAACTTGCAGTGCATTATGTGCAACGGGGACTGGTCTTCCTCAATCAGGTCACACCGAGAGCACCGTGCGCCCCTACCCGTGGTGTATCACGACACGTTCTTTGATCAACTCGCAGAGTTCTTGCCCCACCTGCAGCACGCCAGATTCTTAGGAGGCGAGCCCTTCCTCGGAAAGGAACCGCTGCGTGTCATGGAGATGATGATTGAGCAGGAGCTTGATATCGATATTGCGGTCACCACAAATGCAACTCAGTGGTCACCCCGAATCGAGCGTATCTGCAGAGAGCTGCCAATCTCGTTTGTGGTCTCGCTCGATGGGATCACCAAAGAGACCTACGAACAAATCCGAGTCGGAGCAGATTTCGACGAGGTCATGAAGAACATCGATCGATTCATCGAGGTTGCGGCAACCCACGGAAGGACAGTGTCGATCACCCATTGCCTCATGCGGCCAAACTGGCATGAATTTGCCGATCTGCTTCAGTTCGCCGAGAACAAAGGACTCTCGGCTGTTGGCATCAACTCGGTGGTATTTCCTCAGAATCTAAGCCTGTATCAGATGTCATCTCAGGAACTGAGCCCAATCGTGGACTCAATGGAAAGCGACCAAGGTGGGCGAGCCGCAGCCCTACAGCGCTTCCGACCAGTCTGGGATGAACAGATTCAATCGCTCCGAAACCGCGTGCGAACTCTTGACACTGATGTTGCTGTCATGCTCGACCCTTGGTCTGGCAGATCCACGAGTGGGCCATCTCCAACAAGCCCCGCGTTTCTTCCACTTGAGGACTCTGCGCTGAGTGAATTACAGGCTTGGGCACCCAGCTCGCCGGTGTTGGAAGTCGTCTGTTCTTCGAAGGAGGTGCTCTTCGGTGCGAATTGGGTCAATCGACCCATTCTTCGGGTGGATTCCAATTTTTGCGAGCTCGTGGGCCGAGAAGCCGACAGCCTGCTCGGCACACCAATGTCAGCTGTGTTCGACGCGTTGAGTTTCGCCTTCGGCAACGAATACACCATCGCTGCGGGGCCAAGTGGCATGGCAAACAACGTTCAAGTCGAGTTTCGATCTGTCGAGGGAGATGTGGTTCAAGCACAAGTCCTGCTCATTGAGAATGAGCACGAGGTACAGATGCTGATCGTTCATCGACTACTCCCAAGCGGCACCTCCCTTGAGTAGCGAGTACAAAATTTCTGTTAGTAATTCCTCTTACTCAGGTACTATCTAGTTGCCGAGTGCATCACAGCTCGGCGCAGTGAAAGGTTGATGGGGATGCGTATTGCAATGGTTCAGTGCCCGGCTTGGGGCGCCCTTCCACCCCTTGGACCCGCCGCGCTCAAGGCCTACGTTGAAGAGCGCGGTCATGAGATGCAGTGCTTTGATTTCAACATCAGCTTTTACAACGCTCACCTCAAGGTCAAGCAGGAACTCGAACTCACTGGCTCTTCATACGGAGGCCCCGACCCATGGGGGGCCGACTCCTATGGGCAGTGGGCCCTTGACTATGACCGGGTAGATACCGCTCACGGTGGCGACGCTTCGGACATTGGCTTTGAGAAAGGGTCGGTCTACAACGATGATCCACTTCCCATTGAAGAATGGGCAGATGAAGTCCTTGCCTACAACCCAAGGATTGTTGGATTCACGCTCTACCTCACAACATTTCCTGCAAGCCTACTGTTGGCTCGCGAAATCAAACGGAGAGACCCTTCGGTACTCATTGTTTTTGGCGGGCCCAACGTGGCACAAGACAGGGAAGGAGACCACGCCCTTCGCACCGGAATTCCAGACATTGTGGTCCATGGCGAAGGTGAGGAAACGCTGCTCGAGATTGCCAATGCGCTCGAGGGCATGCGGGACCTCAGCGAACTTTCTGGGATTGGCCTGTTCATAAATGGGATGCCCGTCTGGAACGAGCCGCGGCCACTCATCCCAAAAATTGATTCACTACCCTTCCCTGACTTTGGTGACTTTTCCTGGTCCGACTACCCAAACCCGTTCCTCGTGCCCATCATGGCCTCTCGAGGGTGCGTACTTGCGTGTGCGTTCTGCTACGAAACCGTCTATTGGAAGCGATTCCGGACACAAAGCCCGGAACGCATTGTTGCCGAGATCGAGCATCAAGTTGCGCTCCACCCCATGAAAGAACTGTCTGGAACCGACGGCAACAAGTTCTACTTTATGTTTGGCGATTCGCTCGTGAACGGCCACATTAAGGGCTTGGGCAGAACCTGCGACTTGTTGATCAAGAGCGAGGTCGACATCGGTTGGGGCGGCCAAGCCCGGATGGATAAGCGGATGGACAAAGAGCTCTGCGAAAAGTTGAGCGCCTCTGGTTGCACTGGCTTGGCATTCGGCCTGGAAAGCGGTTCGCAGAGGGTTCTCGAATCTATGGGCAAGCACTACAGCATTGACGATGCCGAGGGTGTGATTCGGCGGTTCTACGATGCGGGAATGTCGGCCACGATCAATGTGATGGTGGGGTTTCCAACCGAGACTTTTCGCGATTTCTTAGACACGGTGATCTTCCTTACCAAGACAAGAAAGTGGATCTACGCGGTGAGTAACGTGACCACCACGCAGGTGGCACTTGGCTCGGAACTGCACCTATTCCCAGAAAAGTTTGGTGTGACCGTGCGGAACGACGGATCTTGGGAGTCTCCCGAGACGGGCAACGAACAGGACCGGCAACGTCGGCTCCGCCTACTGCATCGCTGGATGAAACTGATGCGAATTCCCCACCAAAACATCGCGCCTGACTGATAACTCCCCTGCCTCATTACTCCCCTGATTGTTTGCTCCGCTGACTGTTTTCTCGGCGGGTGCACTTTGTCTTGTCGAGTCTGCGCTCGGGCCATGGATTGAGCAAGAACAATCAGGGTTCAGCCAGAAGGACAGTGGATCGACGAGAGCACTGGTGCTTTTCTTGCGTGTGGCGACTCAGTAACTTGGTAGACGTTGAACTGCTGATTATCCATCTATGCTTTCGCTCCTATAAGCAAATCGGGGGGAAGGCGCGGCTTGAGCACCTGATTGTGGCCATACAGCCCAGCAAGAGCACCTGGAGCTAGACCACGCAAGGCGCTTGCATCCAGAACCGTTTGGTCGGGGCAGATCGAGTCAGTGCGGCCATCCAGATAGCTACTTACTAGATTGCTGTCATTTGTTGCCATTCGCACTGGTGCATGATCCGCCGCAAAGGCGTCAACTGCTGTGGACCAAGCCTTCGAACTCGAAGTTTGCTCCCCGAATTTCGCGATTCCTCGCGCCTTCCCCTTCACGTCAAGTGGTCCGCTCGACAGAATGAGCGCTTGCTCTCCAGGCTCAACGGCAACACCCTTTCGGACCGAAACCCCAGCGTCGCCAAGGTGTGCAATGACGCCATTGGCTACAGCCTCGGCCGACCAGCCTCCACGCGATACAAGAACCCAAGGAACAGTCGGATCGAGTTGCTTCGCCAAGCTATCGGTCAGTGACTCCGTGGCCGCCACGATTCGTTGGTCCCCAGCTGATAGGTGTCGGGGAGCGAGCAGCGGCAGCGCAGCAACTGCAACGATGCCAAGACCCAAACCAAGTCGCAGATTCGGATTCCACCGCCGGATCATCCTTCCCGCTGGATTTTCAATCCTCAGCAGCAAAATGCCGGCGGCAGCGAAAAGAAAACCAACAGCAATGCCGATCCAATAGAGGTGGTAGGCAACCGAACTTCCTGGAGGACTCAACCAAGCCACAAGTACTGATCCGAGGAGAACAGCCAAGGTAATCACGAGTAGCTCATACTGTGACCTGAACCGCGGCCAGAACTTGATAAGGCCTACCACCAACGCTGCGGCTACGAGTAGCTCAACTGCCCGGGGCGACTGCAGGTCTTGGGCTGAAGGCTCAAGCGCCGGTGGAAGTTGGAGAATTGCCCCGAGGCCATTCCATGCCCCCATCAGACCACTTCCGGGCAGTCGCAATCCGAGGAGCTTGGAGAGGTTTCCCGTGCCAAAGATTTGGTCCAGGAGCGGAGGAAACCACAACACCAACAACACGGCAAAAGTGGGTCCCGAATAGCGCCATCCAACAAGTTTTCTGAATTTCCCGCGATGCGTAGCCAGTAGAGCAGTCGCCGCTAACGCAGCAACGACTGGTAGCACCCCATAGCCAATATGTGTCTGAACGATGAAAGAAACCAGCCCAGCGAGTAGTGGGTACATCACCACGTCACCGCGAGAAACCGCCCAGGCCACTAGCAGGGCAGCAAAGCTCGGCAGTACGAGAAAATTCATGTTCAGCACAAATGTCTGGGTTGTGAGATTCAGCGTCAAGAAACCACACGCAACTACCCATGCAGCTACGCCCAGTCCGCCAGTGCGAAAAGCGGCCCATGCGGCCAGAAGCAAGGCCGTCACATTGAGGGCAACGGCAAAAGTCCAGAGACCGTTCCGAGTGCCAAGGCCGCGAACAAACGGAAGCGCTACAAGATGCGCTGCGGGTCCCGGCTCGAACGTCACCTCTCCCCCATACTCATCTGAGGTGGTATAGGCCCCAGTACCGCGAACCTTCAGGCTGAGATTCATTGATGAATCCTCAGAGCGAGCGGTTGCAGACACCGCCCGACGGGACTCAAGTCCGAACCGGGCTTCATCGCCAAAGGTTGTCTGTTCCCGAGATTTTTTGAGCGAGCGTGACGAAGCCCACTAGGACGACCAATAAAGCAAGCGCTATGTAGAAGGCCCGTTGCAGACCAGACAAGTCTCTGAATCGGCGAGGCGTTCTTGCAGCCTCATCAGTCTCCATTCGCTGGCCTCGAATCGCCGCTACGAAGCAGAGTGGCATAACGACTAGTGGACCACGGGTCTGGTCCGCGACGGGCCATGGTGATCATGATTGAAGGCCTCGCTCCGGGCTCACAAAAACTGAGAACTCGAGTACTCGATCCGTTTCCTGAGTGATCAGCCACCACATCAATGCGGTGGCCGAGTTGCTCGGCGAGCATGGGATGCAAAACGCTCGCATGCGCCGACACAAACTGTTCTGGGCGAAGGCCAACATAATGGTTACCCTGAAGTATCTGTTCTGCAGCATCGCAGCGCAGCACCGACACGGCGTCCCCTCCTGCTGTGTGATGTGCTGAAGCTTTCTGCAGCAGCGCAATAAGTTCATCCTCTTCAATTCCGGGTTGGCTCAAGCTGTCCACCAAGTCCTGAAACCGCGTCTGCTCAGTCGAGGCTCTGGCAAATTCCACCGGGGTACCCAGAGAAGTAGCCAGGTGGCTGCGAAGCCGAGCGAGCTGTTCGTTCAGTGCTGCCGAGTTGAGTAACAGGCGGCCTTCCACGGCCGCAGCTTGGACCTCAAGGCGGGACAGAACCTCTTGTAACTCGACGGGAGCAAGCTGATACAAGCTGTGACGAACGGGTTGTCGAACGGTGTTGACGTACACCTGACAGCCCAGATCCTCGGCCATGAGTAAGTAGTCAACAAACTCGTGGGCATTCTCGATCATCAAGCAAAACGTCAGACTCAGAGACGAGCCATGACGGTCACGATAAGCAACGAAGTGCCCCAAATTCTCCATGATTCGCTCATAGCTGCCACCCGAGCGAATCAGTTCAACGGTCTCGGGGGTGGTTCCGTCAATAGAGATACCGATCGAGAACGGCAACTGCTCAAGTACCCGCTGAACACGGGGAGTCCACTGGGTGCCATTGGTGGTCACGTTGCACTCAACCTGCAGGCCGAGCTCAATCATGCGCTCCCAGATCCGAAAGTTGATCTCGGCTAAAAACGGTTCCCCGCCCAGGAAACGCGCCTGCTGCAGGTGTGGCAGAAAAGGGTCAAGCTCCTCAAGGAACTCCTCTCCATAGCTTTGTGGCAGCGGCGGAAGACCCTCACGATGAGCACGAATTGATGATGAAAATTCCCCGCTACACATCACACATTGCAGATTGCAGGCCGTACTCAGAGCAAACTCCATGCGAGTGGGCCACTCAGGCACCGGCGAAGCGGTGAACTGGTCAAAACCAACTGCCAGACTGCCACTCAGATTGCCACCGGCGATTTCTTCTGCGCAGCGAGAACAGGCATAGGACAAATCATCTGCCACTACTGCTTCACGCAGGCGTGAGATGCGTTCGCCGCGCCACATCTCCATCAGCGGAGTCTCACCCACGCGGCCCAAAGGCTTAGTTCGAGTGAATGCACAGACCGAAACCGACCCGTTCATGTCGAATGACAGCCCGACAAAGGGCGCATAACAAGCCGAACGAAACGGCTGATGCTCAATGGCTCTGCCAAGGTGATACGCGTCAAGGTTCACCACAAGAAACCACCCCAACGGAGAACTACCACCTCTGCAGGATACCCGCAGGGGTAGATCTCTCCGCCTGAGGTCTCAAAGGTTTCTGCCAACTGCACCGGTATAGTGACCAGAGTCCAGAAAGGGGGTGACAGTGACTGCAGCGGAGATTAGTACGAGCGAAGTCGCCTTCATGACTTCCCATCCGTCAGACGCGCCGAACGTGCGGGTCCCCCGGTGGATGGTCTTGCTGGGCGCAATTCTGCTTGAGGTGACCCTTGCCCTGGCCATGCAAGAAGTCCGCATTTTGGGATTAGTGCATGCTGCCGCAATTCTGTTTTTTGGTCTCTACGCAGTGTTTAAGCGAAATCTTGCCCTGGTGATTTGCACACTTGCTTACACCACGGGCAGCGAGGTTCTGTGGCGGCAGGTGAAAGCACCGATTTTCTATCTGGCTGCGCCCTATTTGTTTATCCTTCTGTCCGTTTTTGCAGTTTTCTTCGTGATTCAACGTGTTGGTCGAGATGGAAAACTTGCCCTTCTCTATGCAGCACTTCTGCTGCCCTCCATAGTCATTACGATTGGCGTGGCGGGATCCGGAGCGAGACAGATTGTTGCGTTCGCGCTGAGCGGTCCGCTTGCACTTGCCACTTTTGTGATGTTCACCTCACAGGTGCGGAGTGAACCCTGGGTGTATCGACGCGTACTTTGGGTCGCGCTGGTTTCCGCCGTCGGGCCACTCACCATCGCCGCGGCCAGTGTGCGCTCCGAACTGGCCTTTGCTGGAAAAATCAATTTTGGCTCCCAGTCGAATTTTACTACCTCAGGGGGCTTTGGCCCCGTGCAGGTTTCCTCGGCGCTATCGCTTGGGATCATGGCCGCCATCCTCTTGATCATCTCGGAACGACAAAAGGCACCCAAGATTCTTGCCTCGATCATGGCAGTTATTCTGGGAGTGCAGGTATTACTTACCTTTTCTCGGGGTGGTTCATTTGCCGTGGGTATCGCTATGGCCGTGTTTGCTCTGACGCAGGCCAGAAACCGGCGAGTACGCAACGGCATTTTGGCTGTAGCCGCAATCTCGTTCGCTCTTGCCTACTTTGTGGTCTTCCCTTGGCTTGAAGGTTTCACAGGTGGAGCGTTTGAGGCTCGTTTCTCGAACACGAAATCTTCTCGAACTGAGCTTGCTGCGAATGATGCCGAGATCTTTTCAAGCAACTTTGTCTTCGGAGTTGGCCCGGGGATGACGAAGTATCAGCGGCTTGGGTTCAGGGTCTGCCAAATACGCTCTGATCACTGCGTGGACGAGGCCTCTTCGCATACCGAGTTCACCCGGATGCTCGGCGAACATGGCATTGCAGGTATCTTGTCAATCGTTTTATTCCTCTTCCTTGCCTTTAGCGCCGCCAAGCGCGCCGGCCCAGGTCGAGCATTTTCGATTGCTTGGCTGACATGGGCAGTAGCGCAGATGTTTTATGCCAATCTGCGAATCGTAGCTGTGCCCTTTGCCTTTGGTCTGGCCTTTCTTAGCTTGACCGGATCACCCATCACGCCGGCGGAGTCAGATCCGGACCTAGATGACACGGGTGATCCTGAGGCTGAGTCCGTTCAGCGGGCAGAGGTTGGCTCCTTGGATTCAAAATCAGCTCAGCCCTCAGACGAGACGGGTGATCAGCCGGCTGATCAATCCGTGAGCACCCCGAGTACGCCGCCTCCCTATAACGGCGGGCCACAGACCAACCCGTTTGCATAAATCCTGCGTCAGAGCCCCAGAATCTGGGCAACGAGGTTCTTCAGGTAGCGGCCCTGCCGCTGGTCCTATTTCTGTATTGCATCCACGAGTCATTCACCCCGCCTATAGAATCATTGAACGATGAAGAAGATCCTTGTGCTCGGAATTGCTCTGTCTGTGCTGGTCATCTCGGGGTGTGGCGAAGGTGACAACGCTGCTCCTGCCGAGACCAAAAAGCCTGCAACAACAACCGCCCCCAACTTGGCAGAGCAGCAGACGGCTCAAGCGGCCTACTCGTCAATAATCTCAGAGATGCTTCCTCAGCGGAAGGCCATTGATGACCAGTACCTTGCGTCCGTTGACAGCAATCGCAGGCTGCCATGGGACAAGATTCCGGGGTACTGCGGCGAGAGGGTGAAAGTATCGCAGCGTTTCGTGGAGTTGTTGGGAAACACAGTCTGGCCTGAGCAGTACCAAGCACTCGTTGCGGACTCAAGCGCAAAGAATTCACTGGTGGCAGAATTGGAAGCGGAATGCGCCCAACTCGCGGGAACTGAAACTGCTCAGACAGCTAACCGGGAACAACGTGAGGCTGCGTATACATCAGCTCTGGCCGCTGCCATCCGGCTTCGTGAGGCTCTCGGGCTTCCCACCAAAGGTTTTGGTCAGGCCTAGCTACTGCCCTTGACGGCACAGAGTGAAGCGCTCTCGGCGAGCACTTCTCTCCGATGTCGACTTTCACTTCATTAGGCCCACGCAAGAGCGATCCCTAGGCCGACCGGACCGAATCAAGCCGGCTTTCTCAAGCAGACCTGATTTTGCGTCGATGCACTCTCTAAGGAGTGGTGCAAAATGCGGGTTCAGACACACAACACGACGGGAACCAATCAGCTTCCAAAGCCACGCGGCTGGAGGCTAGAGAGTGAGCGGATTGAGCGTCGGCGCTTTCTTCAAGTACTTGGCCTGACCGCTACCGCGCTCGGTACTGCTGCCTGTGCGCCAATGGCCGGTTCCCTATCGGATTCGGGCGTCGACCCAAGTCTGCCGGCCGACTCAGCTGCACCAAACAATGCTCTCGCTTCCGCTCGCTTAGCAGGCCCCGGCACAACTGCGGCGCCTGCTGTTCCGACTGTGGTGACAGCTACTTATCTACAGCTGCTGCTGGATTCTGCAACTGATGTCTGCATCTTCCCCGGTGGAGTGATCGACTTGCCAGAAGGAACCACGCTGCGCATCAACAAGTCGATGCGTATTGAGGGCAACGGAACAACCTTGCGAGTTGCTGGTTCAAAGCCCCCAACTGCGCACTTGCTCAATGCTGACTCCCTTCGTGATGGCTCGCAACTAGAAATCAAGAATCTGCGCATTGAAGGTCCGTCTACGGCTAACTGGGAGCCTGCGACTGAAAACATCATGGCCGCAATCTCATGGCAGTTGTACCGCACATGGAACTCCCGGTTCATGGTGCGCAACGTGACGATTACGGGCGGCTACGGCAGTGGAATCATTCGTGCCGGCGGCGGAGCATTTGAAGTCACCGACTGTGACCTGAGTGGTTGGGTTGATGGGATTGCGTTCTTTGAGTCACATGGTGGGTCGGGGTCTCTTGAACTTCGCAACACCACCCTTCGAGCACCAGCTAACTCGAAGTACTCCTCGATCGGCCTCTACATTCACCCTCACCTGAACCTGAATGCAGACAAGGTGACGGGTCTTGACTGGAACCGCTATGTGATTTACCTGAACGGCACACCCGTTTCCACGGGAACACACAACCTGACGAACGTATCGGCCATCAACTGCGCCCTAGTTCAAACCGGAAGCAGCTCGCAGACCACTCTGATGCGCTGCTCGGAATCTGGGCAGCCAAAGAACGGTGGCTCGTTCCTCAAGGGATCGGTTACCTCGATTGACTCGACCTGGGAAGGGGGCGGAATGATTGCCTTGCTCGAGGGTGTAAATGTTGATCGCAGGTTCATCAACGACACCATCCGGCCGAAGAGTATTTGGATGGCACTTGGATCAAAGACTGCTGGCACGGTCAGCATTACCGGCGCTCAGGTTGACCTAGCTGGGAAGGCTGCGCTGGTGAAGTTGACCTCAACTTCTACCACTGCGGTCACCATCACCTCATCTCAGATCAGGTCAACGAGTTCATCCTTCCCAATCAATGCCGAAGGCGGGAGCGTGCAACTGCTCAACACGGTGGCTCCGCAGAATAGCCGGGCAGTTCTGCCTGGCCGACTGATTCTCTGAGCAGCGGCCCACGAGATGAAAGAGTCGAGGGGTCTGATTCGGCTCAGCAGTCGGTAGAGTGACAGAGCTCGGATGGCGAGAATCGCTCTCCGACACTTGACCACTATGGCCCGCCAAGAGCAACTCGAGTGACCTCATGAGACGAGCAGTGATTGTTGGGTCAGGAAGCGCTGGTCGACGCCATGCTGCGGCTCTGCGCAGCCTTGCGCCAGAGATGTCAATCACGGTGGTTCAACGCCCCGAAAGCGTTCAGCCACGTGAGGAGCTTCTGATTCTGAATGTCTCGCTCGCAAGCACCCTTGATGAAGCGCTGGCTCCTCCCGCAGATATCTACATTGTTGCAAACCCCTCAACTATGCACGCCGATGTAGCTGTTCGCCTGCTCGGGTTGAACTCACCGGTACTCATTGAGAAACCACTCGCAGCCAACCTCAATGGTGCAAGAGCAATTCAGACAGCTGAACGCACTACCGCAAACCGCGCTCTGTTGGGGTACCACCTGAGATTTGGCGACCTGCTTCCTGAACTACGTCGACTTGTTCACCTCGGAGTCATCGGCGCTCCTACTGGCTTTTCCCTGAGTGTTGGCCAGCACCTTGGGTCTTGGCGAGCAGGCACCGAAGCCACCGATTCGGTGAGCGCCCAAGCCGAGCTCGGTGGAGGCGTGCTGTTAGAACTCAGCCATGAATTTGATGCGCTCTGCTTTGCCCTGGACTGCACTGCTACGAGCGTCACGCATTGCGATTTACGATTCGATGGTGCACCAACCGACGGCAAGGTTGAAACCGTGGCTGAGGTTGAACTCGTAACAAGTGCCGGTATCGCTGGCTCAGTTCATCTCGACATGGTGGTTACTGAACCGGTGAGAAAGTGGGTGATCTTTGGAACGGAAGGAACCCTGCGGGTCGACGCGCTGAGATCTACGATTCGACACGAGAAGCCCGATGGCACAGCCCACACCATCGCCGAGTTTTCTGAGGGGGAACGTGACCGAGCAGAACGCAGGCTCATTGAGCACCTTCTGGAGCTTTCTAACCCAGAAATTCATCCTCGTTGCACAACTGAGGACGGCATCCTTGCCTTGGCCATCATCGATGCTGCCCGAAAGAGTTATATGAGCGGCCAAGTTGCCCCCGTGGAGCAACACGTCAGGCAAGAACAGTGAACGTCATCGCCGCAGTCTTTGCTCGCGGAGGATCCAAAGGGGTCCCCGATAAGAACCAGCGCCTCTTTGACGGCCGCCCCCTCGTTGTTCACGCAATCGAACAGGCCTCAGCATGTCAACAAGTTGAGCGGGTCATCGTCTCGACGGACTCCGAAGAAATCGCCAAACTTGCCCGTGCAGCCGGTGCAGAAGTTCCTTGGCTTCGACCGGAGTCGCTCTCGGGAGACACAGCAAGAGAGTGGGACGCTTGGCGCCATCTGCTGACTTGGCTTGATGAGCGCAGAGAGCTACCCGATCGACTACTCGTTGTTCCCTGCACTGCACCTCTCCGAAACCTTGATGATCTGCAACGTTGCGTAGATGCTTCGCTCAGCCTGAACGCTGATGTGGTACTCACCGTGACTGCATCGCATCGCAATCCTTGGTTCAACATGGTCACCCTGGATGACCAAGGCTTTGCCCGCCTGGTTCTCGAACCAGAACATCGGATTCATCGCAGACAAGACGCTCCCCCGACCTTTGATGTGGGTACCGTTGCCTTTGTGGTGAATCCAACCTATGTGCAAACTGCAGACTCGCTTTACGATGGAACGGTGATTGCGGTCGAAGTTCCTGCCGAGCGAAGCCTTGACATCGACACCGAAACCGACTTGGCCTTTGCTGAGTTCTTGCTGCAGCGCAGCCGCACAACAAAGACGGCAGAGGCAACCGATGACTGAGGCAACTGATGACTGAGGCAACTGATGACAGAGGCAACTGATGACAGAGGCAACTGATGACAGAGCGCGCAGCGCCTTTCGCAGCATCGCCGAGATGTCAGACCTAACAGGCCGAACCGTGATCGTCACCGGAGGTGCGGGTCACATAGGGCGCGCCGCCACAGCAGCCCTGGTGGAACGAGGTGCCACGGTCGCAGTAGTCGACCTGAACGCAGAGGCCTGCACATCAGCTGCAGAAGAAGCAGTACAAGGCCGCTCAGGGTCGGCCTTTGCTGTGTCTTGTGACCTCTCTAATGAAGATGCCACACGCTCGATAGCAGAGCAGGTACTCGACCGGACCGGGAGTATCGACGGTCTTGTCCATTTTGCTGCACTTGTCAGTTCTGAACCTCTGGAGAACTGGACCACCCCGTTCGAACAACAATCAACCAGCGTCTGGCGACAAGCCCTCGAGATCAACCTGACTGCAGTATTCGTGCTGACTCAGGCCTGCACTCCTGCGCTGCGGTCGAGTGGACACGGTTCTGTTGTCACGGTGGGCTCAACATATGGAATGGTGGGTCCGGACTGGCGCATCTATGAAGGCACCGAGATGGGTAACGCCGCTGGGTACGCTGCGAGCAAGGGTGGGGTCATCCAGTTGACCAAGTGGATGGCAACAACCTTGGCTCCTGATATTCGTGTCAACTGCCTGAGCCCTGGCGGGGTATTTCGCGACCACCCAGACTCGTTTCGAACTGCCTATGAATCTCGAACACCACTACAGCGGATGGCAACCGAAGAGGACTACATGGGGGCCTGCTTGTTCTTAGTAAGTGACCTCTCGGCATATGTGACCGGCCAGAACTTGGCCGTGGATGGAGGCTGGACGGCATGGTGAATGAACAAGCAGTCGAACCAGAGCTAGAAATCGCAGGGCGAAAGATCGGTGCGGCTTACCGGCCGTATGTGATTCCCGAAATTGGAATCAACCACGAGGGCGACATGGCCAAAGCCCGGCGCATGATTGATGATGCCGCAGCAGTTGGGGCCGAGGTAGTGAAGTTTCAATCTCACTCCCCCGCTGACGAGATGGTTCCCAATGACGTGATCCCTGCAAATGCGGATGTCTCAATCTGGGACATCATCAGTAGGTGCACGCTGACCTGGGAACAGGAGCGAGTCCTGAAGGAGTACGCCGAAGAGCGAGGACTGACATATCTCTCAACACCATTCTCACGCGAGGCAGCGGATCATCTTCGTGGCATGGACGTAGCTGCGTACAAAATTGGATCGGGCGAGTGCAACAACTTGCCACTCATTGAACACATTGCCTCCTTCGGGAAGCCCGTGATTCTCTCAACCGGCATGAACGACCTGAGTTCCGTGGCACGATCAGTTGAGATTTTCCGCAACCACCGCACCCCGTTCGCACTCCTGCATTGCACAAGCCTGTACCCAACCCCCCGCAACAAAGTTCGTCTCGGTGCGCTAGCTGAGCTTCGAGAAGCGTTCCCAGACGCAGTACTTGGACTGTCGGATCACACGCTGAGCAATCACGTAGCCATTGCCGCAGTAGCCCTCGGAGCGAGCATTTTGGAACGACACTTCACCAGCGACTCGAACTGGGACGGACCGGATATCGAGATTTCGATGACTCCGGAAGACCTCAGCGACCTTGTTGATGGCAGTCGCTGGGCCCATGAGGCACTCGGTGGGTCGAAAACCATTCTTGAAGAGGAACAGCCAACCATCGATTTTGCATACGCCTCGGTGGTCACGCTGTGCGAGGTGAACGCGGGCGAGAGTTTCGACGCGAGGAACCTGTGGGTGAAACGACCAGGAACTGGTGAGATTCTGGCCCCGGAGTACGAGAGCCTTCTCGGAAAGTTTGCTACCCGGGCGCTACCGGCCAATTACCAACTCCGCTGGTCTGATGTTCAGCGCTGAGCAAGACCTACCCGCAACCCGGCATATCTGCTTCCTCACGGGTACTCGAGCAGATTACGGCAAGCTGAAGCCACTCATTGTTGGGGCATCAGAGCTGCCCGGAATTCGCGTCACCGTGCTCGTCACCGGCATGCATCTGATGCCAAAGTACGGCTCAACGGTCAATGAAGTTCGCCGGCTCGAGCCGGGCGTGCATATTCGCGAGTTCGACAACCAAAGCGAGGGCGACTCGATGGATCGCATTTTGGCCCGAACTATTGAGGGTCTTGCCGAACTCATCGATGAGGACCGCCCCGACCTGATTGTGGTGCATGGGGATCGAGTTGAGGCACTTGGTGGGGCTGCCGGCGGAGCGTTACGCAATGTGGCCGTCGCACATGTTGAAGGTGGCGAACTCTCGGGCACAATCGACGGAGTCTTACGTCACGCAGTGTCGAAGCTGTCTCACATTCACCTAGTGGCAAACGAGGAGTCCAAACGTCGAGTCGTGCAACTCGGGGAGGACTCAGCAACCGTATGGGCGATTGGATCACCTGATATTGACGTCATGCTCTCCGACAGCTTGCCCTCGCTAGGCGAGGTACTTTCTGATTACGAGATTCCCTTCGATTCTTATGCGCTAGTGATTTTGCATGGGGTTACGACCGAAGACATTCAGACAAATGCTGCCGTGGCCTCTGGGATGATCGATGCCCTCATCAAACGTGATGGGAACGCCGTCATCGTGCATCCCAATAATGATCCAGGCTCCGAAGTCATTCTGGATGCTTACGAGCGACTCGACGGAGACGAACGATTCCGGGTCTTTCCATCACTTCGCTTTGAAGCCTTCTTGACGCTTCTCCGCCATGCAGAGATGCTCATTGGAAACTCGAGCGCTGGAATTCGCGAGGCGCCAATCTATGGAGTCCCCAGCGTTGACATCGGATCGCGGCAACGCGGGCGGGCAGACCATCCAAGCATCGTTCACACCGGAATTTCTGCAGCAGAGGTAGCAGCAGCAATGACGATGGCTGAAGGCATGCAGCGAACCGAGCCCAGCTTGCAGTTTGGGACTGGAGACAGCGCTGATCGCTTCTGCGCGTTGCTAGCCGGTAATGAAATCTGGGCTCGAGGCGTCGATAAAGTATTTCAAGATTTACTCATCAGCGAAGATTGAGTAATCAACTCAAACTAGGGGGGGCCGTGGCCCAGAATCTTCCGTCACTGACTGCAGTAGTGAGTCACTTTCCGGCGCCATCACAGACATTTATTCTTCGTAAACTCATTGGCCTGCGTGAGGCCGGAATGGCTGTCGCAGTAGCCTCAACCTCATTCACTGCGAGCAGCGCTGAACTTGGGTTTCCGATGCTCTCGCTGATGCCTTGGCAGTCGCCGCGAGTAGCGATCCAGCCATCGAGTCGATCAGCTTGGCCCGCGGCCTTGTCAGCAGTGATCGGAAAAGGCGAGAAGAGCTCCGGCGGACTGCGTCATCGGGTGGCCCTTGCGCCGATACGCGCGATTGACTCAGAGATCGCTCATTTTGAATTCTCGGGCATCGCTGCCTCATACCTTGATGAACTTCCGAGGCTCCATCGAAACACGAAGATTGCTGTGAGCTGCCGCGGAGCGGCCGAGCAGATTGAGCCCCTCAAGAACCCACAGCGTCGGGTGGCTCTGGAACGAGTCTTTGAGATCGCCGATCTCATTCATTGCGTCTCCGATGACATGCGGCAAACGGTTGAGGAACTCGGTGCCCCAGCCGACAAGATTCTCGTAAACCGTCCGGCAATTCCGGTGGATCAGTTCTCTTCTCTCCGAAGCCGCGAACTTGACCATGAGGGACCATTTCGATTGCTCTCCATTGGGAGGCTTCATTGGAAGAAGGGATTCGACGACAGCATTCGAGCAGTGGCCGCACTTCGCAAACGAGGCATTGCAGTTGAGTACCGGATCGCAGGTGAAGGGCCAGAGCGAGAGAAGTTGATGTTCATGATCCATGAACTTGGCTGCGAGGACTCAGTGAGTCTGCTTGGCAGCTTGGGGCAACCCGAAATTAAAGAGTTGCTCGGTTGGTCGGACGCGCTCCTGCTTCCGAGTCTGAGCGAAGGAATCTCAAATGCCGTGCTCGAGGCAATGGCGGCCGGCCTGCCCGTGGTGAGCACGCATTGCGGAGGGATGGCTGAGGTGGTTGAAGACGGCGTAAACGGGATCTTGGTCGAGGTAGGCGACACGGGAGCGATGTGTGATCACCTAGCTGAGCTCGCTGGCAGCGCAGATATCCGCTTACGGCTCGGTTTGGCTGCAGCTAGAACAGCCGATGAACGCCTCGATATCAGTCATCAAGTGGGCAGGTTCATCTCCGCATACTCAGAGCTGATCGCCGCCTCCTAGAAACTGCCGCGCAGGTCAGCGGGCAAGCCAGTCAGTCGGCAAGGCAGCCAGTCAGGCAGTCAGGGCAGTCAGGGCAGCAACCGCATCCACGAGTCGCTGTGAGGACTGCCCATCGGTGTAGGTCAACAAGTCCTTGATCATCCGCTGACGAGATTCGGAATCTGCTTCCGGGTGTTGCAACGCGTCTTTGGTAGCCAGAATCAGTTCCTCAGCGCTGTCAACGGTCCTGAGCCCACCCGAGGCAGTAATGGGGAGCCAGTGCTCCTGGCTGTACATGTCTTTGATTCGCGAATTCTCAGAGACTGTCGCGCCAGGAACAAATCTGGGTCCGATCTGTGGCCGATCGAACATGGAACCGTCGAGCGTCATGGATGAACACACATTGATGTGAACTACGCAATGCGCAAGCGAGGACATCTGGATGATGATGTCCTCCTCTGAAGGCCACCCGCGGAATGACGAGTTCCCTGCTGCCCACGGGTCAACAACGTGACCGTGACGAAGCTGGCTGTTTAGCTCAGACCAAGCCTCTGGCGGCTCCGCTGGGTGACGACGCACAAGAATGTAGGGATTGCCAGAGAACTGACCTTGGGCAATCGCGTCATCAAGCAATCGAATGAGTGAGGCCTCACCCGGAACCAGATGCGCTGGACCGGCGCCGTACAAAATGATCGGCCGGTCCTGAGGGAGCGAGAGTGCGCTGCACCACTCGTCTCGGCCCATCAGCAGTTCTGGCTTGCGATGAAGATCAAACTGCGGAGCACCAATCACCTTGACTTGCTCAGCATCTAGCTGCGGGTACGTTCTGACTAGTTCGTTCTGGTTGTACTCGTTCCAGACCAGCAGTTGATCACTACATGCCAGCATGCGCTCCCGAGTAGTTGGGTTATCGAACGAGATAACGGAAGTAATTGAGGGCAGGCCGCTCTGCTGTGCGGCGTACAGGAGCATCCCATCCTGATCGTGATAGGGGGTGATGCTGAGGACTGCATCTAGGTTGAGCGTGTCGAGAAAATCTGCAAAATCTCCAAGGTTTGTTCCACGGCTGAGCTGTTCGGGCTCGTCACGCTCGAGGCGTGCGCCGGCTCCGGGTAGAGACACAGACACGGAATCCACTGCGGAGCGTAGCTGGCTCAAGAACCGGTCTCTCGGTGCATGCATCATCGAGAGTTGTCGCGCCCTACGTATCTTGGTGGTCGGGCTGTTGAGTCGGCGGTCATGAAGAATGCTCTGCTTACGCCGAAACATTCGGTACTCATGAGACAACTCAGCCACAGGCAACTGCAGAACTTCAAACCCGCGTCGCTCAAGCATGGCTTGCAACTCGGGGTCATCCCACCCCAATGCGATGACAGGGTGACACACCTGCGCAAGGCCAGCTAGTACCCCGGTGGGTACAAAGTAGCGAACGCTAAACCCGTACGTAATCGGTACCAGAACACGAGAATCTGTTTGCATCGGTTGCCGTGCCGAACAGGTCAGGTACGAATCCGAGAGAGTGCTAGAGCCTCTTTATAGAAGGCGTTGTTGCTCTCTAGATCGGTTCGGTCGCCAAAGGCCTGCAACTTGCCATGATCCATCACCATGATTCGATCACAGCTATTCAGGGTCGAGAGTCGATGCGCAATCACAAACAAGGTGACCGACCCTTTGAGTTCATTCAAGGTCTCATGAACAAGTGACTCCGACTGCATGTCGAGTGCACTTGTCGGTTCGTCGAGCACCAGCATGGCTGGCCGGCG
>JBAXCX010000014.1:0-34812 GCA_037141255.1 Actinomycetes bacterium | reverse complement strand
TGCCCTGAGTGGGTTCCAGTGGGCGATGAATGACAACGAGGTGAACTCGGCGGCCCTGCTGGCATCGCTCGTGGTGCATGAAGCCGGATTCGGCCAAGCGGGAACCCTGACCACAGAGACAGGTCAACTTGGCATGGCTGGGTCGGCAGAACTCTTGGGCCAAGAGATGAGTCGCGGGGCGAGGTGCACAGCTGATTTCTCCCTTGTCGACCACTTCGCCTTGGCCGCCGAGCCTCTGGCTGAGGTGCGAAAATCATTCGGCGTGCAGCCTCCAGATGACCCGCAGGATGGGCACCATAACTGGTGATCGACTAGTGAGAGCGAACACCGAGTTGATGTATCAGTTGAACAAAGGCATCGGTGGCCTCCTCGAGCTTGAGTTCAGATCTTGAGTAGGCCAGACCGAGTTCGGTCAGAGCGCCAAACAAGCCAAGTGCAAGGCCATCCGATGCGGCCACTGCCAACTGTCCTTCGGATTCAAGAACCGCCAAGGCCAGTTGCATGTTTTCAAGACCAATGGCGCGGTCAATCTCATACCAGCGTTGCAGTCCAACTACTGCCGGCCCGTCCTCTACAACAATCTGTCGGTATTCGGACTTACCCATGAATTTGATGCAGGCCCGGGCGCCTTCCTCGAGCGCTGATCGGGTATCGGGCGCTTTGCCCGCAGCGGCAGCGACCGCTGCATCAAGTTCTTTAGTCAACTCGATCAGTACTGCCTCGAACAGCCCGGCTTTGCTATCAAAGTGGTGATAGACGGCACCTCGCGTGACTCCACAGCGTTCGGCCACGTCTGCCGGCTGAGTACCTGCGTACCCGTCACGACCAAAGCTGGCCCGTGCTTCTGAAAGGAGCTCAAGGCGAGTTATCTCGGCATCTGCTGCGGTTCTACGCATAATCCACCATACCCCAGTTTACATGTAAACTGTATTTATAACTTGAAATACAGAGGATCTGTTCATCGTTGAATCCAAGTGGCGAGCACATTTGCAGAGCGGCCAGATCGAGCAGCATTAGGAGTCAGTAGATCGCGCTGTGATCCGTCATCAAGGATTTCCGAGAACTTGTAGCCCAGCGAGGCCAAAAACTCCCACGCTTGTCTTGCACTCGAACCGGCGTCATTTTCGCGTGGGACATACTCAAACAGGATCACCGGATGCCAGGTACGCAGTGTGTGCTCAGCACCTTGAAAGGCTGCGACCTCTGCCCCTTCGACATCAATCTTTATGAAGTCCACCCGACCAGACAACATGCGGTCAAGCGTCTCAACCTGAACAGATTCCTCAGTTCCCACAGACTCGTGTTCCCTCAAGTCAAACGCTGCTCGGCTTGGATCATCATGATGTTTCAGGCGCAGTTGGCCCGGTGCGCTGCCAACCGCTTTGGAGATGACCTGAGCACAGCTGAAATTGTTGAGTTCAATATTTCGCTCCAGAACAGCGCAGAAACGCATCGACGGCTCAACTGCTACCACGCGTCCAGCCGACCCCACGACTGCGCACAGCGCAACGGTGAATGCTCCATAGTGCGCCCCCAAGTCAACGGCGGTGTCCCCTGGCTGTACCCAGTTGCGCAGATGCGGCAGTTCAACCTCATAGGAATCGCGCATGACGTACGCAAGCTTTGACATGCCTCGCCATTCAGGAGGGCATTCGAATCTGCAGTCGAAGTACTCGAACTTAACCTCGGTGGTTCTGCCGCAGGCAGAGAGCACACGCCACCAGATAAGGCGTCGAAACCCCCTGACCGGGTGGCCGATGCCATTCAATTCTGTAAGGAACCAACGCAGTCGGCTTCGGAAGGCTGAGAGCACGTTCCGAAGCGTACTCACAGGTGTGACCTATCAGCAGATTTACCCGTTGCAACTAGTTCGGAATCGCTGTTCACTGAGTTATGAGTGCAAATCAGCCGGGAATCCTCTCGGCAGTCAGTGGAGGTAAGACATGAGCAGCACAACGCAGTGCCGCCATTGCAGCGGGCTCTGTGCCGGCGCTGCAAGCCGGTGTCACCAATGCCGAAAGTGGATTCGCAAGCAAGATTTTTATCCTTGCAGCGAGTCGACTCAGACAACTACTACTCCGGCTTCGACAGTTCGCTAGCTAGGCGCACAGCGGGGCCGGCTGTTGCAGGCGCGCTCCGGCGTCATAAGATAGAGAGATGTTGTTAGCAGCAGATATGGTCTGGCACTTTTGGTTAGCAGTGGTGTTGGCAATCTCAGCCGTGGCTGTGCTTGGCCTGATCATTGGCTTGTACGTCACCAAGGTGTCGAGCACCCGTTATCCAAAATCTGAGAACTGAGACGAGTTTCACCACATGGGAGACGCAGTGGATTGGGCACTCGCCGAGCGAGTAGCAACCCGCGTTTCTGGATCGGAGCCGTTCGCGTCCTCGTATCACGCCGCTGGAATGGCGCGTGACTTTGAAGAGATGACTGCCCGTGCGCAGGTCTACGTAGAGGCAGAAACTGGCCTGACCTCTGCTGCGGGTCAAGCAAGAGCTCGGGTAGTGGACCGCAACGATTGGGTGCGAGCGAACCTAGCTAGCTATCAACGATTGCTACGACCCGTCTTGGGGCGACTCGATGAATTAGGCGGCGGAGCCGCAGGCTCGCTCGGCGGCAAAGTGGCCGCTGTAGAACTCGGTGGGCTGTTGGGCTGGATGTCGAGTCGGGTGCTCGGCCAATACGACCTGTTGGTCCTGGAGGAAGAAAACCCAGAGGACCAAGACCTGGTGTACTACGTGGGGCCAAATATTTTGGGCCTAGAGAAGCGCCACGGGTTTCCCCCTGATGAGTTTCGGTTGTGGGTAGCGCTACACGAGGTCACTCATCGCACCCAGTTCACGGGGGTGCCTTGGCTGCGGCCCTACTTTCTTGGACTGGTCACTGAATTGATGGGTGCTGCGGAGCCAGACCCGAAGCGACTATTTGCAGCCGTCGGTCGTGTTGCAGACGGCATGCGTACTCGCAAGAACCCGCTCGAAGATGGCGGCATTGTTGCGCTCTTTGCTTCCCCCGAGCAGCGCGAAGCAATGGACCGAGTCGGTGGGCTGATGAGCCTGCTCGAGGGTCATGGCGACGTGACCATGGACCGGGCGGCGCTTGATCAGGTGCCATCTGCTGACCGGTTTGCTCGCGCACTGCGTGCTCGGCGAACGAACATGAATCTGGGCGCAAAATTCTTGCAGCGGCTGATCGGCCTAGAGGCCAAGTTGGCACAATACGAACAGGGCGAACTCTTTATCGAAGCCGTCGAGAAAGTAGGCGGACCGGCTCTGTTGAACCGAGCGTTTGAAGATCCGCTGAATCTCCCGACCCTGGTCGAAATTCGCGATCCTTCGCTGTGGGTTGCACGTCTGGGTCCAGCGGTCACAGCGGCGTGAACGACACGCCGGATGAAGCCACTGCAGTACGTTGCTTCTCGGCTCGTGAAATTGCAACGGACCCTCTCGTCATCGCGCTGCTGAAGCGCTGTGCGTTCCCAGAAGTGCCGCGGGAAGGCGTGCAACAGCTGAACTGCGCAGTCTCTGGTGGAGCGGACTCGACGGCTCTGTTGGTATTAGCCGTAGCCACCGGCGCACACGTGACAGCTCTGCATGTTGATCACGGTCTGCGCGAGGGCTCGAACAATGAGTCCCAGCTGGTTGCTGAACTAGCAAGGAGTCTTGGTGCAGAGTTCGTGTCATTGATGGCAGTGGTTCAACCCGGGGGAGACCTTGAGGCCCGGGCACGTGCTGCGCGCTTGGCTGCGCTGCCTGAGGGTGCACTCTTTGGCCACACCAGCGATGATCAGGCAGAGACCCTGCTGATTCGACTCATGCGCGGCACAGGACCCGCTGGACTAGCCGGAATGCGTTCGGAGTTTCACCCACTCCTTGGCCTGCGTCGAAGCGAGACTGAATCGCTCTGTGTTCGGTTCGGACTTCAGCCGTTTTCAGATCCCAGCAACAACGATCCTCGTTTTGTGCGCAATCGCGTTCGTCATGAGGCGTTGCCGCTGTTGAGCCAGATCTCTGACCGAGACGTAACGCCACTGTTGTGTCGTTTGGCCGAGTTGTGCGCTGAGCAAGCCGATCTGATCTCTGCGCTTGCACGGAGCGAGGACCCTTGTGACGCCAAGGTTCTTGCGAGTCTGCCTTCGGCCTTAGCAGCCGAGGTGATTCGATTGTGGTGGAGCCGATCTACGGGCATCGTGTACCCGCCTGATGCTGCTGCGATTGCCCGTATCTTGTCAGTAGCAAGAGGTGACTCAGTGAGTTGCGAGGTTGGCAGCGGCTGGCGCGTGATGCGCACAGCGGGCAGGTTGTCGCTTCAGCATGCAGCAGCTTCAGAAACGGCTACTGTCGCAGCAGATGACTGAACCATCTTCTGCCCCCCAGCACCGCCTTACCGAGGACCCGAATATTGGTCGGGTGCTGCTCACGGAGCAGCAACTTGCTGAGCGTATTCAAGAACTTGGGCTCCAGATCACAGAGGAGTATCAGGACCGCAAGCCGCTTATGGTCTGCGTGCTTCGTGGGGCATATGCCTTCACGACCGATCTTGCATTCGCGATTGATCTGCCCGTAGAGATCGACTTTATTGCTGTTTCTTCTTACGGATCCTCGACGAGGACCTCGGGGGTTGTTCGACTAGTAAAGGACCTTGACGTCGACCTAACGGGCCGGGATGTGATCCTGGTTGAGGACATCGTTGATACGGGCCTGACACTTCGCTACTTGCGTCGCAGTCTCGAGGTCAGAGGACCGGCAAGTCTTGAAGTCTGCACCTTATTAGCAAGAGAAGCAGCAGACCTTGAGGGCCTCGGCGTGAAGTATGTGGGCTTTACAATCCCCGGTGATTTCGTAGTGGGCTACGGCCTTGATGTTGGCGAGAAGTACCGCAATCTGCGTTATCTTGCCGTCTACGAACCAGACGCAACATGACCCTTGCGATGATCGCGTCGGTGGTTTACGTAATCTGACCCGCCGAGGTAACTACGCTCCAAGGCCGTAACCTGTCATCGGCTACGAATGCACCCGTTCACGGGTCATGTTTCTTTTCCGAAAGGCCCAAGCACATGAGCCAGACCGACATTTCTTCTACTAGCGAGAGCCCTGTTGCTGACCAGAGCAGGCGGGGAAGCAGCAGCGCAGGAAGTATTTCCCCAGGGAATGATCTCAACGTCCCAGATCCCACTCCGCTCACGCCGACCATGGCCCCTGCTGTAGATCTGGAACGAATCCAAAAAGCTGTGCGAGAGATTCTGTTTGCCATTGGAGAGGACCCCGATCGCGAGGGAGTCCTCGATACTCCTGCGCGAGTTGCTCGCATGTATGCAGAGACGTGTTCTGGCCTTCATGAGGACCCGGCCCGACACTTGAAAGTGACCTTTGACGCTGGCCACGACGAGATGGTGATGGTTCGAGATATCTCGATGTACTCCATCTGTGAGCATCACTTGGTGCCCTTCTTCGGGAAGGCGCACGTTGCGTATATCCCTAATGTTGATGGCCGGGTGACTGGTTTATCGAAGCTTGCCCGGCTTGTTGATGGCTACTCGCGACGCCCTCAAGTGCAGGAGCGCCTGACCGCTCAAATAGCCGACGCGATTGAAACCTCGCTGGATCCCCGTGCAGTGCTCGTGGTGATTGAGGCAGAGCACATGTGCATGGCAATGCGCGGCATCAAAAAGACTGGCGCTTCTACTGTGACCTCGGCGGTACGCGGCTTATTCCGAGATGATGCTGCGGCACGATCCGAGGCCATGCGCTTTATCGGAACAGGCCACTAGTCTTGAACCAGACCAACCTGCGGGACGGTGAATTGGCGCAGGTCATGGGAGTACTCAACGTGACTCCTGATTCGTTTTCTGATGGCGGAACATATGAGTCCGTGAAACAAGCTCGCCTTCATGGTGAGTTGATGATGACCCAAGGTGCTCAAGTGATTGACGTGGGCGGTGAATCTACGCGTCCAGGAGCGCAGCCAGTTGATCCAGCTGAAGAGCAGCGTCGGGTGTTGCCGGTGATTGAGGCGCTCGCCGATTTGCTGCCGGACGAGTCCGTCAGGATCTCAATCGACACGAGAAATGCCTCCACCGCGCGTGCTGCTGTGGCGGCCGGCGCCACCCTGATTAACGACGTGAGTGCCACGCTGTGGCCTACTGCCGCTGAGTTGGGTGTGGGATGGGTTGCCATGCACATGCAGGGAGACCCACGGACCATGCAGAAAACCCCCGTCTATGAGGATGTGGTCGCAGATGTGCGCAAGTTTCTTGTGGATCGAGCGCAGCGGGCCGTAGCGGCAGGTGTTTCAGAAATATGGATTGATCCGGGAATCGGATTTGGCAAGACTACGGCTCACAATTTGGAACTGCTCGCCAACCTTGACCAACTCGTAGCCGAAGGTTTCCCAGTGCTCGTGGGTACAAGCCGAAAAAGATTTCTTGGCGAGATGATTGCTCGCTCGGATGATGCGATTGGCTCCTTGACCGGTGAGGGCACCGCTCTCAGTTTGGCCGCTGAAATTCGAGTGGTTCCGCCAGATAGCAGGGCGGACGGCTCCTTGGCGACAGCTATGTGGGCCATGATTCAGGGGGTAAGGATGGTGAGAGTCCACGAAGTGGAATCGACTATTCAGGCCACAAAGATTCTAACAGGGAATATCTTGATCCCCTGAAATCGCCTAGAATCGACTCTCCAACAGATACAAATGATCGGTTCGCAGGTTCCGACTGAGGGAGGAGGTGGCGAAATGGCAGCAAAAGGTAAGTGGGCACAGGGAATTCAGCCTCGTCACTTCCACTGGGTGATCAAAGATCAACTCGCAATCTGCGAGCGTCCAGGAGGTTTTGGGCAGAATCACCGAAAAGTTCGACGCCAAGAAGAAATCATTTGGATTCGTGAACAGGGTTTTGACCTCGTTATTTCTGTTTCATCTGCCCCAAACAATCTGCACAGCTACGACGAACTTGCTGTTCGTTGGCGGCATTGGCCGTTCCCCCACACAGAGGACCTTCCGCAGTACCTGCAGCGCTCGTACACCGATCTTCGTCAGCTACTTGCAGATCACCGGAAACTTATGTTCCACCAAGATGAGCTATCGGATCGCCTTGTGGGATTCCTCGCGGGCTATCTGGTGTGGAATGAGATGGTGCCCGAACCCCCGCGTGCGATTGCCATGACGGAACACATCACGGGCCGGCAGATCGGCGCCGACGGTCGACAGCTCGTAGGTGAAGCTGCTCGACTCGTTGAACTTCGCTGAGACTATGTCGGATCACGAGGCGGTATCACCACCTGATCAGATTCGTATCCACGGGCTCCGCCTCGTGGGCATTGTGGGGGTACTCCCCGAGGAGCGAGTGCGGGCTCAGCCACTTCAGATCGATCTTGATCTCTATCTCGACGTTACGGCTGCCGGGCAAAGCGACGCACTCGCAGACACAGTGGATTATGGGGCGGTCTGCGATGCACTCCATCGAACAGTAGAACTCGCAAGGCCTGAGCTTCTTGAGCGCTTAGCTGCCCAGCTAGCGAATGCGGTGTTTGAGGTCGACTCCCGAATTGAAGGCTTGCAAATATCGGTGGCCAAGCTACGACCACCGGTTCCGCATGATCTGTCGTCATCTGGCGTGCAGATTACGCGCCGCCGACCCTCATGAGTTCGGCCAAGCCAGAGACAGCCTCCGAGGGATCTGCGGGCAATCCAATTCGGGCGTTCCTGTCGCTCGGGTCGAATTTGGGAGATCGCCGCGGCTACTTGCAGGCTGCTGTGGACTCGATTCCCGACTTGGTTGCTCTGTCTCCGGTGTACGAGACAGATCCGGTGGGAGGACCGGAGCAAGGGGCATATCTGAATCTTGTGGTTGAGTTACGTACCGCTCTGACCCCCGATCAGCTTCTGGGAATCTGCCACCGAATCGAAACCGCTTCTGAGAGGGTTCGCGACATCCGATGGGGAGCGCGCACGTTGGATATCGATATCATTTGGATGGACGGGATTTCCCAAAACAGCCCACAGTTGACCATTCCTCATCCCAGGTGGAAGCAGCGCAGGTTCGTGCTCGCTCCCCTTCGTGACCTTGCCCCCGACCTAGTGACCGAACAGGAATTGCATTTTGCCGAAGGCACGGTCATCCAAGTGGATCCGCTCTGAGTGGCAATGAGCGCTGAACGGGTTCGCATCATCGGCACGGGGAAGGCAGGTGGTTCCTTTGCGGAGGCCCTCCACAGAGCGGGCTGGAGCGTTGACCTAGTGAGCCACGAGCAATTTGCAGATGCAGAGACCACCTTGGCTGCTCGCAGGGTGAGAGTTGAACAAGCCCAGATGCTGCTCCTGTGCGTTCCGGACCCTGTGGTTGCTCAGGTGGCATCGGTCATTGAGGCGGATGAGGGCGTTGTGGTTGCTCACTGCGCTGGATCTCTTGGCCTCGAGGTGCTGGCTCCTGCAGTCCGCAGAGCATCGATTCACCCTCTCGTTTCGCTAGCCGATGTGCAGCGCGGGGCAGATGCATTGAGTGGCGCATGGTTTGCTGTAGCGGGAGACCCGTTCGCGACTCAGGTGGTGACTGCGCTTCAGGGCCGGGCCGTGCAGGTTGCCGAGGCAGATCGGGTGAGGTACCACGCGGCAGCCGTGCTCGCGTCGAATCACCTTGTGGCCTTGCTGGCGCAAGTGGATTCCATTGCCACCGAGATCGGCCTGCCTCTTGAGGCATTTTTGGATCTCGCCCGCATCACGCTTGACAACGTGGCAGAACTTGGTCCCGAGCGAGCCTTGACTGGACCCGTGGCTCGCGGCGACTGGTTGACCGTCTTGCGCCATCTTGGCCAGCTTGAGCCTGCTGAGCGTCAGCCCTATCTTGCGCTCGCACTGCGTGCCGCGGCACTTGTAGATGAAATGCCTACGGGTACTGAGCTTGAGCAGTTGCAGCAGGCAGTTCGAGTTTTGTAGCAACTCACGGTGAGCCAAAAACGGTTCAGAGTCCCGACCCCTCCTGGGGAGGTTTCGGGACTCTGATCGGTTCCCGCCGGAACACCAATATCTTCGTCCATCGGCCCGGCGATGTGAATGGGCAGAACCCCTAGTGGCGGTTCTAGGCTGCGCAGGTGAAAACTCTGACAACGATCTCTGAACTGCGGGTGGAGATTGCGCAACAACGCCAGCAAGGTAAGCGCATCGGACTGGTTCCCACGATGGGATATTTGCATGCGGGTCATGCCTCGCTTGTGCAACGAGCGGCCTTGGAATGCGATCTCGTTGTGGTCACCGTCTTTGTCAACCCGTTGCAGTTCGGTGCCAATGAAGATCTGGCCGCATACCCCAGAGACGCAATTGGGGATGCGCTCACGGCAGCTTCAGCTGGCGCACACGTGTTGTTCTTACCCGAGCTTGCTGAGATGTACCCGCTCGGGCAAGAGGGGGTACTCACTTCAGTCTCTGTCGAAGCATTGTCATCGGTGATGGAGGGTGCTGCTCGGCCGAGTCACTTTGCCGGCATGTGCACGGTGGTAGCCAAACTGTTCAACATCGCCGGACCGTGTACTGCCTATTTTGGAAAGAAAGACTTCCAACAGCTTGCAATCATAACGGCCATGGTGCGCGACCTGTCTTGTGATGTGGAACTCGTCGGCTGCGAAATTTGCCGCGAACCCGATGGGCTCGCAATGTCGAGTCGCAATGTCTACCTCAGTGCCCAACAGCGAGCAGCAGCTCCAGTTCTGTGGCGGGCACTTCGCGCTGGAGTCGCTGCCCTCGGGCAGGGAGAAACCGCAGTTGCGCAGTTGCGTGCAACGATGATGAAGGTGATGACAACACAAGACCTTGGGCAGGTGGAGTACCTCGAGATTGTCGACCCCGCAACGCTTCGTTCGGTAGAGGAAGCAGATTCGACCAGCAGATTATGTGGATCCCTCCGGTTTGGGTCGGTGCGGCTGATTGACAACATGGATCTCAACGATGCTGGTTCAGAGGTCATCTTGTGACGCCGCAACCCCTTGACCTTTTAGTACTTGGTTCGGGGGTAGCTGGTTTGTCGGCAGCGGTGCGCGCCGCTGGTACACACGGTCTGCGAACAGGTGTGATTACCAAGGGTGGTCTTGATTTGGCCACAACACGCTGGGCTCAGGGCGGGGTGGCTGCAGCACTATCTGGAAATGCCGAAGAGATTGATCTGCATTTTGCCGACACCCTGGCAGCGGGGGCGGGACTATGCGACGTCGACGCGGTGCGGGTACTCGTAGATGAGGGCCCCCGACGGGTAGAAGAACTCATAGCTCTTGGAGCTGAGTTCGATCGGGATGAGCGAGGGAACTTAGAACTCGCTCGCGAAGGTGGCCACTCCGTTGCGCGAGTCGTGCACGCTGGTGGGGCCGCCACCGGGGCCGAAATAGAACGTGCGCTTGTTGCTGCTGTTCGTCGCACTGCCGCAGTCCTGCATGAGCACACTTTTGCCTTTGACCTCATGATTGAAGACGGATGTTGTGTCGGGGTGCAGGTGATTGGCCCATCCGGTGACCTGCATGAAGTTCGAGCAAAGAACTTGTTGTTAGCCACGGGTGGCGCCGGGCAACTTTTTGCAATTACTACCAACCCATCAGTGGCAACAGGTGACGGGGTTGCAATGGCGCTGCGAGCAGGCGTTGCCGTTGCAGACTTGGAGTTCTTTCAATTTCACCCAACTGCGTTGTATCACCCTGGCATTCCACGACCTTTGCTATCGGAGGCATTGCGCGGGCACGGGGCACTGCTTCGCAACTCCTCAGGCGAGCGGTTTGTCGATGAGATGTTGCCCCGAGATGTCGTCTCCCGAGCGATCCTCGCGCAGATGTTGCAACAACAGACAGATCACGTGTGGCTCGATGCCACGGGACTCGACCACTTTGCGGAACGCTTCCCCACGATCTACTCAGACCTCGTTTCTGCGGGCCTTGATCCGGTGACCGACTTTCTACCGGTCGCTCCTGCAGCACATCATCAGTGCGGAGGAATCGTCACAGACTTGTCGGGCGCAACCTCTCTTCCTGGGCTTTGGGCTGCAGGAGAAACCAGTTGCTCGGGCGTACATGGCGCTAATCGCCTGGCTTCAAACTCCCTTCTCGAGGGCATGGTTTTTGGACCACGCGCAATCGAGTCGATTGCGGGCGGTGCGTTTGGGCCCGAGGCCACCGGAGCTATGCGTTCGGTGCTTGGCTTTAAGGAGTTAGATGACTCAATTCTGCGTATCGGTGGGGTGTCGCTGCGGGTACCCGAAGCTGACCCTGTTGGCCCTGCTTCATCGGGAGCTACTCCCGAGGGTTTGCGTCGGGCTATTCAACAGGCGATGAGTGCCGATGCCGGCGTGCAACGCAGCGCCGAAAGCTTGCAGCAAGCATCTGTGGTGATCGGGCTGACCCTTGGCGAAATCGAGACACTGGATATTCAGCAAGTGGCCGTTGCCGAAGTGCGCAACCTTGCCAAGATCGCGCAGACGCTGATTGCCGCTGCCACTGCTCGCACGGAGAGCCGTGGCACCCACGCGCGCACTGATTATCCTGCTACGGACCCAACTCAAACCCACCGGCTCGTGGTGCGTACGTAGTGAATCTGCAAAGCTCAAGGCCGTGACGTCTCCTTCAACAGATTCCCAGTGGTTGAACCCACCGCTTTTTGCAGTCCGACAGGCCGTTGCCCTGGCACTCGCCGAGGACCTTGCCCCACTTGGCGACCTGACCTCATCCTTGCTGCCACACCGATTCGGCGAGGCGCGCCTCGCGGCGAGAGTCCCCGGTCGGATTGCAGGGACGATGTGCGTCACTGAAACCTTTGCTCAACTCGACCCCGAGGTAGAGGTTGTTTGGTTGGTAGATGAAGGCGATTCAGTCAGTGCGGGTCAACCACTTGGTGTGCTTTCTGGTCCGTTTCATTCGGTTCTTACCGGGGAGCGAACGGCACTCAATTTCTTAGGGCACCTGTCTGGAATAGCAACGCTCACTGCAGCCTTTGTTGCCGCAGCAGCAGAGGGTGGCAGCGCTCAAGTCTGGGACACGCGCAAGACAATTCCGGGTCTGCGATCTTTAGCTAAAGCGGCGGTGCGCGCTGGTGGCGGGCGCAACCACCGGGGCAACCTCTCGGACTGGATGTTGATCAAGGACAACCATTTGGGGAGCATCGGAATCGCAGCGGCAGTCGCCTTGGCAAAGGATCGTTGGCCGGCGCGGACGGTCCATGTGGAATGTGATCGCATCGAGCAATGCATCGAGGCTCTTGAGGCCGGAGCAGATGCAATCTTGTTGGACAACATGAGCCCAGAAGAAGTCATGGCCTGTGTTGCAGCGGCCGAACTCAGACAAGGTGGGCAGATTCGTCGCAGCTTGTTGGAGGTTTCTGGTGGAATCACTTTGGGGACTATCGCAGGTTATTCACGGACCGGAGTCGACATGATTTCCGTGGGCGCAATCACTAATTCGGCACCTGTTCTTGACCTTGGGCTCGACCTGATCTGAGATGTTCTGAGTGTGCTGGAGGCATTCTGGCGAAGAAGATTATGCATAAACGTGCAGATTTTGCTGCGGGAGACCATCATCTAGGGATCCTGAGTCGCAGGAAGGCTCCACCATCTGGGGGGCTACTTCCTCTGGCGTGTGGTTGCGGAGGCCGTTTTGCTGCTCGTGATTGATGTTGGAAATACCCAAACCGTGATTGGCTTGTATAACGCTGGCGAACGAAGCCATGAACTCATTGACCATTGGAGACTCGCTACGCGCCCGGAGCGCACGAGTGATGAACTCGCGCTTTTCATTCGCCACCTGTTGGCTACTCGCGAACTTGACTTGAAACAGGACATCAAGGGAGTTGCGGTTTCCTCGGGCGTTCCCAGCATCACCTTTGAGCTTCGACGAATGTGCGAGCGCTACTTACAGATCGAGCCTGTTGTCTTGGGCACCGGGGTCAAGACTGGTATGCCCGTGTTGTATGACAACCCGCGAGAGGTTGGCGCAGACCGCATTGCGAATGCAGTGGGCGCATTTGACTTGTACGGCGGACCCACAATCGTGGTGGATTTTGGAACGGCCACCACTTTTGATGTGATCTCCGCTCAAGGCGAGTATCTCGGTGGCGCAATTTTTCCTGGAATCGAGATCTCGATGGACGCGCTGTTCGGGCGCGCAGCGGCCCTTCGCCGAGTCGAGCTTGTGGAGCCTCGCAGTGTGATCGGCAAGACCACGATGGAGTCGGTCCAATCCGGGGCTGTGTTTGGTTACTCCGCAATGGTGGATGGCATGTGCGATCGCATCGAAGAAGAGCTCGGCGAATCCACCATCATCGCAACCGGCGGGTTGGCCAGCTTGATAGCGCCAATCGCTGAATCGATTGAGCATGAAGAACCGTGGCTGACCTTGCATGGTCTGCGCTTAATCTGGGAGAAGAACCAACCGTGAACGAATCTGATGAATCCCCCGAACCTGGCAGAACCTCGACTCCTCTTCAGGGGTCTCCCGATGATGCGCGCCTCTATGGCTTTGAGCAGCCCTACACCTATGCGGTGACTGCCACTGCGGCCGAGTTAGCGGAGCGACATCAGGGTCTCGAGCCGGGATCCGTTACTGGCGAGCAGGTGAGTGTTGCGGGCCGCTTGATGTTGCGTCGTGTGCAAGGCAAGTTGGCTTTTGGCACCCTTGCGGATTCCTCCGGTCGCATTCAGCTCTTCGCTCCGTCGGCATCGACTCCAGAGTTTGAGCACTTCTGTGAGCTCAACTTGGGCGACTGGATTGGTGTGGCCGGCGAGGTCATGACCACGCGCCGCGGAGAGCTTTCGGTGCGGGTGGACGCGTGGACTTTGCTTGCGCCTACTCGTCGGTCATTTCCCGATAAGTGGCACGGCATGACCGATACCGACACTCGGTACCGTCAGCGCTATGTAGATCTCTGGGTGACTCCCGAAGCTCGGCATGCGTTTCAGCTTCGCTCCGCAATGATGTCGATGACTCGCAGGTTCATGGAGGATCGCGGCTACCTCGAGGTAGAAACCCCCGTGTTGCATCCCATCCCGGGCGGAGCGTTAGCGAAGCCATTCCTGACCCATCACAACGCGTTAGACCAAGAGATGTTTTTGCGCATTGCTCCCGAGTTGTATCTCAAACGGCTTGTTGTGGGTGGGTTTGAAAAGGTGTTTGAGATTGCTCGAGTGTTTCGCAATGAGGGAACCTCGACGCGGCACAATCCTGAGTTCACCATGCTTGAGGCCTACGAGGCATATGGCGATTACCACCTTCATATGGATTTGGTAGAGCAACTTGTGCAGCAGTTGGCGCTGGAACTGTGTGGTTCAACCACGGTGAGCTTTGACGGTCGAGATGTCGACCTGTCGGCGCCTTGGCGACGAGAGACGATGGCGAATCTCACCTCGGCGCAGATAGGGGAACCGGTCAGCATCCATACTCCGATTCAAGACTTGCGCAAGTTATGTGACCAGCATTCGGTGCCGTGGAAGGATTCCTATGGAAGCGGCAAACTCCTGTTAGAGCTCTACGAAAAGACCACCGAGCACCAGCTCTGGGACCCAACCTTTGTAATTGATTACCCGACCGAAGTATCACCGCTGTCTCGAGAGCATCGCTCTGAGCCAGGCCTAGTGGAACGCTTTGAGGGAATCGTGATTGGCCGTGAGTTGTGTAACGGATTTTCTGAACTCACAGACCCTGTCGAACAGCGAGCGCGCTTTCATGAGCAGGCTGCGCAGAACGCCGCCGGCGATGATGAAGCAATGGTGATGGACCACGATTATCTCCGGTCCTTGGAGTACGGACTTCCGCCAACCGTTGGCCTAGGAATTGGAATGGACCGCCTTGCGATGTTGCTCACCGGCGTGCAAACAATTCGAGACATCGTATTGTTCCCCACTCTGAGACCCGAGCAGGAACCCGGTGCCTAGTAGCCCGGCAGCGCCTACTAGTCCGGCAACCGCGGGGTCGCTGCAGGTCTCTGGTGTTGGCAAATCATTTGATGGTTCGGCACGGGTACTTGACGCCGTCGATCTTGTTGCTGCCCCCGGCGAGACCGTTGTTCTGTTGGGGCCAAGCGGCTGCGGAAAAACCACGTTGCTGCGAATCATTGCGGGGTTGGAGTTTGCTGACTCGGGCCAGATTTTGCTTGGCGGTACATGCCTGAGCGGGCCGGGAGTCATGGTCGCACCCGAGCAGCGTCACATCGGCATGGTGTTTCAGGACTGGGCGCTATTTCCGCACCTTTCAGTGGCTCGCAATGTGGGCTTTGGACTGCCTCGTGGTGAGCGCAAGGAGTCCTCAAGAATCGATGAGGCCCTCGAACTTGTCGGCCTGCGTGGATTTGGTGAGCGCTCACCTTCCACCTTGTCGGGAGGCCAACAACAGCGGGTTGCCTTAGCCCGAGCGATTGCGCCTCGGCCAGGGGTGTTGTTGCTTGATGAGCCGTTTTCAAATCTTGATGCCTCCCTACGAGTGCAAGTCCGAACCGAGATTCATGAGTTACTTCTTCGCCTAGGTATGACCACGGTGTTTGTGACTCATGATCAAGATGAGGCCTTTGTGTTGGGAGACCAAGTCGCAGTGCTGCGTGACGGCCAAGTCTTGCAAGCAGGGCCTCCGGCTGAGTTGTATCAGCGTCCCGCTACTCGCTGGCTTGCTGGCTTTGTAGGTGATGCCAACTTTGTTCCGGGCGTTGCGCATGGCAGCAGCGTGCAGACCCCATTTGGCGAGTTGCAACTTCAGGTTCCAACACACGGGGAAGTTGATGTGCTGATCCGCCCCGAGGACCTAGCGATTGATCCAGTCGACGCGACCGATGCGCAGGGCTTTGCAACACCTACCTCATCAGTTGTGGGAACGGTGGAACTCGTCGAGTATCTCGGCCACGGCACCACATATCTACTGCGCCAGTCTGACGCTCAAGAGTCGGAGCTACGGCTTCGGGTTCGGCGGCCCTCCCTCCCCGTTCTGCAACGCTTGGCATTGGCTCGATTGAGCTACACAGGCGGAGCGGTGACCGCTTTTGAACCTGCAGGTGAGCGACCCTAATCATCTTGCGCGCCGCTTGAGGATAAGGTGACCACCATGCTGATCATCTCTGGAATTATCACTTTCGACCCTTCGAAGCAGGCCGAGTTTATCGCGCTAGCCGCTCCGCTTGTTGAGGCTACGTTGGCCGAGCCCGGCAACATCACGTATGGCTTCTGGTTCGATGGGACTGATCCTGGCCGAGTCCGCGCCTACGAAGAGTGGGAGTCAGAAGAAGCTATTGGCTCGCATATGGCTACCGCGCATATGGCATCGTTCCTCGAAGGCATGGCCAGCGTTGGTGTGACGGGCGCAAGCTTGCATCAGCATGTGGTGACGGATTCAACCAAGGTGATGTAGCCCGGTTGGGTCAGGTAGCTGCAGCCTCAACACTGATGAGCAAATAGTCAGCAGCGGCTCGCAATCCGGTCACCCCAGGACTAGCTGGCAGAGCATCAAGCACTGAGCGGCCTGTGTCGGCAAACGCGCGTGCACGGTCAACCGCTAGGCCGATGCCTTGCCCGTCTCGGACCAAGCTCGCCGCAGCGTCACGAGTGCTTGCGTCGATCGGGCCACCCAGCATCGCCCGCAGTTCTGCCCCCTCGGGCCCGGTCAGAGTGAGAAGAACCGGAAGGGTATAGACACCCTCTTCCAAGTCATGCCCGGTGGGTTTGCCCATCTCGGCATCGTTCGACACCAAATCGAGCACGTCATCCACTATCTGAAAGGCCATTCCGTAGCTGTACCCAAAAGTCGTCAGCGCATCGATTTGTGAACGAGGTAGGTCAGCGACGATCCCGCCGATTCGGCAACTCGCAGCGAGGAGCGATGCAGTTTTGCCGTCGATGGAGCGCAAGTAGAGATCCTCGGTTCGGTCGACCGAGAATGAATGCTCGAGTTCGAGCAACTGACCCTCGCAGAGTTGCCCGATCGTATTTGCCAGCAGCGAGGCAACTTCAACACCGAGCGATGCGGCAAGTTCTGAAGCCTTTGCTAGCAAGTAGTCGCCAGCCAAGATTGCCTTGTGGTTTCCCCAGCGGGCATTCACGCTGTCTACCGTTCTTCGCACCTCTGCCTCGTCCATCACGTCGTCGTGGTAGAGCGAGCCAAGGTGCACCAACTCAATAGCCATGCCGCCGGTGATTGCTTCTGCTGAGGCTGGGGCGTCAACTGTCAGTGCCGTAGCAGCAGCGGCGATAGTGAACCCCGGTCGCACTCGCTTCCCGCCCGCAGCGATCAGGTGCGTGGCAATCTCTGTCAGAAACGGATTCTCGGAACAGACCGAAGCAATCAGTTCGGTCTCCAAGCGCTCAAGATCTTCAGCCATGGACGGCATGATCTGAAGCGGGTTTGAACCTGTCACGGGTGAGAACCTAGTGGGCCGCGGCAGTCTGAGACCTGTCGGGTCAGCGAGTTCTTTGATTGGACTGCTATTCCGAGAGATTTCCTTCCTGAAAACGGGGGCTGAATGGGGTTCGATTCCTGCGAAGCTGTGAGGGAACTTGGGTTGCTCAGGAACTTCGAATGAAACCCGGGAACTTGTTGTCCCTCTGCGGCGTTACACTTGAGCACATCAATCTTTCTTGGAGGCAGCACCGTGTTTGAACGCTTCACCGACCGAGCCCGCCGGGTGGTCGTGCTGGCTCAAGAGGAGGCCCGACTCCTCAATCACAACTACATCGGAACTGAGCACATTCTGCTTGGCCTCATTCATGAGGGCGAGGGAGTTGCTGCAAAGGCTCTGGAGTCACTGGGCATCTCACTTGAGGCAGTAAGGCAACAGGTAGAAGAGATCATTGGCCAAGGTGGGTCGTCCCCCTCGGGTCACATCCCCTTCACCCCCCGCGCCAAAAAGGTGCTCGAACTCTCCCTGCGAGAAGCACTGCAACTCGGCCACAACTACATCGGAACCGAGCACATTCTGCTTGGTCTCATCCGAGAGGGCGAGGGCGTCGCCGCTCAAGTGCTCGTCAAGTTAGGCGCAGACCTTTCTCGCGTGCGTCAGCAAGTTATTCAGCTGCTCTCGGGTTACCCAGGATCTAGTGATCAGCCCAGTGGAGGAGAGAAGGCGGGTGCCAGCACCGGATCTTCAGGCGAGACGCCTTCCGGCTCATTGGTGCTTGATCAGTTCGGCCGCAACTTCACGCAACTTGCGCGTGAGAACAAACTTGATCCCGTGATCGGCCGAGATAGAGAAACTGAACGCATGATGCAGGTGCTCTCGCGACGCACCAAGAACAATCCTGTGCTCGTGGGTGAGCCCGGTGTGGGCAAGACTGCCATCGTCGAGGGACTCGCTCAGGCCATCGCGTCTGACAACGTGCCAGAGACTCTGCAAGGAAAGCAGTTGTACACGCTCGATCTTGGTGCACTTGTTGCTGGTTCTCGTTATCGAGGAGATTTCGAGGAGCGCCTCAAGAAGGTGCTCAAAGAAATCAAGACTCGCGGAGACATCATCTTGTTCATCGACGAGATTCATACCCTCGTTGGTGCCGGTGCCGCAGAGGGTGCAATCGATGCAGCTTCCATCCTCAAGCCCATGCTTGCTCGAGGTGAACTGCAGACAATTGGTGCCACCACCTTGGATGAGTATCGCAAGCATCTAGAAAAAGACGCTGCACTTGAGCGTCGTTTCCAAAAAGTTGTTGTAGATGAGCCCTCTGTTGCGCACACCATTGAAATCCTCAAGGGTCTGCGTGAGCGCTACGAACAGCATCACCGAGTCACCATCACCGATCAGGCTCTCGTGGCAGCAGCCAACATGGCCGATCGTTATATCTCCGATCGCTTCTTGCCCGATAAGGCAATCGACCTGATTGACGAGGCCGGATCCCGCCTGCGCATTCGTCGCATGAAAACCCCGCCCGATTACCGAGAGATCGAGAACGAGCTCTCCGATGTCGTCCGTCAAAAGAAAGAGGCTGTTGAGTCTCAAGACTTTGAAGCAGCAGGACTTCTGCGTGACCGAGAGAAAGACCTCCTGGCCAACAAAGAAGCCAAAGATGTAGAGATGAAGGCTGCCGGAGTCGACTTGTTCGATGAGGTTGACGAAGAGGCAATCGCCGAAGTGCTGTCTCTGTGGACGGGAATCCCCGTTTATAAGCTCACCGAGGAAGAGACCGCCAAGCTTTTGCGCATGGAGGATGAACTGCACCATCGAGTCATCGGCCAAGAACAGGCCATCAAGGCTGTTTCTCAGGCAATTCGCCGCACACGCGCCGGGCTCAAAGACCCCAAGCGTCCTTCGGGTTCGTTCATCTTCTTGGGCCCATCCGGCGTAGGCAAGACCGAGCTTGCAAAGACACTCGCCGAGTTCTTGTTCGGCGACGAAACCGCAATGATCAGCCTCGACATGTCTGAGTACATGGAAAAGCACACGGTCAGTCGTTTGGTGGGATCGCCCCCCGGCTATGTGGGCTACGAAGAGGGTGGACAGCTCACCGAGGCCGTTCGGCGCAAGCCATTCTCTGTGGTGCTCTTCGACGAAATCGAAAAGGCCCACCCAGATGTGTTCAACACACTTCTGCAGATCCTTGAAGAGGGGCGCCTGACCGATGCTCAGGGTCGCTCAGTTGACTTCCGCAACACGGTGCTGATCATGACCTCAAACCTTGGAACTGCCGACCTTCGCAAGGCGAACATTGGCTTCTCCAAGCGTGACGAGGCCGTGACCTATGAGCGCATGAAGGAAAAGGTCAACGATGCGCTCAAGGCTCATTTCCGGCCTGAGTTCCTCAACCGAATCGACGACGTCATTGTCTTCCACGAGCTGTCCAAGGCCGAGGTAACCACCATTGTTGATCTGATGATCAAGCGTGTTGGTGTTCAGCTGATCGGGCTCGGCATGGGCCTTGAAGTCTCGCAAGAGGCCAAGTACCTGCTCGCGGACCGGGGCTACGACCCGACGCTTGGCGCCCGCCCACTTCGGCGAGCAATCCAGCGCCTTGTCGAGGACCCAGTCTCGGAACGCCTGCTCTACAAGGAGTTCATTGCCGGCCAGACCATCATGGTTGATGTTGCGCCAGACCCCGATGCCCCCGGCGAGCAAATCTTCACCTTCACCGGTGTAGAAGGGTTCACCCCACCGCCAATCGAGGAACTCGCAGTCACCACCGGCGAGTAACTCGTTACTCTGCGGCACAGTTCAATTCTCTCCCAATCTCTTGAAGGCAGTCGCGCGCTAAACTCGCCGCAGTGCGAACCGTCCGGCTCATCATTCTTGGTGCACTTGTAGCCATAGTTCTGGCGGGTTGCCAGGTGGATTCTCTGGTAGCGATCAGAGTGAATCAGGGCGGGTCAGGCACGGTGACCGTGACGGTTCACCTAGATGCCGAGGCAGCCGAGCGACTCGGCGACCCGGCAACCTCTGTTCAGTTGAGCGATCTTGTAGCAGCGGGCTGGGTGGTCGATAGCCCCAAAACAGAAACTTCTGGAGCATTGAAGGGCGGCGTCACCCTTGTGGTGCGACGCAAGTTTGGATCTCCGGATGAGCTTGCGCAGGTGTTGGGCGAAATCGGCGGAACCCCGGGAAAGACCGGCAGCCCTGCAGTTTTTTCTGACGTGCAACTCAAGCTCACCGATGGATTTGCCTCTACCGACTACAGCTTCTCTAGCGCTCTCAGCCTGACTGGTTCGATGGAGCAGTTCTCCGACCCGGAACTCACTGCAGCCTTGGGCGGCCTTCCCCTAGCTCGCACTCCAGAAGAGCTACAAGCCGAAGGGTTAACCGCTGCGAGTGCTGCAACGCTGAAAGTCTCTGTTCGCCTGCCAGGAAACCTTGAGCAGTCCACAGGCAAGATAAGCACTGGCAACGTAACCACAGGCAGCGCACAGGGAGCGAGTGCGAGTTGGGAGTTCCCCATGAGTGGCGGTACTGCAGCCTCGGCCACCATGACTGCCCAGTCTTCCGACACTCAGCCGATGCCTACCCGCTTGCTGATTGCAGCGGCGGCACTGCTCGTTCTTGCCGGAGTTTTCTTGACAGTTGGATTGCTGCGTCGCAGACGCTGATCGGGCATCTCACCCCGGCCACCTGCACCGAGACTGTCACTGCTGCGTTCTAGGGTTCACTCATGGCCAAAACCCGCACAGTCTTTCGATGTATGAGTTGCGGTGCGGAGGCACCAAAGTGGTCCGGAAAATGCGCCGGCTGCGGAGACTGGAACACACTCACCGAGGAACTGGACCTGCCCTCAAGCATCTCCAGTCTCTCGGATCCACCCGTGCCGCCAGTTCCCATCACGGCTGTTCGCTCCCAGGACGGCCAGCCTGTACCAACAGGAATCCCCGAGGTTGATCGGGTACTAGGCGGCGGTCTCGTGCCGGGAAGCGTCACCCTTGTTGGCGGCGAGCCTGGAGTTGGCAAGTCAACTCTTGTCCTGCAACTCATGGGCGCTCGAGCTGCGGCCGGGTCGACTGTTCTCTACATCACGGGCGAGGAGTCAGCCGATCAGGTCCGCCTTCGCGCAGATCGCCTCGGAGCGCTGCAGGACAATCTTTTACTCGCGGCCGAGACCTCGCTTCCCAACGTGATTCACCACATCAACGAACTCCGTCCAGAGATTTGTGTAGTCGATTCCATCCAAACCTTGCACGACCCTGCATATACCTCGGCTCCTGGGTCAGTCACTCAGGTGCGCGAGTGCGCTCATCGGTTAGTGCAAACAGCCAAGACCACGGGAACCACCGTGTTGCTCGTCGGCCACGTCACCAAAGATGGTCAGTTGGCCGGGCCTCGGGTACTCGAGCACGTAGTAGATACAGTGCTCTCATTCGAGGGTGATCGTCACCATGCGCTACGTCTCCTCCGGGCACAAAAGCACCGTTTTGGTTCCACCGAAGAGCTCGGGCTCTTTGCGATGGTGACCTCGGGGCTCGAGCCAGTACCAGACCCATCCGGTCTGTTCATTGGGGATCGCCGCCCGGGTATCCCAGGTTCAATTGTCACTCCCGCACTAGAGGGTCATCGGCCGCTCCTCGTAGAGGTGCAAACACTGGTTGCTTCCTCGCAACTCCCGCAGCCGCGCCGGTCCTGCCAGGGCCTTGATAGCGGTAGATTGGCGTTACTCCTCGCCGTACTAGAGCGACGCGCTGGCATCCGTATCCAGCAACTCGATGTCTACGCAAATGCGGTTGGCGGGGTCAAGGTGGTCGAGCCAGGAGCCGACCTTGCCATTTGTCTGGCACTGGCCTCGGCTGTAGCGGGCGTGCCCATCCCTGCATCGATGGTGGCCTGCGGAGAGGTCGGCCTAGGGGGAGAGATTCGCCAAGTAGGTCGCATTGAACGGCGCGTGGCCGAAGCGGCTCGCCTGGGCTTTACGAGCGCAGTAGTTCCGCGTTCCGCCCCAGAGATTGATTCCAAGATTGAACTGCTTCGCGTACCTTCACTCGCAGCAGCTATTGAGCTACTTGGCGTGCACAAGCCATGAGTTCTGCGTTCAGGCCAGCATTGTCAGTATAAAACTGCTGCCGCAAACTACGCGCCCCCCACTAGAATGCGAAACGTTCCACACCTTTCCTTCCTAGCCCGCTCCTTGGGTTGATCGGAATGCCTGTGGCTGAGCGAGGAAGGGGTTACTGGTGAGCCAGCGTCAAGATCAACGTCACAGCGTGGAACTCCTCAGCGCCCTAGCTGCCGTGGCCCCGGGGCGTCCGCTTCGAGAGGGTCTGGATCGAATCCTGAAAGCGGGAATGGGGGCGCTGATTGTGATCGGTGACGGCCCAGAAGTGCTCAATATTTCTTCCGGTGGCTTCCTGATCAACGCTTCGTTTTCTCCGCAGCGCTTGTCTGAATTGGCCAAAACTGACGGGGCCATCGTCCTGACACCCGATGTTGGTTACATCGCTCGCGCGAATGTGCACCTTGTGCCCAACCCGAACGTCCCCACCGAAGAGACAGGCACTCGTCACCGAACAGCTGAGCGGGTTGCCCGATCTATTGGTGTCCCAGTGCTCTCGGTTTCTGAAGATATGGCTGTGGTCACCGTCTATACCAAGAATGACCGCTATCAGCTTGAGCCGATTCCATCTATCCTCAGCCGTTGCAATCAGGCGCTTCAGACTCTTGAGCGCTATAAAGCCCGCCTTGATGAAGTGTCTTCAAATCTGACCTCACTAGAGGTAGAAGACATCGTGACCTTGCGAGATGTAGTCACGCTGTTGCAGCGAGCCGAGTTGGTGGCTCGAATCTCTCAAGAGATTGAGCAGTACCTGACCGAACTCGGCACCGATGGCCGCCTGATTGGCTTGCAACTGCGAGAGTTGATGGCTGGTATCGAAGATGAGCGGCGGCTCGTCGTTCGAGATTACTTCCAGTCGGATAGGCAATGGAATCTCGAACAAGCGATCGAAACGCTGTCTGATCTCGAGGTTGATGCGCTGCTCGATGCAGAAGAAGTAGTCCACGCAACACACCTATCCGGACAGACTGACGATCTTGATGCTTCCATCGAGCCCCGCGGCTATCGCATGTTGTCGCGAATCCCGCGACTCCCTGACGACATCATCGAGTTGCTCGTCGAACATTTTGGTGCCCTCGACAAGCTCACTCGCGCCACTCTGTTTGAGTTGGCAGCAGTTGAAGGAGTGGGCGACCAATGGGCAAAAACAATCAAAGACGCGCTTGCGCGCATAGCCGAGTCAAGCATCCTTGATCGCTACTCCTGATCCTGCTGCCTGACTGCATAAGCCCGGGCTAACTTTCTGGTTATGCAGATCACGTTGCCGTCCGGTACTCCCGCATACCTCGCCCAACCCGAATCAGCGCAGCACGGGTTAGTGGTCATCCCAGACATACTCGGTTTGCGAGCCCTCTTCACCGATCTCTGCGATTCGATTGCCCTCCGCACGGGTTGGGCAGTCACAAGCTTTGAGCCATTCCCGGGCCAAGAACTACCAGGAGCCACGCATCCTGAGTTCTTTCCTGCCCGCAGCCACGCCCTGTTTAATCTCGAGGATCGCCAACTCATTGGCGATGCGGTCGCTGCAGCTGATGCAACGGGATGTGAACGGGTCGGTTTGATTGGCTTTTGTATGGGGGGCATGTATGCGCTGAAGGCATCGGCCGATGGACGGTTCAGCAGGGTCGTTTCGTTCTACGGAATGGTTCATGTGCCACCGGCTTGGGCCGGGCCGGGCCAGCGTGATCCGCTGCAGGCGCTTCAGGGTGCGCTTGCTAGCGAGCCTGCACAGGGGGAACGGGGTAGCGATCAGGTCAGGGTCATGGCAGTGATTGGATCAGAGGACGGGTATACCCCGCCGCCAGATGTGCAAGAACTGATCGATGTTGGCGTTCACGTTGAGCAGTACGAAGGTGCCGACCACGGGTTCGTGCATGATCCGTCACGACCGACTCATCGCGCCGATGATGCTGCTGACGCATGGACCAAGGCGCTTGAGTTCTTGGATAGTTAGCGGGAGCGAATCTCGAGTTCTCGACGCTTAAGGATTCGGTACGACCGATCATTCTGCTCAATCCAGCCAAGTTTTAAGAAGCTAGCGATTGCTTTGTTGACCCGCTCGCGGGAAGCACCGACTAGGCCGGCAAGTTCCTCTTGAGTGATAGGAATCTCAAACTCGTCAAGGTCTCCAGCGAGTTCGAGTAGATGCTTCGCGGTGCGGCCAGTGACATCAAGAAAGAACGCGTCGGCTAAGGCCTCGTCTGTGGAGCGAATCCGCTGACTCAGCAGACGAACCACGGACCACAGCAACTCCGGCTTATTCTGAAAGATGCTGCGCAGCACCTCATAGGGAATCTGAATCACTGCGGATGGCTCAAGTGAGCGGGCCTCGGCAGATCTTCCGAGACCATCGAAAAGGCCCATCTCGCCAAACAAATCTCCGCGTTCCATCATCGCAATCATCGATTCGCGACCATCGAACGATTTGTTCGCAATTGCGACACGTCCGCTAATCACCACATAGCACGCATCGGCCTCTACACCTTCAACAAAAACCACGTCATTGCGGGTGAGCACCAAAGTCTCTGATGCGTCAGCCAGTTGCCGGTGGTCGTCTGCGTCGAATTGGTCAAAAAGTTCTACACCTAGCAGCAGGTCCATGTCAGTCACGACTGCCATCGTAGCGATAATGCATGTGACTTCTGCCGCAGTGCCGAGTTGGGGTGCGAGGGCAGTAACTTGAGGGCATGGCTCAGGCAGAAATCAACCAGGAGTTTGAGCACGCAGGTGACCCCGTGCCTGCCCAGAAAAATGGCTCCGTCTGGTGCGTCTTGCTTGCAGGTGGTTCGGGGCAGCGGTTTGGGTCGCTGAAGCAGTTTGATTCACTGGCCGGGGTTCGGGTGATTGATCGTGCTGCTCGAACTGCTGCTGCCGCATGCGATGGTGTCATAGCCGTGCTCCCTGCCGACTCGCTCGCAACAGCAGATGGCCAGATCCCCGACGCAACTGTGGTGGTAGCGGGAGGGTCAACACGATCAGATTCGGTTCGCGCCGGCCTAGCTGCAATCCCAGCTGAGGCGACGGTGATTTTGGTTCACGACGCAGCTCGGCCCTTGGCTACAGCCGACTTATTTGCTCAGGTGATTGCACAGGTCCAATCGGGAGTTACCGCGGTCGTGCCAGCAGTTCCGGTAGTGGACACGATTCGAGTACTCAGCCCAGACAGCGCTGGATCAGAGACCGCTGAACCAGACAGCGCTGTGATTGATCGCGACCTGCTTCGAGCGGTGCAAACTCCGCAGGGGTTTGAGGCTGCATTGCTGCGCCGGGCTTATGACAGCGATGTTGAAGCAACAGACGATGCCGGTCTCGTCGAGGCTCTTGGGGTCAAGATCACGCTCATCGCCGGTGAACGGTCAAACCTAAAGCTCACTGAGCGCGCCGACCAGATCATTGCGGCGGCGTTGCTGGAATCCATAGACCCTGACTTACAACTGGACTGAGGTTGACCAGCACGCAGTTACTCGTGGTGCTGCTGGCTTCTGGCCTGGGGGCGCTTATCAAAAGCGTAACTGGCTTGGGGTATCCGCTTATCGCTGTTCCCTTGATTTCTTTGGTTCTCGGCATCGAGGACGCCGTGGTGATCATCGCCATTCCCAATCTGGCTGCGAATGCGTTTTTGTGCTGGGAGAGCCGTGACGCTCGGGCCCAAACAAGAGACCTGGGTCGGCTTTGCGGACTCGGTGCCGTGGGGGCAGTTATCGGCACCATTGCTTTGGTGAATCTGCCGGAGCAACCTCTTTTGGTCGTCTTAGCGCTGTCAATCTTGGTGTTTCTCTATCAGTTCATTCGCAAACCCGAGTTTGGTTTGGCCCCGGCGTTCACAAGGCGTTGGTCGCCAGCGGTGGGACTGCTCGCCGGAGCGATGCAAGGTGCAATCGGTGTGTCGGGCCCGATCGTGGCTTCTTGGGTTCATTCGTATCGACTCCCTGCTCGGGCATATATCCATTCGCTGACGCTCATGTTCGGTGTAACAGGGGCTGTGCAGCTAGCAATCCTGCTGGGTCATGGACAGATGACCCCTGACAGGCTTGTGGGGGCAGTGGTTGCATCTGTAGCCGTCGCAGTTGCGACGCCAATTGGTTTGCGACTGCGCAAGCGTCTCGCTGGCCCAAGCTTTGAGAAGCTCGTGTTGCTCACGCTCGTCATTTCGGCTGTTGCGCTCCTGGTTGACGCGCTCTCCTAAGCCGGGCCTGAGCCTGACGCGTCCCTTTTCCTAGAGCCAACCCGGATGATTCTGGTCGATAGTCGACCAAAACCATCCGGGTTGATGCCCGCAGGCGGCCAGACGCGCTGTCCTGGGGCGGCTTGTCCTGAGTGGAGCGCTAGCACTCGCCTTGATCGAGTTCAGTGGGATGGCTTGTGTTGAGCGGAGAGCTAGCACTCGCCTTGATGGGGTTCAGTGGGGGAGACTGTCGAGCATGAGTCTGCGGATCGGCAATGGATTCGATGTCCACAAGTTTTCTGAGGACCCTGATCGGGTGCTCGTGCTCGGTGGCGTTCGCTTTGATGGTGAGCCGGGACTGCACGGGCATTCAGATGCTGATGTAATTACTCACGCCGTGGGTGAGGCTCTGCTTGGGGCTGCCGGCTTGGGCGATTTGGGCACTCATTTTCCTGATACTGATGAGCGCTGGCGCGGTGCAAACAGCTTGGAATTGCTTGATGAGATTGTTCGCATGCTGCTCGCTGAGAACTGGAGTGTTGTGAACGTAGATTGTTCGGTCATTGCCGAGCGACCCAAGTTGGCCGCTCGTCGGGAGCAGATGCAGCAGATTCTGTCGGCAAAGGTGGGTGCACCGGTGACTATTAAAGGCAGGCGCGCCGAGGGGATCGGTGGGCTTGGCCGGTCTGAGGGCATCGCATGTTTTGCTTCGGCGCTGATTGAGTCGGCGCTGATTGAGTCGGCGCTGATTGAGTCGGCTGGAACAGAACAACGAGGAGCGCAGCCATGAGCGGAGCTAAATCTGGTGGATCAAAACCTTCCAGACCCAAGTCTGGTGGTGCTAAATCTGGCGGTGCTAAATCTGGCGCAGGCCGGGGCAGTCCTAAATCTGGCGGTGCTAAGTCTGGCGGTGCTAAATCTGGTGGCCCTAAATCCGGCGGTACAAAAGCTGGAGCGAAGCGCCGTGGCGCAGCAGTGCCTGTCGTAGCCAAACCAACTTCTACTCGCGGGGCAGCCGGGGCTCGAAGCATTGGCGCTCGAAGTTCCGGCACTCGCACAGGTGGCCGCACAGGTGGTCGCGATGCAGCCCGGCCGTCCAATAAGGATCGTGGTCTTGGCGGCACCCAAGTCGAGGGTCGCCAAGCTGTACGCGAGTTGTTGTTGGCTGGTGAGCGGCGAACCTACGAGATTGTCATCTCGAATGAGATCGAACGCGTTGACATCATTGCGGACATATTGGATTTGGCCGATGAACTGCGGGTTCCGGTCACTCATGTCAGTCGAACCAAGCTTGACTCGGTCAGTCATACTGATGCTCCTCAGGGGATCGTCGCCCGAGCGGGTGAAATCTCAGAGACGCCGCTAGAGAACTTGTTTGAGACGGTGGATGGCCGAGCCCCGTTCTTGCTAGCTGTAGACGGAGTAACCGACCCCGGCAACCTTGGAGCACTTCTGCGAATTGCCGAATGTGCTGGCGTGACGGGGGTCATTTTGCCGAAGCACCGTGCAGTTCATGTCACGCCTACGGTTACAAAGACTGCTGCGGGTGCCATCGAGTACCTACCCATGGCCCTTGTCGGTGGCTTGCCGACTGCTATCGAAACAATGAAGGCCGCTGGAATCTGGACTGTTGGCCTAGATATGGCCGGAGATACTGCGATTCATAATCTTGAGGTTGCGCAGTCGGGGGTGTGCCTCGTCCTGGGGGCAGAGGGCAAAGGACTGTCCCGCCTTGTTCGGCAGCGCTGCGACCTGACGGCCTCAATCCCTCTGCACGGCCGGCTCGCCTCGCTGAACGTGGCCTCGGCTGGGGCAGTTGCCTGTTACGAGATTGCTCGTCTCCGCGGTAACTAGCTCGGTGCTGCAACAAAGTTGAGCTGATCCATTTCCCAAAAGGCTCGCAGGGCAACCACCTTGCCCGCTTCGTTCACCTTGTAGATGGCCACACCCGGCACCTCGGCTCGTGACCCATCCGGAAATTCCGTGGTAATCGTGATGACATTGGCAACCTCTTGCGCGCCAGCGTAAGACCCGTGAATGCGCATGCTGACGGGGTTGGGTGCAATCACCGTGTCCCAAAAAGCTGCAATTGCCTCGGTTCCGTGATGGCCCAGACCGGATTCGTCAAAAGCCGAGGGGCCAACTGGGTCTTGCACCACTGCGTCCTCGGTAAACAGGGCGAGCCATGCCTCACGGTCCTGGTCTTGTACCGCCGTTCGGGATCGCAGTGATGCTGCGCGAGCGGATAGGTCTCCATCTTCCGCAACCGCTGAATCAGAAATTTCAAACATGGGTCCCCTTGCTTCATCTTTTGTCTACTACTCGCAGCAAACTGCCACGGTCCCGATGCCATGAAAAGCTACTCCTCCGGCAGAGAGTTCCAAGGCTTCGACTTCTGTAGGCAAGCAGTCGCCGTGGATGCAAAGATAAAGCCATGAATCCTGATGAACTTCTCGCAGAGGCTTGCCCACAGATCAGAGACCTTGGTTGGGCGCACTATTTTGTTGCTGAAACCATGAATCAGGGCACCGAGATTGGCCTCGACGGCTTCAAGTTTTATTTTCTCGGGCGAGGTGGCGTGCTCGGTGATGTTGATGCCTCGATGGTGCAGGCTTCCTTCGGGTATTTTGAGCCAACAGTGCTTGCCGACAGTTGGAACGCAGGGTGTGAGATTGTCGCGCCGAGTGTGGCAGCGGCGGTGTTTTGGGAATGCGCTGCCGAACTTGGTCGGCGCAAGCTGACGGGCGTTGAGGGCCTTGATGCCTTTGTCGCTGCGGCTGACACGGTAAACGATGCTGCAGACCCGACTGCGCTCACCCTCTACGCAGGGGCACGCCGTATGCCGCTAGCCGTGGATGCGCCCGCTCGAGCCATGCAGTTGATCTCGGCGCTACGCGAGTTTCGTGGCAGTGCTCACCTGTTGGCCCTGCGCGCCGTGGGGCTTGATTCAGTAGTGGCGCATGCAATCTCACGGCCCAATGACATGGCCATGTTTGGATGGGCCGATGATGCAGCGGGAGAAATCTCTGATGGGCAGCGCGAGCAGCGTGACGAGGCAGAGTTATTGACCGACGAGATTGTGATGCCGGCCTACCTAGCACTTGACGAAGATGAGCAGCAAGCACTCCTCGACGGACTCGGCCATATTGGCCCGCTCCTCACTGCGCCATGACCGTATGAAGCGTTCCTCTGGAAAGCACAAAGTCAGAGTATGGGTGTTTCGTACGGTGCTGCTGCTCGGGATGCTCGCCGTCTTCTTCGCCAAGCCGAGTTCCCCCAGCGAGACGGCCACTATCACCAACTACGAAGCCTCAATGGTTCTGTCTAAAAATGGTGACCTCAGCACCGAAGAAGTCATCACGACAGACCTGCCTCCGAATAAGCACGGTATTTTTAGAATCTTTGATACTGCTGACCCACGCCGAGACAATGTCGAGCATCCGGTCACCATTGACTCCATCTCCCGTGATGGGTTGCCAGAGCCCTACACGATTATCGGTGGTGCAACCGGCACCAAGACTGCACGCATTGGGGATGCCGACGTCATTTTGACCCCGGGCGAGTACACGTATCAGATCAAGTCAAGTACCACCGGAGCGCTAGAGCCCGGCAAGAAAGGCGAGACGCTGTGGTGGTGGGATGTTGTTGGCCAAGGCTGGCAGATGCCCATGCAGGCTGTGAGCATCTCTGCCGAGTTGCCCACACGGCCTGATAAGGCCGAGTGCCTTCAGGGTAAGAACACGCCCTGCACGGCAAGTATCGAAGGAACAAGTTTGCGGATCCAGACTGGCCCACTCGAGCCTTTTACTGCGGTGACTGTTCGGGTCTCATTCCCGAGCGATGCGCTGCCGCCGCCAGCGGTAGGTACCAAGGATGCAGTCCCCCTCCTCCTTCTGCTCTCGGTGCTTACTGGGTTGCTTGCTGCCGGATTAGCTTTTTCTTTTATCTACCGAACTCGTGAAACTGAGCCCGGCTTCCCGGTGCTCTTTGAGCCACCCGAGGGGATTTTTCCAGCCTTAGGAGTGCGAATTCTGAACGAAAAGCACTCTTATGAGGCCGTTCAAGCAACCTTATTTGATTTGGCAGCGCGCGGATTATTGGAACTCACCGGAGACGATGACACTTGGATTGTCACCCTGATTGGCGACCCAGCCCTGATGCCGCAATGGCCAGCCGAAACTGCAATGCTCTTGGCTCTCGGGCTGAAGTCTCAGGGAGATAGTTTCGATACATCGAAGGCCGAAACAGCCGGGAAGCTGATTTTCGAAGCGCGCAAGGCGGTGCAGTCAGGGGTAGACACAGCTGCAAAGCCGTACTTGACTCCTTCTCGCCCCGGACGTATCGGCTCCTATCTGGGGTGGATGGCTTTCTTCGGAAGTTTTTATCTCATTGGGCGCGATTTGTTTGGCAACGACCAGTCTGCTTATTGGCCGCTCTTGAGCGCATTGGGAGTATTTGCATTCATTGCTCTGGGGATGATGTTCGACGCTGGGGTTCGCACAAAGCGAACTGAGGCTGGCAGAGATGTGTGGTCAAGAGTTGGCGGCTTTGACAGGTTCCTGAGCACTGAGTCATCAGAGTCTCGCTTTGAAGCAGCAGGGCATCTGGACTGGTACCCCAGGTACTTGCCATGGGCAGTAGCACTTGGATCGGCTGACGCGTGGGCGCAGCGGTATCAGGCCCAGGGTCTTGAAACTCCAGCAGTTCCATGGGTTATGTGGGCCGGTACGAGCCCGAATTTTTCAATGACGAACATGAACGCCTCGTTCAACTCAGCCATTGCGGGGGCTTCGGCCGCCTACGCTGCATCACAGTCAAGCAGTAGCAGCGACGGCGGCGGCGGGTTCTCGGGTGGCTCTGGCGGTGGCGGCGGTGGCGGCGGGTCATGGTGATGCCAACACTCGAGATCGGGGTCGTGACACCGTCCAGCGATCTAGCCTGTAGTTCATTGGCTTGCTTTGTTGTTAGCTGCCCGGAGAGAAGGAAATTGATTTCATGATTGTTATCGCCGTGTTTGTTCTGGTTCTGTTGCTGGTATTTCTCGGGCTGTTCTTTGCCACTGGGCTGAACAAGTTGCGTACCCAGCGCGTTTCTGTAGACGAAGCATCCGCAGGAATAGATGTGCAACTCACTCGGCGCGCCGAGCTGATCCCAAACTTGATCGAGACCGTTCGTGGCTACATGGGCCATGAGCGTGACACGCTCGAGGCGGTGACCAAGGCAAGAACCGACGCTCAAACGGCGAGCACCATTGGCGAAAAATCTGCCGCCGACGGCGAGATGCGCCAAGCGCTAGCAAACGTGTTTGCCGTTGCTGAGGGGTACCCCGACCTGAAGGCCTCGGCCAATTTTCAGCAACTTCAGGTTGAACTCGGCCGCACCGAAGATCTGCTGGCCTTTGCTCGGCAGTATTACAACGATGCCTGCGCAACACTCAACCGCACTCTGGTGACCATTCCGTGGTCGTTTCTTGCTGGAATGTCTGGTGTCGAAAAGGGCGTGTTCTATGACGCACCAGATGCCAACACAGCGCCACCACAGGTCTCGTTCTAGGGCAGATGCAGATCTAGCGATCATCCTTGTTCGGACGGTCTGTTACTCGGCGTAAACAATGATGGTGTGCCAACCCGTTGCGCCATCGGGTGCCACGGGGGCGAGTTGGTCGGTTTGAGTCGCGCCTTCGCCATCGGTTGCCCGCACAGCAATCTTGTGCTCACCGCTGCTGGGCTTCCAGTCCAGCTTCCATTGCCGCCAGGTCGTCGCCTGATATTCCTGACCCAAGTTGGCCTCTTGCCACGGGCCATTATCGATGCGGACTTCGACCTTTGAGATACCCCGGATCGGCGCCCAAGCGACCCCGGCAATCGGTATCGTGCTGCCGGCTTGAACCGTTGTCCCATTGCGCGGAGTATCGATCCGGGACTGGGTCTTGATTGGCCCATCTACTGACCATCCGCGAGGAATCCAATAGCCTTGGAATGCTTCGAAGGTGGTGAGTTCAATCTGTGACAACCACTTAGTTGCAGAGACATAGCCGTATACCCCGGGAACAATGAGTCGTGCGGGAAAGCCGTGTTTTGCGGGGAGCGGTTCGCCGTTCATTGCAATGGCGACCAGTGCGTCTCTGCCGTCGAGCAGAGCCGTTGGAAAGCCAGCAGTAAAACCGTCTACCGAGCGGCCAACAATCTGGTCAGCCGTGGCCGAGACTCCTGCTTCTTTGAGTAGGTCATCAAGCCTGCAACCAAGCCACCGTGCAGTTCCAATCAGGTCGCCGCCAACCTCATTCGAGACACAGTCAATCGTGATGTCTGCCTCAACCATCGGCCTCTCAAGAAGTTGTTCGTAGCTCAGTGTGATGGGCGTATTCACCTGACCCATTACCTCAAGAGTCCATGAAGAGAGATCAACCTGGGGGACAGTGAGCGCAGTATCGATACGGTAGAACTCGCTCGTGGGGGTAAAGAACGGGGATACCTCTGCAACGCCGAGTTCCACTGCTGCTGGTGGATCAGCGAGTGCGTTGGTCGGCCGAGGTAAAACAATCTTGAGGCGCTCAGCTGCTGCTACACCCTGGCTGCGAAGCCAGCGAGCTGCACCGCCGACAACTACTGCTCCGGTAGTCACCCCGGCAGCCGTTCCCAGAAACTGCCGACGGTTGGGAACCTTGAGCAGCATCGACTGGGCTGGCTGAGTTTGAGCAGGCAGAGCTTGGGCTGGCTGAGTTTGCGCAGTGGCCGCTGCTTTCTCCCCAGCAAAATCTAGATTGCCGCGGTGCATGAGTAGAGCGAGTGTTCCACCGGCTACCAGTCCTCCGACCAGAGAGGGAAGCGGTGCCAACACCCCCGAACTGCCTCGACCCAAAGAGGCCAACATTCCCACTGCACTAAAGATGCCGATGCCGATCAGCCCAAAGCGGATCCCTCGCCGCACGGCGAGTATGCCGAGCGCTGCCGCGCCCGCTGCTAGCAGCAGAGCGACTGTGCCCAGCAGAACTGCCTTGTCGTTTGTTCCAAAGGTTTCGATTGCCCAGGTCTTCAGCCACCTTGGAACGTTGTCAACAACACGATTGCCTACGCTCACAACTGGTGACTCGAGTGAGGTCCAAATGCTTGCCAGCAATTCGCCAATTGCTAGGCCTGCCGCTGCCGAGGCGAGGCCGGCGACGGCTCCAATCCACCAAGGCGATCGGGTGGGGGAGTCTTCGACTGGGCGGCTCAGGGTATCGGTCTGCGAACTCACTCGTGAAGCCTTACACAGACAAGGCCACAGGAAGGGGTCGCCGTGCCCGGGGGACTGAGCCAGACTGTGGAACATGAATGCGTCGGTTGAGAATCACCCATTGGGAGCTACCGGAGTCTGGAGCGCTGCGCTGCGTTACGGAGATGCAGCAGCAGCAGCCGAAGCGGCCGCCGAACTGGAGTCGCTGGGCTACGGGGCGCTGTGGGTTCCCGATGTCGGCGGTGACCTCTTTGGCGCACTCGAGAATCTGCTCGAGGCAACATCGACCGCGACGATCGCTACAGGAATCCTGAACCTGTGGATGCATACCCCCGAGGAAACTGCTGCTCGATACAACGAGTTTGTGTCTGGGTTCGGCGAGCGTTTGATGTTGGGAATCGGGGTAAGCCATGCACCCCTAGCCAACATGTTGAAAGAGGGCCAGTATAAAAAGCCGTTGGCCCGAACGACTGAGTACCTTGACCGACTCGATGAGGCTGATCCTGCAGTCCCGGTGCAGCACCGCATGTTGGCAGCACTTGGTCCAAAGATGCTGGAGCTTGCTCGGGATCGAACGGCTGGGTCACATCCATATCTGGTTACCCCAGAACACACGGCCCGAGTGCGAGATGCTCTCGGCTCAGATCGGTTGGTGGCACCCGAGCAGGCTGTGGTGTTAGAGCGCGACCCCGAGCGTGCGCGCTTTCTTGGCCGGACGCACCTAGCTGGCTATCTCAACTTGCCGAACTACTCCAACAACTGGAAGCGCATCGGGTTTACCGACGAAGACCTCTACGACGGTGGTAGCAACCGCTTGGTGGATGCTCTGGTGGCCTGGGGCGACGAAGAGAGAATCTTGGCTCGCGTCCAAGAACACCGTGAAGCGGGAGCAGATCATGTGTGCGTGCAGGTGCTCACCGATGATCTGCTAGTTCCCGCCACGGCCGAGTGGCGCAGGCTCGCCCCCGCTCTCATCAATTA
>JBAXCX010000013.1:0-35011 GCA_037141255.1 Actinomycetes bacterium | reverse complement strand
AGTGTAAGCGCAGTAATGCGTTCAGCTGACCGGTACTAATCGGCCGAGGGCTTGGGTTTCTACACAGTCGTTCGTGCTCGCAATGAAGTCCTTGAGTTGTCGCAGGACCCTCTTTTGGGTCCGCCGCTCATTTGACAACTGATTTTGGTGGCCATAGCGGAGGGGTCACACCTGTTCCCATCCCGAACACAGAAGTTAAGCCCTCCAGCGCCGATGGTACTTGGGACGAATGTCCCTGGGAGAGTAGGACGCCGCCAGATTTCTTTCGAAAGGGGAGACGCTTGCGTCTCCCCTTTTCGTCTTTTTAGGTTCGGGTCTCTCGTGATTCCTCGCCTAGACTGAGATTCCCCCGTGGGATAGCTCCCCGTAACGTCAGGTGCGTTTCTTGCCATCAGATCGACCTTCTCAGCCTCGGTCATCATCCTCGCGGCCAAGTTCTGACCGCCCCAGTAGCAATCGACCCAGCAGCAGTCGACCCACTAGTCGGCGACCGAAAGACACCAGAGCCGTTCCGGCACCTCCAAAGCTTCGGGAGCGCCCCCCGCCTCGTGACCCAGGCGAAGATTTTGTCATTCCCGAGCCCGAGATTTGGATCGACGACGGCCCAGTGCAAGCCGGCCGCTCCACGGGGTCCTCAAAGCAGCGCGGTTTTAGCAACAGTCGCAGTACCGGAAGCGGCACGACTGCCTCGATCTCGGTACACGCTCCACAACTTGTTGAGATGGTGGGCGTGAAGCGTGCTGCTCGGCTGGAAGGCCGACTCGGCGAAGCAGCTGACGCGTTCGCAACGGAGCGCTACGGCCAAGCGCGGCAGATCCTTGCTCCTATTGCCAAAGAAGTCCCAGACCTTCCCGAGGTTCGAGAGCTTCACGGGCTCACCTTGTACCGTCTGGGCAAGTACAAAGAAGCCGCTCGGGAGCTCGACGCATTTGTTGCGCTCAGCAACGGCAGCACCGAGCAGCACCCAGTCTTGGCAGATTGTCGACGCGCTCTCAAGCAGTACAAAGAGGTTGATCGGTTGTGGGAGGAGCTTCGTGAGGCCTCACCGAGCGGTGCACTGGTGAGCGAGGGCCGCATCGTTGCAGCCGGTGCTTTGGCAGATCGACAAGAACTGTCGAGCGCTGTCCGGCTGCTGGCAAAGGGTTTCCGGTTTCCGAAACGCCCGATGGAACACCACCTTCGACGTGCCTATGCGCTCGCAGACTTATACGAGCGCTCCGGCGACTTGCCTCAGGCGCGAATGCTATTCGGCCGCATCGCCCGATCCGATCCAGAGTTCTTAGATGCCGCTGAACGTGCGACCGGTTTAGGCTGAACCGATCTCAGATCAGCCCGTTGCGTGTGTGCAATTTGCTTCTCCGTGAGTCAGGTGGCCGAGGCGGCACTGATGCTGCCGATAGAGGCATCAAGCGCGGCGTCAAATTCTGCGGGTGTCTGCTGTGCGGATAAGCCCTCGGTTAAGGCACGAGAGAAACTCGCAATCACACCGTGATTGCGAGACAGTCGAGCGTTGGCTTCCTCGCGGCTGTAGCCACCAGAAAGAGCAACCACACGAACCACCTTGGGATGTTCGACGAGCACCGAGTAATAGTCGTCGGTCTCTGGCAGAGTCAGCTTCAGCATGACTTCTTGATTGGCATCAAGCGCGTCAAGTTGGACGAGCAGAGCGGCCCGAAGACGTTCTTCCGCCGGGGCTTTGGAGGGGCTGTGGATGTCTACTTCGGGCTCGATAATGGGGACAAGCCCAGCTGCAAGAATCTGCTTCGCAACCTCGAACTGCTGATCTACAACTGCTTGCACCCCAGTTTCGTGGTCCACCTTGATGACGGATCGCATCTTGGTTCCAAAGATGCCGTGGCCCACAGCACGCTGCAAAAGAGCGTCTAAGTCAGGCATCGGCTTCATGAGTTGCGCCCCGTTCACCTCGTCCTCGAGGCCCTTATCGACCTTCAAGAAAGGGAGGACCTGCTTTCTCTCCCAGAGAAATTGTGCTGTTCCGATCCCGTCGATCTGACGATCCATGGTGTTTTCAAACAAGATTGCCCCAAGAATTCGATCACCCGTGAAGCTTGGGCTGGTGATGATTCGGGTACGCATCTGATGAATGATGTCGAACATCTCCGCATCGCCCGAGAAGGAGTCCTCGGAAATTCCGTATAAGCCGAGCGCCTTGGCAGAACTTCCACCGCTCTGATCCAGTGCAGCGATAAACCCTGCATCGTGACGGGCCTTGGCGAGCTGCTGCTCATTCATGGTGGATCCTTTTCTGGTGACGAACTCGATACTCAATACGGCGGAATCACCAATTTACAGCCTCGAGGCGCCTTCCGGTGCTGTGCCGGCTGGATCTCTGTGCAAAAGTGACCCAATGACTCGTATTGCAATCGATCTTGATGGTGTGATCTGGAGAGGAGCGCAACTCATTTCTGGCTCGGACGCGGCAGTTCGGGCGCTGCTCGATGCTGGCCACGAGGTGGTCTTTTGCACGAATCACGCACAATCTCCTGCGGTGAAATTGGAAGTGCTGAACGGGTTTGGTATCTCTGGAATTGCGGTAGTCACCGCAGCTCAGGCGGCAGCAGCATGTTGCGCCTCTGGGGAGTCGGTATTGATTCTTGGTGATGAGTCGCTTAGTGAAGTGTTCCGTGAGGCCGGAATTTTATGCCTGAACGTGGATGATCTTCCCCAAGACGGGCCAGCGCCTGAAGTTGATCTGGTGGTGGTTGGTGCCTACACCGTGTGGGACCGCTCACGAATTGCCTTGGCTGCTGACGCTATTCGAGGTGGAGCAAGATTCGTGGCCACCAACGATGATGCAACCTTTCCAGCGAGCAGCACAGCCGGGCCGCGCATTTTGCCCGGCAACGGGTCTCTGGTGGCTGCGATCACCGCCGCCACGGGCGTGGTGGCTGAGATTGCCGGAAAGCCCCACGCCGCCATGGCCCAAGTTCTGCTTGACCACTTCGGGGCAATTGACGTGGTCGTAGGTGATAAGGCTGAGACGGACGGAGAATTAGCGGTTCGCCTCGGGGCGGCGTTTGCGTTGGTCTTGAGCGGGGTTACCTCTGCTTCAGACCTACCGGTGAGCCCCACACCTACCTATACGGCTCAGAATCTGTCAGAGATTGTTCCGATGCTGTTGGCGGGTGGCAGGGATCTGCCTCGGTAGTCTGGTCAGGTGCGTCGCCGTTTGGACACTGAACTTGTTCGGAGAGGCTTGGTCTCGAGTTCGGAAGAGGCCCAGATCTGTATCTCTGCTGGTCTCGTGTTTGTGGGAGGTGCTCCGGCGCTGAACGCTCAACGGCAGGTCGAGGCCTCAGAATCAGTGCAGCTCAAGAGCCCGCCAGCGCAGTTCGTTGGTCGAGGTGGTGAAAAGCTCGCAGCTGCCTTGGAGTACTTCGCTCTCGACCCCGCAGAACTTCGAGTACTTGATGCCGGAGCCTCTACCGGGGGTTTCACCGACTGTCTTTTGCAGGCTGGAGCGCAAGAAGTCCTGGCCCTCGACGTGGGTCATAGCCAGCTCGATCAGAGAATTCGATACGACCCTCGCGTGGTGGTGCTCGAGAGAACGAACCTGCGCCACGTGCAGTCTGGGTCGCTTGGTGTGTTCGATGCGGTTGTTGCAGACCTGTCGTTTATCTCGCTTACCGCTGTTATGGGCGTGCTCTTGGACTGTTGCGCCTCCGGCGGATGGCTTGTGCTGCTTGTCAAGCCACAGTTTGAAGCAACCCGAGCGGAGACTGATCACGGTAACGGAGTCATCACTGACCCACTGGTCTGGCGGAGCACACTGCTGAGTGTCATTGCGTCAGCGGCCGCCGCTGGTGCTGAACTTCACGGATTGCGGAAGTCGCCGCTTCGAGGCTCGGAAGGGAATCTGGAGTTTCTCTTGCATCTCCGCCGACCGAGTAGTGCCACAATGGGCACGGCTCAGGAGGATCTCCGAGCCGAATCCTTAGTAGATGCACTACTTCTGACAGAAACTCAACTCGAAACAGAAACTAGGCAGACATGAGCGTATTTGGGCTTGTCATGCATCGAGAACGGGCAGAGACCCTTGCGATCGATGCCATTGAGTGGCTCACTTCACGCGGCCATGAGGTGCGACTCGTTACCCAGGAAGCCAATGCTCTGGAGCGATCCGAGCTTGGACTCCCACCGGAGAAACTCGCCATCGGCGCAGACCTCGTCTTGAGCTTGGGTGGTGATGGAACCATGCTTCGCTCTGTTGAACTTGCTGCTCGAGAGGGTGTCCCTGTTCTCGGGGTGAACCTTGGGCAGTTGGGGTACCTGACTGAAGTCGAACCCGCTGGCTTGCGCATGGCGTTGAAGCGATTTTTGTCGGGTTCCTACACACTTGAGGAGCGCCTGCGGATTCAAGTTGTCACCACTCGAAAAGGTGGCGAGGTGGAGCAACATGATGCGCTTAATGAGGTTGTCATCGAGAAATCTCAGATGGGTCGAACGGTGCGCCTTGAGGTGGAACTCGACGGTAGGTTGTTCACCACCTACGTCTGTGATGGTCTGATTCTTGCTACCCCTACGGGGTCGACTGCCTACGCGTTTTCGGTGCGTGGCCCAATTATCGACCCGCGGCATCGCGCCATCTTGATGGCCCCCGTCGCTGCACACATGCTCTTTGACCGGTCTCTGGTGTTGCAGCCCGACTGCAGCATCACCGTGCGCGTCACGGGCGACCGCTCGGCCGGCGTCTCGGTGGATGGCCGCACAGGAGCGGCCCTACTTCCGGGAGATTCCGTGGCCTGCACGGCGAGCGAGCATCCTGCGCAGTTCGTGACCTTTGGCGGTCAGGACTTTCACTCTGTGTTACGCGAAAAGTTTGGCCTGACACCTCTCTAGCTCACTCCGTCAGGGCCCGTGGAGTTCCTGTAGAGCAGGAGCCAAAAAATAGGTACCAATTGAGGGGTGATCGGTCACCTACGATGAAGCGTTGATGCTGGTGGAACTCGTGGTGAAAAACCTGGGTGTCATTGAAGAAGCGCGGATACCACTCGGACCGGGCTTGACTGCGTTGACCGGAGAAACCGGCGCGGGTAAGACCATGGTTGTTGAGGCATTGAACCTGCTCCTCGGTGGTCGCCCTGACCCGCAACGGGTTCGCGTCGGTGCGACTGAAGCAACGGTGGAGGGACTCTTTGCTCAGGGTGACACCGAGTGGGTGCTGAGGCGCATTGTTCCAGCATCTGGCCGTTCAAGGGCGTATATCAATGGGGAGCTCGCAACTGCTGCGGCCTTGGCCGAGATTGGGGGAGAACTGTTGGAACTTCACGGCCAACATGCGCAGCAAGCCTTGTTGCAGCCCCGTACCCAACGAGCTGCGCTTGATCAGTTCGCTGGCATTGATCGAGCCCCCCTCAAAGCCGCTCGCCGGCAGGTGCAGCGGGCCCGAACCCGCCTTGACGAGATGGGTGGCGACGAACGCTCTCGCGTGCGTGAGATTGATCTGCTTCGTTTCCAACTCGAAGAGATTGATCGAATTTCGCCCACCGATGGCGAGGAACTGCAACTTGACCAAGAAGAGGATCTCCTCTCGGGTGCTCTTGCGCATCAACAAGCAGCTTTTTCTGCGCTCTCGTTGCTGAGTGATGACGGCTCCGCATCAGACTCGTTAGCAAAGGCAATGAATCGGCTTGCAGATCGCTCACCGTTTGAAGGTGTACTGAGTCGACTGCGCAATGTAGCTGCAGAGCTTGAGGATTGCGCCAGCGAACTGCGCAATCTTGGCGAGTCGATTGAACCCGACGAGGAACGACTTGATCAGGTGCGGAGCCGCCGGCAGATGTTGGTGGAGCTCCGCCGCAAATACGGTGACTCTCTGACCGAGGTACTGGCCTATGCCGAAGAGGCGCGAGCGCGTCTTGAAGAACTCACGGCCCATGATGCAACCCGTGCGGCATACGAGGCAGAGTTGACCACTGCAGTTGCCGAACTGCAGAACGCTTGCACAACCATCGGCACCTTGCGACGCTCGGGAGCTGCAGGTCTTGCCGCAGCCGTCGAGGCACACCTTGTCGACTTAGCTCTACCTCGAGCGCGCATTGAAGTGGGCGTCAACGACACTGAGGAACTCCCCGGGGCCGGAGAGTCTGTTGAGCTCCGGATTTCAGTGAACTCGGGTGGGGCAATGGGTAGCCTCAACAAAGTTGCCTCTGGTGGTGAACTCAGCCGAGTGATGTTGGCACTGCGCTTGGTGTTATCCGATGGTCCGCCAACCATGGTCTTTGATGAGGTCGATGCCGGGATTGGCGGCGAAGCCGCGCTCTGCGTTGGACGAGCGCTTGCCGAGTTGGGTTCACATGGCCAGGTCATCGTGGTGACACACCTGCCCCAAGTTGCAGCTTTCGCTGATGCCCAGGTGTTGGTGTCGAAAGTCCAAGACCAAGATGCTGCGCGCACAACGGTCGTAGCGCTGCAGGAGGAGGACCGTGTGGTTGAACTCTCTCGCATGCTGTCTGGTTCCCCGGATAGTTCTACGGCACGTGATCATGCCTCTGAACTGCTGACTGCTGCCCAAGGTGAGCGCAGACCGGGATCCCGATGATTCTGGTTCTCTTCGCGTTGCTCATGGGAGTTGTCCTTGGGGCGGTTATCTGGCGGGCTCTCACCGATATGTTGCAACGTCCGGTATTTCTTCGCACGAACTACCGGGGGTCGTCAATCTCTACTGCGGGCGGCCTGGTGGTGGTGTTGTCGGTATTTTGTTTGACAGCACTGTTGTCGGTGCTGGCGGCACTCAACGTGCAGATTCCTGCTGGTGTGGTTACTTCCTGTGAACTCACCGCGTTAGCTGTCTCGGGGTTTGGTCTACTTGGCCTTCTCGATGACCTTGCTCAAGATGATGGAAGTTCTGGTTATCGGGGTCATGTGCAGTCGCTCTTCAGTGGAAATCTCACCGCCGGGTCACTCAAGATGATTGCAGGTCCAGCATTCGCTCTGGTGCTCGTTCTACCCCTGAGACAGAACTCGCTGTTGTGGCTGTTGATCGACGCGGCAATCATTTCCCTTGCCGCAAATTTGGCGAACCTCTTTGATCGGGCTCCCGGTCGGGTCACAAAGTTCTCGTTCCTCTGCCTCGTCGCGTTGGTGATTGCATGTGCACTCACCCCGCTCCTCGCAAACAGCCTCAGGTTGCAAGCCTTCTCTGGCCTTTTGGGCCTGTGTGTTGCGGTGGGAGCGGCCTGTGGGTTGCTGCCTGCAGAACTCAAAGAGCGAGTGATGTTGGGCGATACCGGGGCAAATCCGCTCGGAGCTGCGATCGGGTTGGCCGTAGTGCTTACCCAACAGGCCCCGGTCCGCCTCGGTGTGCTGTTGGTATTTCTGTTCCTGAACCTGCTCAGCGAGCGAGTTTCCTTCAGTGCAGTGATCGAGCGTATTGCCCTGTTTCGGTATCTAGATCGTCTTGGCCGAATGCCCTGAGATTGCTGAACCTAGGCCGCAGGAGCGGTTTGACCTACCATCTACCACCGATCATGACTTGCTCCTGCGTTCCTTGCGCTTCATACCTGCAGTTCGCCCAGTGTTCAGAAACGGGTAACCGAATTGAGTGAGATAACAACTCCTGAGGGGGTCGCGGTTACTGCTACAGCCCGAGTTGATCCGCGGACGAAAGACCTTGTGAAGCGTCTCAAACCTGGCGAGATTGCGGTCATCAATCATCAAGACCTTGACCGCGTTGCCGGGGAGGGCCTTGCTGCGGCGCAAGTGGCTGCGGTGATAAACGCCTCCCCCTCAATTTCTGGTCGTTACCCCAACGGTGGGCCAAAGCGGGTCGCAGAGGCCGGCATCCTTATTCTTGATGATGTCGGTACCGACGTGATGGCCAAAGTTTGCGATGGCGACACCATCACCATCCAAGACGGAGCGGTGCTGCTCCAAGGAGTAGAGGTGTGTCGCGGTGAGATTCTTGACCTTGATCAGGTTGAGGCTCGCATGGAGCTTGCTCGCGATGCGATAGGAAATGAACTCGAGAGCTTCGCCGTCAACACCTTGGAGTACGTCGAGAAAGAGGCACGGCTGCTCTTTGAGCCGATCATCATTCCCGAGATTCGTACGAAGTTTGAGCGCCGACACGTACTGATTGTGGTGCGGGGTCACGATTACAAAGAGGACTTGCGTGCGCTCCGCAATTACATCGTGGAGTTCCATCCAGTGCTCGTTGGAGTTGACGGTGGCGCGGATGCGCTCCTCGATATGAAGTTCAAGCCAGACATGATTATTGGCGACTTCGACTCGCTCTCGGAACGTGCGTGGAACTGCGGTGCCGAACTTGTTCATCACGTGCACCCTGATGGTCGAGCGCCCGGTCGAGTTGAACTCCAAGAGCAAGGTCTTCCCTACGAAGAGTTCGTCATTGACGGCACGAGCGAGGATGCTGCGATGTTGCTCGCCTATGAGTGTCGGGCCGAGTTGATTGTGGCTGTGGGCACGCATGCCACCATGGTCGAGTTTTTAGATAAGGGCCGAGCAGGTATGTCGTCAACCTTCCTGACGCGACTCCGCTTGGGTCCCATGTTGATCGACGCCAAGGGCGTGAGTCAGCTCTATCAGGGCCGAGTTCGTCGACGAGACATTTTGCTGCTCGTGGCTGCTGCGCTGTTGGTGATTCTTGCCGTTGCAGTGGTCTCTGACTCATTGCAGTTACTTCTTCGCACGGTCTGGGTTGACCTTCGCGACATCTTCTATTCACTGACTGGACGGCTTTCCTGACATGGTGACCTTTCGTTTCTACCTAGTGTCGATCGTGGCATTCTTCCTAGCTCTGGCCGTGGGTGTGGTCTTGGGCTCAGTGTTGGATGGGGGGATATCTGACTCACTGAAGGATCGTCTGGTTCGTGTAGAAGGAAATCTCAATGAGACGGTGGCCTCAATTGATGACAAGAACACCGAAATAGAGGATCTGCAGCAGTACGTGGATGCCTCGGCGCCGTTCGCAGTAGAAGGTCAACTGCCCGACACCTCGGCGATAGTCGTGCTTGAACCCGGCGTGGATCTTGGCCCCGTGCAAGACCTCGTGGTTCGGCTTCGGCAGTCCGGTGCAAGTGTGGCCGGAATCTTGGCACTTGACCCTCGATGGGAGCTGAAAGACAAAGCAGACCGGGCGCTTTTTAGCCAGATCGCTCAGAAGACTGCTGCTTCGATACCTGAACTCCAGCGGTCCGTGTGGAACTCAATTCTCACCCCATCTCCTTCCGCTTCAACCACCACGAGTGTTGTTCCAACAGACTCAACTGGGTTGAGCCCGAGCACTACGCTTTTCCCATCTCAGACTGCAGGCGTGCTGACGAGTGATGTGTTGAAGAAGTTGCAAGAAGCAGGCTTTGTAAAGCTGCTCAGCGTTGATGGCTTAGACGGCAGCGGAGGTCAACGCCTCGTTCTGATCTGTGTCACGGGAACCAATTCAACTCTCGCTGAGTCAGGTTCTGCTGCGGGCGAAATTGCCAAGGATGCTGCTGCGCTCAAGATTCCAACAGTGCTGGCCGAAGTGTTCGTGCCAGCGCCGCCTGAGCAGCAGAACCCGCCACAACGCGGTGATATTTTGCGCAGAGCGTTGACCGGCTCCGAGTCGCCACTGTCGACGGTAAACGATCTTGATCTGGTGGCTGGCAGGGTTGCAGCAGTATTGGCTAGCGCCGATCTACAACAAGGCATCACCGGCAACTTCGGCTACGGACCGAAAGTGGATGGGGTGCTACCCCAATGGCTTGGTCCATGAGTGATTCGGTTGAGGGGTCACGCGCCGTGTCCCGTTCGGCCGCAGGGATGGGCGCTGCCGCAGCAGTCTCACGCGGGTTCGGAGGGGTTCGCGTACTGGCCATCGCCGCCGTGCTCGGAACCACCTATCTGGGTAACTCATTCCAGAGCTCCAACACGGTTTCGAATGTGCTGTTTGAGCTTCTTGCCGCTGGTGCGCTCTCTGCGGTGTTGGTACCGACCTTTGTTGGATTCTTAGATCGCGACGACCAGAAAGGCGCTGAGCACCTTGCGGGCGAATTGCTCGGCTTCGCAATCATTGTTCTTGGAGCGGTTGCGCTCATTGGAATGGCGGCCGCACCATGGATTGCAGATCTTCTCACCACTGCAGTTGAAGACCCCTCCATTGCGGCCCAGCAACGCTCACTGACCACATTTTTGTTGTTGTTCTTCATTCCCCAAGTGGTGCTGTATGGCCTCGGGGCGATCTCTACTGCAGTGCTGAATGCCAAACGAAGCTTTGTCGTCGGTGCCATGGCCCCCATCGGCAATACGGTGGTGATGGTTGCGTTCTTGTTGGCTTTTCGCCAGGTTGCGGGTCCCGACCCTGGACTTGATCTGAGTACGAATGAAAAGTTGCTGCTTGCCCTCGGCGGCACACTTGGTGTGGTGGCCTTTGTGGCCGTGCCGTCCATCGCAGTGTGGAAAAGTGGATTCTCGTTGCGCCCCAGATTCACTCGGCAACACGATGGCCTGCGCAAAGTAGTCGGCCTTTCTGGGTGGGCCAGTCTGCAGCACGCGTTTGCAGCGCTCTTGCTAGGTGCGGCGATCATCGCCGGTGGGGCTGTCGAGGGCGGTGTGGTTGCCTATCAAGTTGGTTGGTTTTTCTTCCTTGCTCCCTACGGAATCATTGCTCAGCCGATTCACACAACAATCCTTCCGGAGTTAGTCGCCGAGCATCAGGCGGGAGACACAGCCGCTTTCGTCTCGTCGCTACGCTGGGCGCTGGACTCCATGTGCGTGTTGCTCCTGCCAATCAGTGCCCTTTGTGCAGCACTTGCCGTTCCGGCAATGTCTGTCTTGGCTTTTGGATCTGCCGAGGGCGCCCAAGGCATCGACTTACTTGCAGCGGCACTTGCCTCGCTTGGTCTGGGGCTCTTGCCGTATGGGGCGTTCTTCTTGTTGGCTCGAGCTTGGTATGTGTACGGCAACAGCCGAATCCCAGCAATCGCCGGCGGGTGTGCTGCAGCGGTTGGCGTGTTGTCGATGATCGCAGCGGCAATGTTTGCATCCGGAACGAATCTGGTTCTTGCACTTGGGTTAGCACACAGCTTGGCGTTTTTGGTGGGTTCGTGTGTTCTGGTGGTCTCGCTTCGCATGCGTACCCAGTTATGGATTCTCCCCGCTCTGCTCATTCCATCGCTCCTGACCTCAATCCTTGTCGGGCTCATGGTTTGGGGCATCTACGAGTGGTGGGGGCCGTCTGGCAAACTGATGGACTTCATTGCACTTGTGCTGCTGTGCTCGCTGGCACTTGCGGTATATGCAGCGATCTTGCGGGTACTGGGTGTATCAATCACCCAGCGACTTCCACGTTCGGGAAGTCACTCGGAGAATTGATGTGAGGTTGAAGGAGTGGTTGCTATGAGGTCGAAGAGTGTGAACCGGACTCTGCGATGGTTTGCGTTTATAGGGGTCGGACTGGCTGTGCTCTGTGCAGGCCCAGCGGCTTCTGCAACGACTTCGGCTGACGCTCCACTCGGGGCTGCTGACTCAGTGGTCATCTTTTCAATTCCCACCTTGGCCTGGAGCGAGATAAACCCCGAGAAAACCCCCAACTTGTACGCGCTACTGCGCAGTTCGGTGGTGGCAGATCTCTCGGTCCGTGCCGTGACCCGTGACACCTCTGCGACGGATGGGTATACAACGTTGAACGCAGGTACCCGAGCAGAGGGTGCGCCTGAAGGGATGCTGGCGTATCTTGCGCCCGAAGGCGTCTTAGCCCAAGAGTTTGCGGTGCGCACCGGGACGCTTCCCCGTGCTGGCAACGTCTTTAATGTTGGGCTGGTGCCGATTCTGAACCTCAATAAAACCCTGCTCTATGGCGCCGAGGTTGGTGCGCTCGGAACAGCGCTGAGGGCGGCAGGTGTGAGTCGCGCCGTGATCGCAAATGCTGACCACAAGGACGCTCTCGGGCAGATCATGTTCCGTCGCGAGGCAAGCCTTGGCCTGATGGACAACACCGGCATCTCTGGTGCGGGTGAGGTCGGTCCGGGACTGCTTGAGCCGGACGATCGGTTCCCTTTCGGTGTGCGTTACAACAATGAGGTGGTGGCAGAGTCAGTTCAGAGATTTCTGAAGCCTCATTCGGTGGTGCTCGTTGAGGCCTCTGACCTTGTTCGCGCCGTTGATGCGGTACCGCTTGCGACTGCTACCCAACAAGTTGCAATCCGTGCACAAGCGATTGCACACACAGATGAGTTGCTCGGCCGACTCCTCGACCAGGTGAATCCCTCCAAAACAGCAGTGATTGCCGTTGCGCCAAATGCTGTTGACGACGGAAGCTCTCTGACCGTCGTAGGAGTGCGCGCTCCCGCTGTTCAAGCAGGGTTGTTGTCTTCGGGGACCACACGCCGCGCTGGCTTTGTGCAGACCGTAGATATTGCGCCGGCCGTTGCTTCGCTGCTCGGCGTGGCTGTTCCGAGCTCAATGGAGGGAACCTTGATGGAGCGCAAAGGCTCCGGTGGAACCTTTGCGCAGCGCATCGAGATGTTGATCTCAGCCAACGAGGCGGCGCTGTTCCGAGATTCAATAGTGGGACCTGCTTCTACGCTGTTTGTCTTCGCTCAGTTGCTCTTGTGGGTACTTGCAATCATCACGATTTCTAGGTCATCAACCCGCCTACGTCGGGGGGTCGAGATTGCCTCCCTTGGAGTGCTCGCCTACTTGCCGGTCACCTACTTGGCAGGAATATTCCCTTTTGAACGCTGGGGGATGGCGGCGTTCTGGCTGTTTGTGGTGTGTGGATCGGCACTGATGGCGAGCGGCATCTATGTACTCACTCGGCGCTACCTTGTCGATCCGCTACTCGCAACCTTGGGTTCGATTCTGTTGCTCCTCAGCGTGGACATTGTCATCGGTGGTCCGCTCCAGTTCAATACGGTGTTCGGTTACACGCCCACCGTTGCTGGACGCTTCAACGGGATGGGTAACCCTGCATTCGCTATGTTTGCCGCCTCGGCGATTATGGCTGCGGCACTGATTTCCTACCGTGTTGGGGGTCGACGCGGGACTTGGCTTGGAATCGCACTCCTTGGTTGGGTTGTGCTTCTTGATGGCGCACCGTTCTGGGGGGCTGATGTGGGAGGGGCTCTCGCCATGATCCCCTCAGCCGGTGTGACGGCTTGGATGTTATTGGGGTTGAAGGTGCGTGCTCGAACTGCAGCGCTGTGGGGGTCAATCTCGGTACTCGTCGTTCTCGCCCTTGGCGCACTAGATCTGACGCGGCCCCCTGCGGAACGAACACACCTAGGTCGATTGCTCGCAGATATTGGCGCGAACGGATTTGAGGCGTTCAACACCGTGGTATTGCGAAAGCTTGATTCGAATTTCTCGGTGCTCGCAAGTTCTGTGTGGACTCTCATGCTTCCCGTGGTGTTTGCATTTATCGCCTACCTATTCTGGAAAGCTCCCTGGCGCTTGCGGACCATCGCGGAACGCATACCTCAAGAACGCGCTGCAGTTGCCGGGCTGATTACGGCCATGGTCTTGGGGTTTGCTCTCAACGACTCGGGCATCGCAGTGCCAGCAATCATGCTGGGAGTCATTAGCGCCTCGCTGATTCACCTGATGTTGCGGGTGGACGATGACGCGCCCCGAGAATCACCGGCACCGAGGGTGAAGAAAGATGCTCTCGATGTCGCCCGCAGCAGAAGTTGATTGCTCGGTGAGCACGTAACCCTGTTTGAGTAATTTCTCGGGTAAACCGGGGAAATGACCAAAGCGCAGGTGAGAACGAATCACCACAGCGCAGACTCTGGAATCACGAGCAGCGTTTGCTAGTGAGTCTTCGGTATAGCGGCCTTGTTGGACGCGCAGCATGGATGGGTCGACAAGGTCATCGCTAGTTCGCTTGCCCGCCCGCCAGACCAAGCCGGGCTCATCGCTCAGAACCCAAGCACCATCGGGGAGTTTGCTGAGGACCTGAACCACCTCAGCCTCTGTTCCCACGTAGGGCCCGGTCAGCAGCAACCCGTCGAGCTGAAGAAAGAGCAGCGGAATCGAGACCGCCCCAGCGATCAGCGAAATGCGCAGTGGTGGTCGGTAGATGCCGATCAGGAGTGCAAGCGGAGGGATCATTGCCGAGATGTGCGGCCGCCAGAGTGGGCTCACCACCGCAATGAGCCAGACTGCTGACCCAATAGTCCAAGCGGTTATCAGGAACGGACTTGATGGCCTGGCTCCATTGTTGGGGTCGAGATGAACTGAGCGTTGCTCTTTGTGAGTTCCTGACCCGAACTGCGCCCACACAGCGGTGATCAGCGTGACTGCTGCGAACAGAACCAGGATCAGGTCACGGTCCCAGAGTGTTGAGACCAGTTTTGCAGCGTTTGCGGGTAGATCTCGATGCGTAGAAGCAGCAGTTCGATAGACGAAAGACTGATCCCATACGGCCGCAAACCCAAACGGCGCGCTGACAACTGCAAAGAACACGGCTGCGCTACCAGCCACCAGGCAGCCTTGCAGTAACGCTCTTGCCTCGAGTCGCCGCTGTCGCGCTGCAACCCAGATTGGGGTCAGGATGACACAGCCCACCACAATCAGAATGGGCGCTTCCATTGCCTTGGTCGACAGAGTTGCTCCCACTGCGAGGCCTAAGAATGCAGCGTTCAGGTACGAGGGGCGCTTGCGCTGCCGCAGAGACAAAAGAACTGCAAGCACGGCGAAAGCCAGGGCTGGCCCATCGGCCGCTAGCGGTCCAGTAACCCAAATCAAACTGCCCGAGGTTGCCGCTAGGACTGCAGCGAGAACTGCGCCGAGGCGATCGGTCATCTGAAGTGCAGTCCAATACAGACCCACCACGATTGCGATTCCAGACACAACCGCGAGCACTCTCGGAGAGTTCAGCTTATGCAAGCCCAGCAAGTCACCCAGGGCCACCAAAGGTAAGAACAACGGCCCTTGGCTCGAGAACACATCTCGGAACGGGATGCCTCCGTCTCTGATTGCTAGGGCTGAACTTGCAAAAACTCCATCATCAAAGGTGAGGTGACGCTCCGAGAAGAATGCTGGAAGTCGCAGAACAAGAGCAAGAACTCCGAGCAGTGCAGTATCGATCAGGCGACCGAAGCGCTGTGGTTGGTTGGAGGAATCAGGCATTCATCACCAGGGCAAGTCCACGCAGGCAGGAAAACTCAGGTTACAGATGATTTGGGGTGCGTTCGGCGACTCACTGGGCGCGCTACAGTTTAGTCTTCCGAGGTACAGGAGAAGCTTTGACCAAGCACATCTTCGTCACCGGTGGGGTGGCTTCAAGTTTAGGCAAGGGGCTAACGGCTTCTTCGCTCGGCCGACTTCTTAAGGCTCGCGGTCTTCGGGTCACTCTGCAGAAACTCGACCCGTACATCAACGTCGACCCCGGCACGATGAACCCCTTCGAACACGGCGAGGTTTTTGTGACCGAGGATGGCGGGGAAACCGATCTTGACCTTGGACACTACGAACGATTCATCGACGAGCAACTCACCCGAGACTCCAATGCCACAACGGGATCGATCTACTCGGCAGTCCTCGCCGCTGAGCGACGCGGCGAATACCTCGGCAAGACCGTTCAGGTTATTCCGCATATCACTGATGAAATTAAGCGGCGTATCTCTCGGCTCGGCATTGATGGCACTGATGTCGTCATTACCGAAATCGGCGGAACGGTAGGCGATATTGAGATCCTTCCCTTCCTTGAGGCAATCCGACAATTTCGCCTTGATGTTGGACGCGACAGCGTGTGTTACGTGCACGTCACACTTGTTCCGTTCATCGGTCCATCAGGTGAGCAAAAGACCAAGCCCACTCAGCACTCGGTGACCGAGCTTCGCAGCCGAGGCATTCAGCCCGATGCAATTGTGTGTCGATCTGATGAAGCAATCTCTTCAGATCTGAAGCGTAAGATCTCTGCGCTTTGTGACGTGGAGGTTGACTCGGTGATCAACTGCGCCGACGCAAACAGCCTCTATGACATCCCCCTTGTGATTCACGATGAGGGTCTGGATTCTGTGGTCTGCAAGATCCTGCACCTGCCAGATACCCCGCCGGACCTGACAGAATGGAAAGCCCTCGTTGCTCGAGTTGCTGCGGCCACCTTCCCCGTGCGGGTCGGCATCATCGGAAAATATGTCAGCCTTCCTGACGCCTACCTCTCTGTAGTTGAATCTTTGAAGCATGCAGGCTTTGCCCATGGGGTCGACGTTGAGATTGAGTGGATTCAGGCTGAAGAGGTTGAGGGACTGTTGACTGCTGGTCGCCTGAGCGGGTTGGACGGCATCGTGATTCCCGGCGGATTTGGGGAGCGCGGAATCGAAGGCAAAATCGCGGCCGCTGGATTCGCTCGTGAGCAGCAGATTCCCTGCCTTGGGCTCTGCTTGGGCATGCAAGTCATGACCGTTGAGTTTGCACGCAATGTGCTGGGCCTTTCCGGAGCGAACTCCACAGAGTTTGATCCCGCTACGCCCCATCCGGTGATCGACCTGATGGACTCTCAACGAGAGATCACGAACAAGGGGGGCACCATGAGGCTCGGCGCCTATGTTGCTCAGCTTGAGCCTGGTTCTCGGGTTGCTGCAGCGTACGGGAGCACGGTGGTCTCGGAGCGTCATCGTCACCGGTATGAGTTCAACCCTGCGTATCGCCGCAGGTTTGATGGGACCGATTTTAGGTTCTCTGGAACATCCCCAGATGGTCGACTCGTTGAGTTCATCGAACTCGAGAATCATCCTTTTTGGGTAGCCACGCAGGCGCATCCAGAGTTCAAGAGTCGTCCTACAAATCCTGCACCGCTGTTCAGAGAGTTGATCGGCGCAGCGGCAGAGCGCGCTCGAGGCCGCAACCCTCAGTTGCTCGGGGTTGAGCTCGAACTGAGAACGGATTCGGCTGTTCTGAGAGACGCGTGAGCGGGTTCAGCCACCTTGGCGACACGGTGGTGCATGCGGGATACGTGATCACGCTGACTCGATCGCAGTTCGAGGCTCCAGACGGAACCTTGTTTGAACGAGACGTGGTACGCCACCCCGGTGCGGTCTCGGTAGTACCACTTCTTGAATCAGGGGAGGTCGTCCTCGTACGTCAGTATCGAGCGGCTCTGGATCAGATGGTTTTGGAGATTCCGGCTGGAAAGAGAGATGTTCCAGGCGAGTCAACGGAGGTCACCGCGCAGCGAGAACTCATCGAAGAGATCGGGTTTGCCGCCGGCAGGCTCGATCTTCTCTCGCGGTTCCATAACTCCATTGGTTTCAGCGACGAGGAGAGCTTTGTGTATCTCGGCCGCGACTTGACCGAGCAGCCGATGGATCGTCAAGGGATCGAAGAGGCCTTTATGGAGGTTATTCGCGTGCCATTGATAGATACTCCTGCGATGATGGCGGCCGGTGACATCACCGACGCCAAAACCGTAATTGGGCTGAGCTTGGCCATCGCCCTCCTGCGCGGAAGCTGATCTCATGCTGCCAACCGCAGCCGAGGTTGCTCACTCACAAGCAACGCCTTCAGGGGGTGAACTCCCCCTTGAGGTAGAGGAATTCTTGATTCACCTTCAAGTTGAGAAGGGGAGATCGCCACTCACGATCAGTGCTTACCGCAGAGATCTTCACCGCTACCTCAGGTTTCTTGTCGCTCGTGGGAGCACCATGTCGGCGGCAACTCCCGCTGATGTTGCTGCTTATGCTGGTTTGCTGCGAGCAGATGGACTCGCAGCTTCCTCGGTGACCAGAATGCTCGCATCCGTTCGAACTGCCCACCGTTGGCTTGCAGCCGAAGGTGTGTATCTTCATGACCCTGCGATGACCGTTGAACTTCCGCGCCTGCCCGAGCCCCTCCCGAAGGCGCTATCGGAGGAGCAGGTCATGCTGTTACTGAATGCCGTTGAGGATGCAGTGGTGAGTTCTGGGGGAGATGAGTTTGCGTTGCGCGACCGAGCGTTGCTTGAACTCCTCTATGGAACGGGGACTCGCGTGTCGGAAGTCTGCGGTATCGGGTTTGGTGACATTGACCTTGAGGGGGCCCTTCTGCGTGTGATGGGTAAGCGCTCCAAGGAGCGCATTGTGCCTTTGGGCCGTCATGCGGTTCGCACACTGGCGGCGTGGATCGAGGATGGTCGCCCAGCGCTTGTGCCTAAGCAGTGGCGCAGCCGAGATGACGCTGGAGCGGTATTCCTTGGTTCGAAGGGCTCGCGGCTGACTCGGCAGGGTATCTGGTTGATCCTTCAAAAGCGGTCCCTCGCAGCGGGATTGTCGCCCTCGCTGCTGAGTCCCCACGTGTTGCGCCATTCCTGTGCGACCCACTTGCTTGATAACGGTGCAGACATTCGCACGGTGCAAGAAATGTTGGGCCACGCGTCGGTCAGTACAACCCAGATTTACACCAAGGTAGCTACCGAGCGACTCTGGCAGGCTTATCGGGATGCTCACCCGCGTGCCGGGGCGCGACCTGCTATTGGGGCAGGATGAGCCTTCAGCCGATGCATCGAGTTCAACGATTTGCTCGCTCAGTGTTTTCGACCGCACCATCACCGGAGCAGATTGCCTGGGCGTCGAGTTTCTTGACGGAGCCAGAGTCTCGCCTTTTTTTGCGCATGCCAAATGTCGATCAGTCGCACTGTGTTGGTGTTGCTCGATCTGTGGCAGCCAACCTTGACCGAGTTGACCTTGAGGAGTCTGACCCTGCGGCTGTCTGGCTGATGGCAGCAGCGCTACTACATGATGTTGGCAAGTCCGTGAGCGGTCTGGGGACCTACGGGCGTGTGGTGGCGACGCTGTCAGAAACTCTTGGTGGTTCCGAGATGGGTGCTCACTGGGCTGAGCGTGGCGGCATGACCCGCAAGGTGGGCTTGTACATGCAGTATCCGCAACTTGGTTCAGATCTGTTGGCTCTAGCCGACTCGGATCCTCGCGTGACGGCTTGGGCGGCCGAGCACCACCTGCCGCCCGAGCAGTGGACGCTGCCGTTAAATTGCGCGCTGCTCTTACAGCAGGCTGATGATGGTCGCCTTTAGCGGCCCATGGCTGCGACCGCAGAGCGCCAATCATGCTGGGAGCGTTTGCTAGTAGCGGGGGAGCAGGCCGATGTTGTTCTTCGCTCGCTCAACCACAGTGCTGGCAATTGCTCGGGCTTTGTCTGATCCCACTGACAACAACGAAACGGTGGCGGTTGGGTCAGCTTGGAGTTCGGCAATCCGGGTTTGAATTGGCCGCAATAAGTTGATGACGGCCTCGGCTGTGTCAGATTTGAGCGGCCCATACTGCGAATACTCAGCAGCAGTTTGTTCTGGAGTTCTCTCGGTCAATGCGCTGAGTATCGACAACAGATTCGATACCCCGGGCTTTTCTGCGGGATCAAAGCGAACTTCGCTCTCAGAGTCGGTAACTGCTCGAGAAAACTTCTTTGCAACTACAGCAAGGTCATCACTCAAGTAGACCGTCCCGCTGCCACCGTCAGAGGATTTAGACATCTTGTTGGTGGGGTTCTGCAAGTCCATCACTCGAGCGCCAATGCGAGGAATAGCGGCTTGGGGAATCACGAATGTATCTCCGTAGCGCTTATTGAATCGCTCAGCTACGTCGCGGGTCATCTCAATGTGCTGGCGCTGATCTTCGCCTACGGGCACCTTGTCGGTGTCATACAACAAGATGTCGGCCGCTTGGAGTGCGGGGTAAGTGAAGAGGCCAGCGGAAATAAACTCCTGCTGTTCGGCCTTATCTTTGAACTGCGTCATCCGCCGTAACTCGCCCATCGAGGTAACACATTGAATCAGCCAACCCAATTCGGTGTGCTCCGGGACCTGGCTTTGAACAAACAAAGTGCATTGATCTGGGTCAAGCCCGCAAGCAAGCAGGCCTTGGGCGAGTTCAAGGGTTCTGGCTCCGACCTCACCGGGCTTCTTTGGCACTGTCAGAGCGTGCAGATCAACGATGCAGTAGAAGCTGTCGGCCTTTCGCTGATCTTGGACCCAGTTCATGACCGCTCCCAGCAGATTGCCAAGATGTAGATCGCCAGTGGGCTGGATACCAGATAAGACACGGGGCATGGCCGCTGATGCTACCGATTGAGGGGAGCCTGCGGGAGATTGGCGGGAGCCTGCGGGTAAAAGGTGTTAAATGACATGGATGTGATATGACTGCAAAATCGCGGCTAACATAACGGTGTGGCTTATGCAGTGCAGACCCCAGTGTTCGAAGGACCCTTTGATCTCTTGTTGCACTTGATCCTGCGTGAACAGGTAGATCTCTATGAGATCGACCTGTCCGTGATCGTAGATGCGTACATCTCTGAACTGGCCCGAATGGAGCATCTCGACCTTGAGGTTGCGACCGAATTTCTGCTGATCGCAGCCACACTGATCGAACTGAAGACCAAGCGCTTGCTGCCGGGCGACGAGGATGTCGACCTTGACGATGACCTCTCGCTCTGGGAGGAGCGTGACATGCTTCTGGCACGTCTGCTCGAATGTAAGACCTTCAAAGATGCCGCACGCATCCTTGAAGCTCGTCACACCTCGGCTTCGCGCTGCCTAGCCCGCAGGGTCGGTCCCGATGAGCGCTACTTCGATCTCGCTCCGGATTTGCTCGAAGGGGTAACCGCAATTCGTGTTCGCGATGCCTTTGTTCGTGCCATGCAGCCGAAGGCCCAGGTTCGCATCGACCTCTTCCACGTTGCTCCAATTCGAGCAAGCGTGGTGGATGCCGTCGCCGATTTGTGTGTGGAACTCCCCAGCCGCGGCCGGGTGTCGTTCCGGGAACTCACTGCTTCCTTTGGCGAGCGGCTCGAAGTCGTGGTGCATTTCTTGGCAGTTCTTGAACTGTTTAAGCAGGGCCTTGTTGAGCTGTTGCAGCCGCTCGCATTCGGAGACATCGAGATCTGCTGGCAAGGTGGAGCCTTGTCTGAGTCGGAGGCACTCGAATTGGTCGATGCCTACGAGGGATAACGAGAGCTTCGAGGATCACATGCAAGACGAATCACGGCGGGCGCTCGAGGCAATCATCATGGTGGCTGATCATCCGGCTGACCCCGTGGTGTTGGCGCAACTAGTGGAGTTGTCTCCTGCAGCGGTTGAGGAGCTTCTCGTTCAAGTTTCCGAATCCTACGAAGAAGAGAATCGTGGGTTCCGGCTCGTTAAAGTGGCAGGCGGTTGGCGCTATCAGAGCCATGAGGATTGCTCTGGGTATGTAGAGCAGTTTGTGCTCACCGGACAAACAGCGAGGCTCTCTGCTGCAGCCCTCGAGACTCTTGCGATTGTGGCCTACAAGCAGCCCACATCACGCGCCGAGGTTGCAGCAATTCGCGGAGTCAACGTGGACGGAGTCATGCGCACACTTCAACAGCGTGGGTATATCGATGAGACCGGGAGAGATGTAGGTCCTGGTCAAGCTTCGCTTTTTGGCACCACGGAGTTGTTCCTTGAGCGGCTTGGCCTGAACGCCCTTGATGAGTTGCCACCCCTCGGAGATCTGATCCCCGGTGCAGACGTGGTTGAACTTCTTGAGCAGAGCCTGATCGGTTTACCCGAGCCTGAGCTTGACCTTGAAACCGATGCGCCTGATTCGATTGACTCCCCTGAGACCGAACCCTCTGCTGACTCAGAAATCGACTGAGTTTCTTGGGAACGGATGCAACAGGTGAGCGCCTGCAAAAGGTGCTGGCGCGAGCGGGATTTGGTAGTCGTCGAATCTGTGAAGACCTGATCGCTGAAGGTCGGGTCACGGTAAACGGTGAAGAGATCGTGCTGGGTGCTCGGGTCGAAGTTGATCAAGATGTTGTTGAAGTCGACGGGGTCCCCATTGGGATTCAACCTAGTGCGGTCTATTACCTGCTCAATAAGCCTGCGGGAGTCGTCACCACAGCGGATGACCCTCAGGAGAGGAAGACTGCGATCTCGTTCGTTCCGGCACATCCGAGAGTTCATTCGGTTGGTCGTCTTGACCTTGAGACAGAAGGATTACTTCTGCTCACGAATGATGGGCAGTTGACGCACAGGCTCACACACCCCAGTTTTGGGGTCGAAAAAGAGTATCTGGCCGAGGTCGAGGGAATTCCGCGCAGAGCAGCGTTGCGGATCTTGCGAGAGGGGGTTGAGCTTGAAGACGGGCGCACTGCCCCCGCGAAAGTGGCCTCACAGGGTCCCAGTCTCATTCGAATTGTGATTCACGAGGGTCGTAACCGTCAGGTGCGGCGAATGTGCGAGGCAGTCGGCCACCCGGTCACTCGACTGATCCGCACAAGGATCGGGAGCTTGCGTGACACACAGCTTGCGCCCGGCGCATGGCGAGACCTGACCCGAGATGAGCTACGCGAGCTTGAACGTGCAGTGCGCGCCGTCGACGCAATTGGGTCTGATGAAACCGCAAAGGACAGCTAACCTGCAGGCGATGTCTACGCAGGTTCGTGCCCTTCGAGGAGCGATCACCCTTGAACGTGATGATCGTGACCATTTACTTGAGCGAGTCGTGCGACTCCTCACCGAGATGATGGAGCGAAACGGTCTGTCTCATGACGACATCATCTCGATTCTCTTCACGGCGACTCCAGACGTTCATTCTGCGTTCCCGGCACTTGCTGCCCGGCAAATGGGTATGGGAGACGTAGCGTTGATGTGCGCTCAGGAACTGAGCATTGATGGGGCCATGCCACTGTGTGTGCGAGTCTTGATGCACGCCAACACAGAACGAACTCGCACGGCGTTGCGCCATATTTACCTTGAAGAGGCTCGAACCCTTCGAGACGATCTCCCGGAATGACGCCAGCTCTTGTGCAGCGTCGCGCTGCAGTGGTCGGCACAGGGTTGATTGGCGGGTCCGTTGCCCTAGCTCTCAGAGGAGCCGGCTGGCATGTGACTGGATCCGACGTCAATCCGGTGTGTTCTGCTCGCGCACTCGAACTTGGAGTAATTGATGCAGTCGGTACGGATCTGGCAGCCGAGATTACGTTTCTGGCGGTTCCCGTTAGCAGCGTGGAAGCTGCAGCGCGTGAGGCGCTGCGCCATGGCGGAGTGGTAACCGACGTTGGCAGTGTGAAGGCTCCTTTGGTAGCTGCGGTGCAAGATGCAAATTTTGTAGGAGGCCACCCCATGGCTGGCTCCGAAGCAATTGGTGTCGATGGTGCGAGAGCGGATCTGTTTGATGCAACGACTTGGGTCTTGACCCCAACTGCAGCCACGGACCCTGCCGCTCAGGCGCTGGTGCATTCAGTGGTTCGCTCCTTTGGAGCCGAGGTGCTGACCCTAGACGCCGCACAGCATGACCATCTTGTTGCCACGGTGTCTCATGTTCCGCATCTGACTGCTGCAACGCTGATGGATCTTGCTGCGACGCGAGCAGAGCAGCATTCCTCGGTCCTTCGTCTTGCGGCTGGCGGCTTTCGCGATATGACTCGCATCGCAGCAGGCGATCCGTCTATCTGGCTCGATATTTGCATCGACAACCGTGACGCGATTCTTGGCGTACTTGATGATCTGCTTGACTCGTTGGTCGTTATGAGGAGAATTGTTGCCGAGGGGGACTCGGCTGCACTTCAGGAGCGACTGCTCCTTGCACAACAGGCTCGTCGCTCCCTGCCTACCGGAGCCCCGGCTGCTGAACAGTTGGCCGAGATTCGCGTGTCCATCGTTGATCAACCAGGTGAGCTTGCATCGGTCACTGCGTTGGCAACCGAGCTGGGCGTCAACGTCTACGACGTAGAAGTTGCTCATACTGCAGGTGACCGTCGCGGCCGCTTGATTTTGGTTGTCGACGCAGATCGTGCGGCCTCGCTTGCTGAGGCCCTGCGCTCGCAGTCCCGAGTGGTATCGGTACATGAACTCGCTTGAGGTAGAACCGCTCGCGCAACCCTTCGATGTTGTGGTTCGGCCACCGGGTTCAAAGAGCATCACCAATAGGGCCCTAATCTGCGCTGCTTTGGCCCGTGGAACCTCGACTCTAGTGGGGGCACTTTTTGCTGAAGATACCGAGGCCATGGTCCGTTGTCTCCAGGCTCTCGGCGTGAGCATCGAGGCTGAGGAGTCAACGCAACGACTCACGGTTCACGGCATCCGCGGGGTACCGCACGTAGATGGGGCAGTTCTAGATGCGGCACTGTCAGGGACAACCTCTCGGTTCATTGCGCCAGTTGCAGCCTTGGGTAGATCCACTGTCGTGCTCGATGGGGCCGGCCCGTTACGCCTGCGGCCAATGGGCGAGATGTTCGATGCGTTAACGGCTATGGGCTGTGTGCTTGTACCCCTTGGCGACCCTGGGTGCTTGCCTGTGCAGATTGAGGCTCAGGGATTGGCGGGTGGCCCAATTGAGTTGCGGGGTGATGTCAGCAGTCAGTTCCTCTCGGGGCTTTTGCTCGCCGCTCCAGAGATGGAAGCGGGCCTGCAGGTCGAGATGGTGTCCGATCTAGTCTCAAAGCCGTATGTAGAGATGACTCTCAAGGTCATGCAAGCATTTGGTGCTCAGACCACCCATGACAACTTCCGCAGATTGTCGGTGGAGCCCACGGGTTATCGGGCTTTGAAAGAGTTCGTAGTGGAACCCGACGCGTCGGCTGCTTCGTACTTCTTTGCGGCAGCTGCGCTGCTTGGTGGGAGCGTCACCATTCACGGCCTTGGTACGGACTCACTGCAAGGCGATCTGAGCTTTGTTGACTTGCTCGAGCGAATGGGCGCACAGGTCACGAGAACTGCCACTTCAACCCAAGTAGTTGGGACGGGAAGCCTGCACGGAATTGAAGTGGACATGGCCGAGATATCTGACACGGCGCAGACCCTCGCGGCCATTGCGCCCTTTGCTGACTCGCCGACTCGGGTGACTGGTATCGGGTTTATTCGAGCCAAAGAGACTGATCGAATTGCTGCAGTAGTGACAGAGCTGAAACGCCTTGGGATCTCTGCAGTTGAAGAACCAGATGGTTTCTTGATCCACCCAGGTGTTCCCAATCCAGGGGAAGTGCAGACGTATCGGGACCACCGCATGGCAATGAGTTTTGCCCTAGTTGGCTTGCGCTCAGCAGGCATTCAGATTGCAGACCCGGCATGCGTCGCAAAGACGTATCCCAACTTTTGGAATGATCTTGAGACTCTTCGTGGATCAGGTGGCAAATGATCCCGGTAGAGTCACAGAAAATCAAAGGATCAATACCGTGCGAGTAATAGCAATTGATGGACCAGCGGGATCAGGTAAATCGACAGTCGGCCGGCGTTTAGCTGAGCGACTCGGACTGACCTACCTCGACACGGGGGCGATGTACCGCTGCATTGCCTTCGCTGCAATTCGCAGACAGATCGACCCGGCAGACCCAGATCCGGTCGGTCGACTTGCAGCCACAGTAGAGATGTCCGTTATAGACGGCGTGGTCACTGTGGACGGGGTTGACGCAACCCTAGAGATTCGCGGACCCGAGGTCTCTCGCGCTGTCAGCATGGTGGCCTCGAACCCTGTTGTACGTGAGCAGTTGCGGGCACGTCAGCGCAGTTGGGCCACCCAACACGGTGGAGGAGTGATCGAAGGTCGAGATATTGGGTCAGTGGTTTTCCCCGACGCAATCCTGAAGGTTTTTCTGACAGCCTCGCCCGAGGTTCGCGCCCAGCGCAGAGCCAAAGAGATGACCGACTTGGAATATGACCAAGTAGCTGCAGACATTGCGCGCCGCGATGCAGCTGATCGAGGCCGAGCCGACAGTCCGCTCGTCGAGGCCGATGGCGCGATCAGTATCGACACATCCACAATTGAGATTGATGAAGTCGTCGAGTTATTAGCTGCACTCGTAGAGAGCAGATCGTGAAGAATCCGCTCGAATCCAGTGGCACCGGGGTGCAACAGGATTCGAGCGGCGCTGCCTCTAACCAGCCGCACACCCAAGGCCGCCACGAGGTGGCGCCGATGAGCAACTCGGGCCGCATGGTTCATCGCTCGATCCGCAAGGTGGTCAGCTTGCTGGCGCGGAGTTACTTTCGCTTGAGCGTTCATGGGGGCGACAAAATCCCTATCGACGGCCCTTACCTTGTGATTGGAGTGCACCGCTCAAACTTGGATGTGTTCTTGATTGGGGCAGCTCTGCCGTCTGAACAAATACTTCGATGCATGGCCAAAGAGTCACTCTGGCAGCATGCATGGATGGGCAGCTTCCTAGAAAAGATGGGGTCCTTCCCCGTGAGCAGAGGACACGCCGATCGGGCTGCCCTTCGGTGCTGCGAGCAGGCCCTGGCACATGGCGACTTGTTGTTGATGTTCCCCGAGGGAACGCGAAGGTCTGGACCACTGATTGCAGAGGTTCACGAGGGCCCCGCTTGGATTGCCTGTCGATATCGAGTGCCGGTTCTTCCCGTTGCCTTAGGCGGAACAGAGCAAGCACTTCCGCCAGGTGCAAAATTCCCTCGTCGAGTTCGTGTTTCGGTTGTAATCGGCGAGCCGATTTACCCGGAGGTGCCACTAGAGGGCAGGGTTCCTCGACACAGTGTCACTGAGTTGAGCGAGCGCATCAAAGTTGATCTGCAACAATCGTTCACGGCTGCTTCGAGCCACAGTCAGACCAGTTCAGGCCAAGCTGGCTAACACTGAGCTTGCAGAGAGCTCCCGGTCGCCCGAGTTGACCTGAATGGTTGGGTCCCCACCAAGACCAAAGCTGCCGATCTGATCTATAGCGCCGAGCAATTCACGCAGGTTGCGCGGGGGAGGGAAGTACTCCTCTTCCTCCGTAATTCGCACCTCTTCGACTCCGTTGAGCGGACTTAGGCGGTCGAGAACCGCTTCGACCAGTTCTTCGGGTGCCGATGCACCCGCAGTCACGCCCACTATGCCGCTTAGGCCAACGGGTAGTTCCTCGGGCGCATTGATTCGGTACACCGCCTCGCATCCGGCCGAGCGAGCCAACTTCTCAAGAGCAACTGTGTTCGAAGAGTTCGCTGACCCAATCACGATGATTGCATCGCAGCGATCGGCAATTTGCATCAAGGCAGACTGGCGATTCGTAGTTGCAAAACACAGGTCCGAGTGACCGGGCATCCACATGTCTGGGAAGCGAGCTTGAGTCGCTTCTGCAACCTGTGCCCAATCGCGATGCGACAGGGTGGTCTGAGCGAGGAGCGCCACGGGAGTTTCAAACGCAGGGAGCGCCGCTACCTCTTCTAGGGATTCAACCCGGTGCACCGATTCGGGGGCTACGGCCATTGTGCCTACAGCCTCTTCATGGCCTTCATGGCCGATGTAGACAATCGAGTAGCCCTTGCCGGCACGGACTTTGACCTCGTGATGCACCTTTGTTACGAGCGGGCAGACGGCGTCCACAACAAATCCGCCTCGCTCACGAGCCTGAGTGACAACCTCTGGGGCTGACCCATGGGCTGACAACATAATTGGTCGACCTTCTGGAACCTCGGAGATGCTGTCTACAAAGACCACGCCGAGCTCTTCGAACTGCCTGACAACACGTTGGTTATGCACAATCTCGTGATAGCAGTAGATCGGTCCATCGAATGAGGTGACCATCCATGCAAGGGCTTTGATGGCCATCTCGACCCCGGCGCAGAATCCACGAGGTGCGGCAAGCAATACTTGGTCCACACGTTGTGTCACGGTAGGTAGCTCATGGTTCAACTCGACTCATGGGTTGTGACGGTAGCGCGCAATATCGTCGAAGCTGGTCAGCACTTGGTCTCCTAAACCAACTGGCTGAGCGTCGAGTCCTGACCGGTAACGAAGCTCTGCAGTCACAAAGTGGCGAACCTCTGGCCAGACATCTGGGGAATCTCGGAACGGGGGAACCTTGCAGCCGTTATCGCCGAGCGCCAACAACGAACTCGGAATAGGGATGCCAGTACTCAGGGCAAGGGCAGCAACTCCACCTTCACCAATCTCACAGATATCGGTAAAGGCATTGTTGTGGCCAGCACCCGAAAGCTCTATCAGCTTGCGCTCGCCTGGGGTGTAATCAAACCCGCGGCGGATGTCAGCAATTGCTGCGATCCCGTCGCGAACGCCACCAATCCACGCAATGGACTTTCCTGCAGGAAGGGTCAAGCTGCCATTCAACTGTGAAAGCAGGCTGTACCCAGAGGCCATGGGAATAACCGAATGAACATCCGCTCGCTCCAGCAAACGAAGCGAGGTGCCGCCGCCTGCGGAATGGCCAATGGGATAGACCGAGGTGGAGTCAACGCGGCCCTCAAGAGGCCCGCCTGCACTCAGATTCTCAGAACGAATCAAGCTGATTGCCTCATCAGCGATAGTCGTATCTGCGCGAGGTGAAGCTGGAGGCTCACCCAGCACGCTTCGCAATCCCCGCTCCAAATAGTCCGGAGAGATCACCACAAACCCCCAACTCGCCAGGTGAGTCGTGAGTGAAGTTGACTGCGTGCGATAGCTAGCAAATCCGTGTGAGAACAGCACAAGCGGAAACGGACCACCGTCACTAGCTGGAACGTCGCGGGTTGCATCCGTAACAAAGGGTGGATTCACATCGGCCGGGAGTAACTTGTCGAACGCAGTGCTGACGTAATCGCGAATGAAGTATTCGTCTCGGGGAGCTGTCCCAATGTCTTGCGGGTTGACCGGATACCAGACCTCTACTTTGCGATCAGACATCTGCAACGTAGTCACGCCAACCTCGAAGGGTCCGTGCTGTGCATAGGCAGCCTCTCCCGCTCGAGGTGCTGAGTTTGGGTTGATGCCCGTCGCAGGCTGGGGCGGAGCCGGTACGCAAGCAGCGGCCAATACAAGCACTACCGCAAGCACCGAAAAGGTTCCAAAGCCGGTTCTTTTCATCTCACATCTCCCCGTCGCCATTCAAACCATAAGTTTTGCACGGAAACGCGCCCGAGGTCCATCAGGGTGCTGTCTAGTAGCATTGCGAGGCCATGCAATCCCCCTCAGCCCTTGAATCGAGCCCTGCTGCTGCATCATCAGTTGCAACTATTGTCGCAGTGACATCTGGATCTCCGGCAGACCTGCTTGGGATCCTTCCGGGAGATCAGGTCATTGCGGTGGATGGTCGACCTGTTCGCGACATCATTGAGTACAGGGTGCTGACCGATGAGATCGAGGTCTCGCTTGATCTTTTGAGGGATGGGCTGGAACTGACCTTTGACGTGCTGAAACCTCCGGGCACTCCGCTGGGTATCGAGATCGATTCCCCCGTGTTTGATGAGGTGCGCACCTGCGATAACCACTGCGAGTTTTGCTTCATCTATCAGCTTCCTCCTGGGATGCGACGCAGCTTGTACCTGAAGGACGATGATTACCGACTCTCGTTCCTCTACGGGAACTTCACGACACTTACGCGATTCACCGAGGCCGATCTTGAGCGCGTGGTGACCGAGGGATTGTCGCCGCTCTATGTGAGCATTCACGCAACCAACCCCGAACTTCGCACTGAGATGCTGCGAAATCGGCGCGCTGCGATGAGTCTGCGGTGGCTTCGGGCCCTGTTGGATCATCAGATACAGGTGCACGGGCAAGTCGTGGTCTGCCCGGGCGTCAACGACGGGGCGGCGCTGGTCGACACGCTATGTGGTGTGCTTGATGAGTACCCAGAGCTTGCCGATGTTGCGGTGGTCCCGCTCGGAGTGAGTTCCTACAGTTCCGAAAAGCGCATGCGGGCGCACACCCAAGAAGAAGCCAGATTTGTGGTCGAGACAGTCGACGCGTGGCAAGAGGTTTTTCTTGCAGCGATTGGCCGACGCATGGTGTTCGCCGCAGATGAGTACTACTTGCTGGCAGGAATGCCGTTTCCACCCGCAGGCACCTACGGCGATTTTTCCATGCACGAGGATGGCATCGGAATGGCTCGAGCCTTTGAAATGGAATTCCATGGCGGGGCAGCAGAGGGAATCGGCGTTCAGCCCGGCTTTTTTGCGTCCGTTGATGGTGCCCCGGCAGTGGGGTATCGCGCTCCGCGAACTGTGCATGAGTCCGAGGGCGGTCAAACACTTCTGCAGTTGCTACCCAGACGAACTGCTCCAGTCGGCATTCTGACTGGTGAGTATGGGGCGCAAGTCCTAGCTCCTTTGCTCAGCACCCTAAACAGGACAGATGTGCGCATCGTTACTGTCGACAATCAGTTCTTCGGTGGCAACATCTCTGTGGCTGGTCTCATGGTGGGAGAGGATTTACAGCGAGTGCTGGCTCTGGAGCCTGTCGGGCATCGTTACTTGCTGCCCGATGTGTGTTTATCTCAAGGCCGCTTCCTAGATGGACTCACCCCTGCAGACTTGCCACGACCCGTTGAAATTATTCCTACTGACGGCGTTGCTCTGCGAGAAGCGCTTGAGCCATTGACGGACAACCGAACTCCTAGCTCAGAAACGGATGCCTGATGACGAGCACTGACCGGCTTCCACTTGTTGCCATTGTGGGACGACCCAATGTTGGCAAGTCCACCTTGATGAACCGGATTCTTGGCCGACGCATTGCAATTGTCGAAGAGAAATCCGGGGTGACCCGCGACCGCAAAGAGGTTCAGGCCGAGTGGCTGGGTTATGAGTTTCGCCTTGTCGACACGGGCGGTTGGATGGTTGGAGGTAACTCCCTCGACAAGAAGGTCAGCCGCCAATCCGAGCAGGCGATCAAAGAAGCTGCCGTGATTCTGTTCGTTGTTGATGCCGCTATTGGTGTTACCGACGAGGATGCGAGCGTGGGCGAACTGTTGCGTCAGGCCACCGCTCCTGTCCTGTTAATTGCAAACAAGGTGGACGACCAACGTCACGAGGCTGGGGTGTGGGAGCTTCTCTCACTTGGCCTCGGCGACCCGATCGGAATCTCTGCTTTGCACGGTCGCGGGACTGGTGACATGTTGGATCAGATCATTGCGTTCCTCCCTGAGCCTGAGCCCACTGAAGAAGAAATCGCAGCTGAAAATGATGACGGGATCACCTCTATTGCATTGGTCGGTCGTCCCAATGTCGGCAAGTCAACTCTGTTCAACCGCCTGATCGGCGAGGACCGCGCCGTCGTGCACGACATGCCGGGAACCACCCGAGACAGTGTCGATACTGTGGTCGAGACCGAGGTGGGGCCTCTGCGCTTCATTGACACAGCAGGTATGCGCCGCAAGTCACGAATTGATGACGGCACCGAGTACTTCTCGATGGTGCGGGCGTTGAAATCCGTTGATAAGGCAAACGTGGCGTTGCTCGTCATCGACGCAACAGAGGGGATCACCCACCAAGATCAGCGGCTAGCCGAGCGGGTTGACGGTGCAGGGTGCCCAATCATCGTGGTACTCAACAAGTGGGAACTCCTTGATGAAGCAGCTCGCCAGGACGTGCTGTACCAGATGGGACAGAAGATGCACTTTCTGGGTGATGCGGCAGTGCTACGAGTTTCTGCGCTCAATGGCAGGGGAGTGCACCGTCTGCTTCCGGCGCTTGGTGAGGCAATCTCGCAGTATGAGACCCGGATTCCGACTCGTAAAGTCAACGACCTGATTCGCCGTGCACAGCAGGCTCAGCCGGCTCCACACGGCGGCCGGATCCTCTACGCCACTCAGGGCGCTACCGATCCTCCAACCTTTACGCTCTTTACCAACAAGATCGTCCCGGCAAGCTATCTGCGCTATATCGAGCGACAGATCAGAGATGAATTTCACTTGCCGGCGACACCAATCAAGCTACGGGTTCGCCGCCGAGGGGACTGAGGGTTCTACCATAGGAACCCGTTGCCAATCTCTAGCTGGATCAGCCAGCACCTAGGGCGAGTGTTCGCCAAGGAGTTTCACGTGAGTCAAGTACAAGAACAGATCGAAGCCCGCGGCAAACCACAGCTGTCGGCAACAGATGCAGTCACCGAACTCGTCATTACTGACGAGGTCATCGGCGAGGGTGACGAAGTCACAGTTGGAGCAACAGTGACCGCGCATTACGTCGGCGTTTCTGCATCCTCGGGCAGCCAGTTTGACGCCTCTTGGGATCGCGGAGCACCCATTAGCTTTCTGCTCAATGGGGTAATCCAAGGTTGGAGTGAGGGCCTGCTCGGAATGAAGGTTGGAGGCCGCCGAACCCTGGTGATTCCAGGTGCGATGGCGTACGGGCCCAACCCTCCTCCCGGAGCAGGCATTGCGCCAAATGAGACGCTTGTCTTTACCGTTGATCTTGTTGACGTTTCTTGGCGCTAAGCGCCACCAAAGCAGTGGAGTGTGACGTGAAAAGTTCTACCCGTTCAGTTCGGTCAATGTTGGGCGCAGCCTCGCTGTGCTGTGCAGTTGTGCTCCTTGGAGCATGTTCTAGCGATTCAGACTCAGCCGACTCGTCAACAACGACGACTGCAAAGAGCGAGTTCTTGGTTGTCGCAGAAGATCGCGGCGAACCAACGCTGAAGGCCACTGATCCAGTTACAGAACTCGTCATTGTCGATGATGTGGTTGGCACCGGCGAGGCCGTCAAACCAGGTGACACTGTCACTGTTCACTACACGGGTGCATCTGCGTCTACTGGCAAGGTCTTCGACTCTTCTTGGTCGCGTGGCGAGCCAATCAGCTTTGGTCTCAATCAGGTGATTGCAGGTTGGGGAACCGGACTCGTTGGCATGAAAGAGGGCGGCCGGCGAACCTTGGTTATTCCAGGTGACCAGGCCTACGGCGCTAATCCTCCCCCTGGTAGCGGAATTGCACCAAACGAAACGCTGGTGTTTACCGTGGACCTCATCTCGATTGATTCGTAATTGATCTGATCTCTGCTGTGTCTGCAGACAAGAAAACTGGCAAGTGATGGGACGTCCATGACGGAGAATCAGGTACATCGCATCGAGCAGGCCACGGCTCGGGCCCTTCAGGGAAACCTTGAATCAGGCGCCGAAAAGCTGGCCAAGCAGAACAAACTGTTTGTGCGCGATCGCATTGATCTGCTCTGCGACGAGGGCAGCTTTGTCGAGGATCAGTTGCTGGCGAACAGCGCCTATGGCCCAGAGATGGATCCGAACCTTCCGGCCGACGGTGTGGTTACCGGAGTTGGATTGGTTGACGGCCGACCCGTGTGCATCATGGCCAATGACCCAACGGTCAAGGCTGGTTCTTGGGGCGCTCGTACGGTTGAGAAGATTGTGCGGCTTACCGAGACTGCCCTTCGTGATGAGCTTCCCGTGGTGTGGTTGGTGGACTCGGCTGGTGCGCGCATCACTGATCAGGTTGAACTGTTCCCAGGCAGGCGTGGAGCGGGACGCATTTTCTATAACCAGGTCAGGCTCTCTGGAAAGGTTCCCCAAGTCTGTTGTCTATTCGGCCCCTCAGCTGCCGGTGGTGCCTATATTCCGGCGTTTACCGACATCGTGATCATGGTCGAGGGCAACGCGTCGATGTATTTGGGGTCTCCGCGCATGGCCGAGATGGTCATCGGCGAGATCGCGACGCTCGAAGAGACAGGGGGCGCCCGCATGCACGCCACCGTGTCTGGCTGCGGAGACAATCTTGCCGAGGACGACGAAGACGCAATTGAACAGGCCCGGGCCTACCTGACGTATCTGCCCACTCGTTGGACCGAGGACCCGCCGGTTTACGAGGCGACCCCTCCCAGCCGAGAGTTGAATCCTCAGATCGTTCCCGCCGAGGAGTCGATGGGCTACGACATGCACGATGTGCTCGAGGGACTACTCGACGCCGAATCCTTCTTCGAGATCAAGCCGCTCTTCGCCCCAGAGATGTTGATCGGTTTTGGGCTGCTTGTAGGTCGCCCAGTCGGAATCGTTGCGAACAACCCGATGCATAAGGGCGGCGTGATCTTTACTGATTCGGCCGACAAAGCTGCTCGATTCATTTGGCTCTGCGACGCGTTCAACGTCCCGTTGATTTTCTTGGCTGATGTGCCGGGGTTCATGATCGGCACTCAGGTGGAACGCGAAGGAATTATTCGTCACGGCGCAAAGATGATCACCGCCGTGTCCGAGGCAACTGTGCCCAAAATTTCGGTTGTCGTTCGCAAAGCCTACGGTGCCGGGTTGTACGCAATGAGCGGCCCGGCCTTCGAGCCAGAGGCCACGTTGGCACTTCCTACTGCCAAGATTGCAGTGATGGGTCCTGAAGCTGCGGTGAACGCCGTGTTTGCTAACAAGATCGCCGCTATCGAAGACTTAGTTGAGCGTGAGGCCTTTGTGATGGAACAACGCCGCCTCTATGAAGAGGACGTTGATCTGCTGCGACTAGCTTCGGAGTTAGTAATCGACGGGATCGTCAACTGGGAGGATCTTCGCTCCGAGGTCCATCGCAGGCTGCTTCGGGCTTCAGGCAAGAACCGACATTTCTCATCACGTCGCCACGGCGTTCCACCAGTCTGAGGTCTGGTCAACTCATGCCATATTGCGAACCTTGCGATCGTTTTTATACGCCTTCCACGCTCTCTGCCGAAGGCGATTGCCCCGAGGGTCACCATGTGGCCAACCCCGAGGATGCGCCCACTCTGATTCAATCGGATGCGCCTCCGAGAGAAGAAGAGAAGGACCCAAAGGTTCCTTGGCATTTCTGGCTACTGCTTATAGCTGTGGTGATTTACTTGGGGTATCGAGCGTTTCAAGGTGTGGAGTGGTTGCTGTCTCGGTGAGATCAGTTAGGTCTTCTTCTTGGCGCAGGTCGATTGGGGCTTGTTGTGCAGCCGGTTTCGCTGCGATGAGCATCGTCTCCCCCCTTCCGATCAGCGGTCCAAGAAATGCAAGTGGTGCAAAGGCCGCTGCGTAGACGAGTCGCCTGGGATCGGTCAGCATTTTCTGGAGTGACCCAAAGCTGTAACTCAGAGGAATGCTCTGTTGTTTCACGACCACTTGCTCGAACCCTGCTCGATGTAGGGCATCGGTGATTGTTTGCTCAGAGAACTGCATCAGGTGATACGGCGGTTCTGGGTGTGGCGACTTGTCGACGCGGCTGGCTACTCGAAGCGAGGCTTGGGGAAACAGCCCGTCGACGTTTGGGGTCGTCAACCAGAGCCAGCCGCTTTCGGAAAGCAGTTCGCGCGCCTGACTCAGCAGTGCGATTGGGTCGGGAACGTGTTCCACGATGTCCCACATCGTGATCGCATCAAATGAGTGAGCGGCTTCGTGCACATCGCTCAGGGTTCCTGTAGTGACGTTGAGCCCGCTAGTCCTAGCTA